>NZ_JBUPZY010000002.1:0-537323 GCF_055524115.1 Marinobacter sp. V34 | reverse complement strand
GGCGTTCTGGTCGGGGTTGTAGGGCTTGAAGCGGGGCTTGGCTTTGGGCATCTGACGACTCCTTGTCCGTTTGCCTGATCCTAGCAAAACCGGGGCACGATTCGGAGTTTTTCTACAGCCTCAACGCCGAAGCACAGCGGCGACCTTGGAGTGGCGACGAAGGAGCCACGTAAAGGGCGTCCGGCGGCCACAGGCCGCGAATTGATGCCTTGTTATGTGTTTCAGACACGATAGACAATTTTATGCACCGTCGCCTGCACTTGATCTAGCTTTTGGAGCTGCTGCTCCGTGAGTTGAAGCCCATACTCGTTGCTCACTGAATTTAGATGCTCAAGAAGGTACGCCCATCCATCCGTAAGCCCATTTAAACCAGACATACCTTCTGCAATAGAGGCGCTGGCGCCATTCTGCCCGGAAGCTGCCAACTCCTTTTTTATTGCATCAATCGCATCAAAAAGCTCTGTGTTAGATCGCAACTCCATTATCTCCGCCTACACATAACGCCGCCAACACGGGCCGAGCGTTGCTTGAACCAGCCCTGGCTCTCATAGAACCCGGCGTTACCCTCGGTGGCCACCAACATTGTGGTAATAAATGAACTTAGCTCTGACTCCAGATCCTTTAATATACGCTTCCCTATTCCGAAGCCCTGGTACTTTGGGAGTACAACAAGATCAACCACCCAACCGTAAAAGGCGCCATCATCAACCGTCCGGCCAAACCCCACAAGCTCGTTTTCAATGTACGCAAACCGATAGAAGCTGCTTTGGGTAAATCCGTGTTCAAGGCTATCCGGCGACCGGCTCCCCCAGCCTACCTCCTCGAATATCTCTGACACACGATGCCAGCGAACGCTATCTAGTGTTTTTCGGTATTCAACGTCCATATGCTTCCATCATCCGCTAACATTTGTATATGAGTCGCCACGACCACTTTCCCGGCGACCGATATCCCAAATTAGAAATCCCTAAAAATTAGGAAGAAACCCTTACCAAGTCAACAAGTTCCATCTACTTTCCCTGGCTTTTCCTAAATAAAAATGATCGCAAAGACTCGTATGCCATTTTCACGCCTATTTCCAACTCAATGATTTAGCAGTTAAAAATCATATCTCATCGCACCCCTCCGAAATCATGGTCGCCATGATCATTTTTCTGGTTTCCGCGCATTTATACGTGCCAGGCATCTCGCCTACCGAACGGAGAAAACTTACTGCTTGTGGGTACGCGAATTTATTCGCTTTCACGATAAACGTCACCCTGAGTCCATGGGGCCGACGGAAGTGAACCAATGGCTGAGCCATCTAGCGAACAACTGAAACGTGGCGGTAAATACCCAGAAAACGGCCCTGAACGCGCTGGTGTTTATGTATCATCAGTTTCTGGATAAGGAGTTGGGCGAACTGCAATTCACCAAAACGTCCAGGGGTCGAAAACTGCCTACCGTTTTCACACATGATGAAGCGATATCCGGGTTGGCAACCATGAACGCGGCATCAGCAGCCCTCTGGATACCCCTACAGGATTCGGCCTTTGACGGGCATGGGTACAGATAATGCTAAACTGCTCGCGAAACCACACAATCGCCAGAGACAGGGCAATTAATTGAGCCAACTAAAACCTCTCGTTTCCAGGGAATGGCAGGCCTTCTGGCTGGCCATCGGGTTCCTGACACGCATTCCCATGCTGGTGCGTATCGACTATTCCCCCCGCCTGATGAATCAGTGCAGTGTCTATTTCCCTCTGGTGGGGCTGGTGCTCGGCGTCATTTATGCGGGGCTGTACATGGCTGTTGTGCAGCTTTGGAGCCCGCTGATCAGTCTTATCCTTATTCTGGGTTTTCATCTGTGGATTACCGGCGCTTTCCACGAAGACGGGTTGGCCGACAGTATCGATGCGCTGGGCGGCGGGTATTCCCTGGAGGACAGGTTGCGGATCATGAAGGACAGCCGCATCGGCACCTACGGCACCGTAGCTCTGGTGGTCGCATTGGTGCTGAAACTTGCGCTGCTGGCTGAAGCACAACCGGTGTGGTTGGCGCTGATCCTGGCTCCGATGGTGTCGCGCCTGGCACCACTGATGATCATGGGCTTCCTGCCGTATGTGACCGACCCGGACAAGAGCAAAAGCAAGCCGGTGGCCGAAGATTTTTCGCGTTCACGACTGGCGATTGCCACCGCGTTCACCGCGATTGTCTTTCTGGCCCTCATCCCGTTTAAACCTGAACTCCTGCTGTGGCTGATCTTCGCCACGCTGGGTACGGCCATTGTCTGGGGCGGGTATCTGCGTCGGCAACTGGGTGGCTATACCGGCGACACCCTTGGGGCCAGTGTGGTGTTTGCGGAACTGGTCCTGCTGCTTGGGCTTGCGATGTAAAGGCTCAACGATCAGTTCCGAATCCGGCGAGTTTTTCCGGGTTTCGCTGGTACACTTTCGGTTATGGACACATTAACGGATGACCTTTGTTACCAGGCACTGAAAACCCGGGATGCCCGATTCGACGGTCGCTTCTACACCGCCGTGTTGACCACCGGGATTTTCTGCCGCCCCATTTGCCCGGCGGTGACGCCCAAGCGGGGGAACGTGCGTTTTTACCCGTCGGCAGAAACAGCCATGGCCAACGGCTTTCGACCCTGCCTACGGTGCCGGCCGGAAGCGGCACCCGGTAGCCCGGCTGCGGCTGGGGTTCACACCACCGTGGCCCGGGCGGTGCGGCTGGTAGACGAAGGCGCCCTGGATAACGGCTCCGTGGCGAGCCTGGCCGAACGGCTGGGCATTACCGACCGCTACCTGCGCCAACTCTACAAACGCCACACCGGAGCCACCCCACAACAACACGCCCAGGCCCGGCGTCTATTGCGGGCCCGGCAGTTGATTGTCGACAGCAATCTGAGTATGACCGAGATCGCAGATATTGCCGGTTTCAGCAGTCTGCGCCGCTTCAATCACACTTTGAAGGATGCCTACGGTAATGCACCGACAGCGTTCCGCAGGGGCCTAAAACCATCACTCAACACCTCACAACGCGGTGCAGTCGACCCTTTTTTGCCGGCACAAGACGACCTTGTTCTGTTCCTGCGAGCCCGCCCACCCTTTGACAGTGAGCAACTGCTGACTTTCTTTCGGGCAAGGGCCATTCCGGGCCTGGAGTCGGTAGGCGCGCACCACTACGCACGATCGCTTTATATTGCGGGGCAACCGGGGCTGGTCATCTGTCGCCCAAGCGACAATCCCCCGGGTGTGCAGGTGATCCTTCGTGGGCCGGCGCGGCAGTCCATTCTGGAGGTGGGTGCAAGGATACGCCGTTTGCTCGATCTGGATGCAGATCTGCCCGGAATCGGCGAACACCTGGCGCGTGATCCACTATTGGAACCACTGATCGCACAGTATTCCGGCCTTCGCGTTCCCGGCAGCTGGGACCGGTTTGAGTTTTCTGTAAGGGCCATTCTCGGGCAGCAGGTGTCCGTCGCTGCAGCGCGAACCCTGGCTGGACGGCTGGTGGCCGTTTATGGCGAAGTCCTTCCCGACGATCTTGCCACTGGCACGGGGATTACCCATAGCTTCCCGGAGCCGACGGCACTCGCCGGCCAGCCATTGAGTAAACTGGGCATGCCTGGCGGCCGGGCGGATACCCTGGAGCGGATCACCGCCCGGTTTGCTGAACCTGGTTTTGCCGAGCTGGAGGGCAACGCCCTGCTGGCGCAATTGGCGCCCATGCGGGGTATTGGCCCCTGGACACTCCATTACCTGGCCCTGCGCGGCCTGGGAGACCCGGACGCGTTTCCCGCCAGCGATCTGGGCATACTCAAGGCTTCAGCCCACCTGGGCGGCCCGCACGATGCCAAAGCCCTGACTCGCCACGCGGAGCGTTGGCGCCCATGGCGGGCTTATGCAGCGCAATACCTGTGGACATCACTGAACACCCATCCACCCCGGCAGGAGACAACGCCATGACAACTCGAATCCATGTCAGCCGATTTCCCAGTCCCGTTGGCCCCCTGAGCCTGGCCACGGTGGATAACCAACTGGTCCACCTGGACTTCGACGACAATGAAGAACGTATGCAGTCGCTGCAGAACCGCCGGTTCCGTCAGCCGGAGTGGCGCGAGCAACCCGGTTCCGCCCCTACGTCGGTGCTCGAATGGCTCGAAGCCTACTTCGCCGGGAAAGCGGGACCTCTGCCGTGGAGCGACATCCGCTTGACCGGTACCGAGTTCCAACAGCAGGTCTGGCAGGGACTGACTGGGATTCCAGCGGGTGAGCACCGTTCCTACAGCGCACTGGCAGGCACACTGGGCAACCCAAAGGCAGTACGCGCCGTGGCTCGTGCCAACGCCCTCAACCCCATTGCCATTCTGATTCCCTGCCACCGGGTGATCGGGGCCAATGGCACGTTGACTGGCTATGCCGGCGGCCTGGAACGCAAGGCGTGGTTACTGGACCACGAATCGCGAAACCTGAAGAGGGTTTAACCCCACGGGGCTGTGCATTTGTGGCGATAATGGCGACAATCACCGCACGGATATACCTTGCAAGGATCAGGAGCCCAGCCCCACATGTCATCGCAATCGCCTGTCGCCCACCCACAGGGCAAGCCGGAAGACAAACGCGCGCTCTGGTCCTGGGCGCTTTACGACTGGGCCAATAGCGCGTTCTTCACCATCATCCTGACCTTTGTCTTTGCCCAATACTTCAGCGTCTCGGTGATACAGGACGAAGTAAAGGGCACGGAAGCCTGGGGCAACATCGTTGGCATTGCCGGCGTGTTTATCGCGATCCTGGCGCCGATACTGGGCGCCATTGCGGATCAGTCTGGCCGTCGCAAACCCTGGTTTATCAGCTTCACCCTGCTTTGTGTGGTCTCCTGCGCCATGCTGTGGACGGTCACGCCGGAACAGAACCAGTTCTGGAACGCTGCCCTGTGGGTGGGCCTGGGTACACTTGGCGCCGAATTCGCGTTCATTTTCTACAATTCCATGCTGCCGGATCTCGCAAGCCCGGCGCGAACCGGGCGCTGGTCAGGCTGGGCCTGGGGGCTGGGTTACACCGGGGGCGTGCTGAGCCTTATCGTTGCGCTGTATGGCTTTATCGAAGCCGATGCCAACCTGTTCAACCTTAATCGGGACAATGCAGAACATGTGCGTGCCACTTTCGTTCTGGTGGCGGTGTGGTACCTGGTGTTCGCCCTGCCGGCCTTTATCTTTGTGCCTGACCGCCCATCCACCGGCCTGGGACTCGCCGCAGCCACTCGCGCCGGGTTCCGGCAACTGAAGGAATCCATCGCCCACGTTCGCCAGTACAAGGACATCGTGCGCTTCCTGATCGCCCGTATGCTCTACACCGATGGCCTGGCCACCATCTTCACCTTTGGCGGGGTGTACGCGGCGGGTACGTTCAACATGGGGTCCACGGAAGTGCTGCAATTCGCCATCGCCCTCAACGTCACCGCTGGTCTGGGCGCGCTGGGCTTCGCCTGGGTGGATGATGCCCTGGGCGGGCGCAATACCATTCTGTTGTCACTGGTGGGGCTGGGCTGCAGTGCACTGGCGATCCTGGTGGTGGATGGCGCCACGGCATTCTGGGTATGGGGCATGATCCTGGGCATCTTCGTGGGGCCATTGCAGTCCGCCAGCCGCTCCCACCTGGCCCGCATTGCGCCGCCTCACCTGCAAACCCAGATGTTCGGCCTGTTCGCGTTCTCTGGCAAAGCCACCGCGTTTGCCGGCCCGTTGCTGGTGGGTTGGGTCACGGCCGTCACCGACAGCCAGCGCTGGGGCATGAGCACCATTCTGGTGTTCCTGGTGATTGGCTTCCTGTTGATGTTAACGATACCCGCCAGCGAAACACGGGAACCGGAAGCAACCGGCTAACACCTTCAGGCAGCGGCGCTGGTTGTCCACCCGACAATAGCGACTGCGACCAGCAGTCCGAGCCACAACCACACGCCACGATGGACCAAGCGAATGGCCCCGTCGATAGTGGCCGCCGATGCCGGTTCACCGTCACCAAGGGTCGGCCTTTTCTTGATGCCTGAGGCGTAGGGCGCGGGGCCACCGAGTACAACACCCAACGCCCCGGCCCCCGCGGCCATCACTGGGCCGGCATTGGGGCTGTCCCAGGCCGGCGCCTGTGTCCGCCAGCAGTAGAGGGCGCCACGAACATCGCCAAGCAGGCCATAGGTCAGCGCCGTGAGGCGAGCGGGTATCCAGTTCAACACGTCGTCCAGCCTCGCCGCCGCCCGGCCGAAATACCGGTAGCGATCATTGCGGTACCCCCACATGGCGTCCAGGGTATTCACCAGCCGGTGAAGCAGCACACCCGGAACGCCGGCCACAAGGAACCAGAACAGGCTGGCGAACACGGCATCAGCTCCGTTTTCCAGCATGGACTCGGTCGCGGCTATCGCAATGCCATTGTCATCAAGCGCCGCTGCATCACGACTGACGATACGGCCGACCTGTGTCCGGGCATTCTCAAGGTCGCCCTCATGCAACGCGTCGGACACTGCCCGGCCATGCTCCGTCAGGCCACGAATGGACAGGGCGAAATACAACACCACAACCTGAACCAGCAAGTATTCCCAGTTCCCCAACCACCCGTGCAACCACTCGGCTACCGCCAGTACGGGAATCACCGCGATTAACAGAGCCAGAAACCCGAGAAAGATCGATCGCGCCTTCCGGCCAGGTAGCCGATTCAACCTCTGCTCCAGGAATGCCGACACATACCCAAACCCAACAAGTGGGTGCCACCGACGCGGCTCACCCAGCCAGCGGTCCAATACAACGGCGATAAAACAAACTATCACAGCGAAAACGAAGGCGTTCAAATCAGCAATATCTCTTCAAGCTGGCAGTGGGTTGTCGTGATCGAAAGGAAGTCTAACCGAGTGACTGCTATCCTTGACACTTTTTCAGGCTGGGCAAACCATCCCCGGCTCCCGACACTTTGCGACCTCAGGATCCAACCATGCTGCTGCCTTCCTGCTGGACACAGCCGTTGCCAACATCAGACACTCAATTTTCCCAGGGGGCGCAACAACGCCAACAGGTGCTTACCAAGCCCCGGGGGTCGTTGGGGCAGTTGGAAGACATAGCGATAAAACTGGCAGGCCTTCAGCGCACTAAACAACCGCAGGCCGATCCTATCCGTATTGCGGTTTTCGCGGCAGACCACGGCGTCTGTGCCGAAGGCGTATCCGCTTTCCCCCAGGAAGTCACTGCCCAGATGATTGCCAACTTTGCCAGCGGTGGCGCCGCTATCAGCGTGTTGGCTCGGGAGCTGGGAGCCTCGCTGGAAGTGGTGAATCTAGGAACTGTCGGCAAGGTTCCGCCACTGACCGAGGTACGGGATGAACAGATTGCGCCGGGCACCGCCAACCTGGCCACAACCGACGCGATGACACCAGACCAGTTTGAACAAGCGCTGGCCAGCGGTGACAGGGCTGCAGCCCGCGCTGCGGATGACGGATGCCGACTGTTTATTGGTGGCGATATGGGCATCGGCAATACCACCAGTGCCACCGCCGTTGCCTGCGCATTGCTGGAGCAAAGTCCAGAAAACCTGGCCGGACCGGGCACGGGGCTGGACGCCGCTGGCGTGTCCCGGAAATGTGAGGTTATCGACCGCGCGTTGGCCAGGCATGGCAACAACCGAGCCCCCCTGGCGGTGTTGGCCTCCCTCGGCGGATTCGAGATTGCTGCGCTGGCGAGTGCCATTATGGGCAGCGCAGCACGCGGCATTCCCGTGCTGGTGGATGGGTTTATCGTTTCTGTTGCCGCCCTGGTGGCGGTTCGCCAACAACCACAACTCCGGCACTGGCTGCTGTTCGCCCATCGTTCGGCGGAACCGGGGCACCAGGCCGTGCTGGGCGCACTGGATGCCAGGCCGTTGCTGGATCTTGGCATGCGCCTGGGTGAGGGCAGCGGCGCGGCGGTGGCGGTTCCGCTGCTTCGCAGTGCCTGTGCCCTGCACAACCAGATGGCCAGCTTCGCTGACGCCGGCGTAACCGACAGGAACGAGGGCTGAAACAGGGATGGCCAATAACCAGAACACCACGACGTTTTTCGACCTGATCCGCCATGGCGAATCTGCCGGCGGGCCCATGTTCCGGGGCAGCAAGGACGATCCACTGAGCGACACCGGCTGGCAGCAAATGAACGCTGCCGTTAGAGAAGGCGATCCGTGGGATGTGATCATCACCTCCCCACTGCTGCGCTGTCGCGCTTTCGCGGAACAGGTGGCAGAGCAACGTCAGATTCCATTGCATCAGGAGCCACGGCTGCGAGAGATTGCGTTCGGTGACTGGGAGGGCAGAACCTCCGAAAGCATCATGGCGGATACGCCCGAGGCGCTGACCCGCTTCTGGAGCGACCCGGTTCGTTACCCTCCGCCCGGGGGCGAGGCAATAACCGAGTTCCGGCAGAGAGTTAGCAACGCCTGGCAGCACTGGCAAACGCAGGCAGCGGGAAAGCGGGTACTGGTGGTGTGCCATGGTGGCGTGATTCGCATGCTTCTGGCAGAGGTGATGGGTATTCCCACCGAACGTTCTTTTTCCGCGTTAACGGTTCCCTATGCCTGCCGTAGCCGTATCCGCGTAGACGAGTCGGAGCATGGCCGGCTCAGTTGCCTGCAAACACACGGCGGATAATCAACCTTTCAACGCTTGCGGCAGCCCCGCCACACTCATCAATACTCGCTCACAGCAGCCGGCAAGATCCTGATTGAGCCAACCCAGCTCATCGCAAAAACGGCGGGTAAGCGGGTCCATGCCGATGGTGCCCAGGCCCACTTCATTACTGACAATCACAATTTGGCCCGGGTAATTTTCCAATGCCCTCAGGAAGGCGGCGCGCTCATGGGCAAACACCTCGTCACTGGCAAACAACAGGTTGCTCACCCACAAGCTCATACAATCCACCAGCAGCAACGGTGGCCGTGGCTCCTTGCCGTAGCCATCCAGCACAGAGGCCAGCTTCAAGGGCTCCTCTGCCAACCCCCATTCCGACGGGCGATTCTGCTGGTGCCGGGCCACCCGCCGGGTCATTTCTTCATCGTCAGCAGTTGCCGTTGCAACATAGACCACCGGCGAACCGGCGTCGCTGGCAATGCGCTCAGCCAGCGCGGTTTTACCGGACCGAATACCCCCAAGAACCAGTGTGTGAATTGCAGACAAAACCCATCCTCCCGTATGTGAACCACCGCCATCTTGCCCAACATGATGGCCGTAAAACAGCGCCACTGCTATATTGCGTGGTAAATTCTACAGGCGTAACCGGTGCGAAAAGGAAGCGAGCAATGCAGGCAGAGCTGATCGAGATACGCAACCACCTGGCCCAGCATGCCCCGTTTGACGAGATGCCGGAGAATGTCCTGGACCGCATCGTCTCCGGCATCGAAATCGCCTATTTCCGCGCTGGCACGGACATCCTCACATTAGGGGAACGGAATACATACCTGCATTATGTTCGCAGCGGCGCTGTCGAGATCTATCGACGCACCGGCGAGCTATACAACCGCATCACTGAAGGTGAAATTTTCGGTCAGTTCGGCCTGCTGACGAACAAAACGGTGCGGTTTCCGGCCAAGACCATTGAAGACTCCCTGATCTACCTGATTCCCGACGAGATATTTCAGCATCTCTGGGAGAGCGATGATAATTTCACCGATTTTGTCGAGACCGAGGACCATTCGCGACTGCGTTCGGCGCTTTCCCGACGGGAGAAATCAAATCAACCGATGACCGCACGGGTGACCCGGCTGATTTCCCGCGAGCCCGTGATGGCCCCCAACACTGTGCGCCTTCAGGAGGCCGCCCGAATTATGACGGAGCGGGGCGTATCGGCCCTCTTGCTGATGGACGAGAGCGGTGAACAGCCCCGGCTCTCTGGCATTATCACCGATCGCGATCTGCGCACCCGAGCTCTTTGCGAGGCGTTGCCGTCGGAAACACCCATCAGCGATATTATGACCGAAGAGCTGATCACCACCGGTGTCAACGCCTTCATTTTCGAAGCCATGCTGACCATGTTGCACAACAACGTGCATCACCTTCCGGTGATGGAAGGTGACACTGTGCGGGGCGTGATTGCGCTGTCGGACATCGTCAAACACGAGTCCCAGAGCAGTCTTTACCTGGTCAGCAACATCTATCATCAGCAGGATGTGAAAGGCCTGAAACGCCTGAGCAAGGAAGTACCCAACACTTTCGTACGCATGGTTCGCGAAGATGCCAATTCCCATATGATTGGCAGCGCCATGGCCGGAATCGGCCGCACGTTCAGCCAGCGCCTACTGGAACTGGCGGAAGAAAAACTGGGACCACCCCCCGTGCCTTACTGTTTTATGGCACTCGGCTCCATGGCCCGGGACGAGCAGCTTGTCGTCACCGATCAGGACAACGCTATGGTGCTGGACGACAGCTTCGATCCGGTTCAGCACGACGACTATTTCCTCGCCCTGGCCAAGTTTGTCAGTGATGGCCTGGCCGAGTGCGGCTACACGTACTGCACTGGCGATATCATGGCCACCAATCAGAAGTGGCGGCAACCGTTGCGAGTCTGGAGAGAATACTTCGCCGACTGGATCGATAACCCCAAGGCGGAAGCTCTGCTGAACAGCAATATCTTCTTCGATCTGGACGGCATCCACGGCCGCACCGAGTTCACCGAAGAGCTGAAGGCTTTCATCGCTCAGAAAGCCAGTAACAGTCAACGATTCCTCGCAATGATGGCCCGCAACGCGCTCAACCGTACACCACCGCTTGGTTTTTTCCGCACCTTTGTCATGGAGGAAAGCGGCAAGCAGGCCAAAACCTTCAACCTCAAGCGTCGAGGCACGGCCCCCATGTCGGACCTGATCCGCATACATGCCCTGGCCTGTGGCTCGCCGGCGCAGAATACGTTCAATCGCCTCAAAGCCATAGGGCAGACCAAGCTCATCCCGGAGGACGGGGTTGATAACCTGAGGGACGCCTTCGAATTCATCGCCATTGTGCGAATTCGCCATCAGGCCCTCGCCATCGAAGCCGGTCGTGAGCCTGACAACAACGTGCGGCCCGAGGATCTGTCTCCGTTTGAGCGCAGCCACCTCAAAGACGCCTTTCAGGTAGTCAGCCAGGCCCAGAAATTCCTGAAGTTTCGCTACAACGCTCAGGTTGCACGGAATGTCTGATGATCTGCAATCAACGACCAGTGAAAGCCCTATCAACACTTTGCCATGGCCCGAACAGTATCGGAAACTGGCAACGAGCGCGAAAGACCCGCGCCTGAAGGCTTTTTACCAGGCCGGGTGCGTAGCGCCGGATACGCCCGTCAGTGAAGTACCCTTTGTGGCGGTGGATTTCGAAACCACCGGTCTGGATCCTGACAGCCATTCTATCGTCAGCATCGGCGTGGTGCCCTTTACCCTTGGCCGCGTGCAACTGGGTGGTTCACGACACTGGCTGGTGAAACCGCAACTACCGCTGCACCAGACCTCAGTCACAATACATGGCATAACCCATACCGATATCGACAAGGCCCCTGATCTGGCCGACGTACTGGACGAGATTCTGGAAAGCCTCGCCGGTCGGGTGCCGGTGGTGCACTACCGCAATATCGAACGTCCGTTCCTGAACGTAGCGCTGAAATGGAGAATCGCCGAGGAAATACGCTTTCCGGTGATGGACACGATGGCCATTGAGGCCTACCTGCACCCCAACCGGAAACTCACGTGGTGGCAAAAGCTGAGGGGCAAGCAACCAGTCTCAATTCGGCTGGCAGACAGCCGGCTGCGGTACGGGCTGCCACACTACCCACCGCACAATGCTTTGGTGGACGCGCTGGCCAGCGCGGAGTTGCTGATGGCGCAAATCCAGCACCACTTTTCGCCAGAGACCCCCATCCAGGATCTCTGGCTGTAACGCGTTTCTTTAGTTGGACGCCGTACGGCTGGCTTCTTTCACTTCACTGATCAGCTCGCCGTAACCTTCCTTTTCCATGTTGTCCAACGGGATAAACCGGAGCGCGGCGGAGTTCATGCAGTAACGCAGCCCCGTTGGCGCCGGGCCGTCGTTGAACACATGCCCGAGGTGGGAATCCGCATATCGGCTGCGGATCTCCGTGCGGGTCATGAAGAAGGTGTTGTCCTCTTTCTCCACTACCATGTCCGGGCTGATCGGTTTGGTAAAGCTCGGCCAACCAGTGTTGGATTTGTACTTGTCACGGGAGGAGAACAGCGGCTCGCCGGAAACAACGTCGACATAGATACCCGCCCGTTTCTCATCATAATACTCGTTTTGATAGGCAGGCTCGGTGCCATCCTCCTGAGTGATTTCGTACTGATCCTCCGTCAACCGCGCCTGAAGCGTTTTGTCGTCAGGCTTGGTGAACGTGTCTGGATTGAATGCCTCAACCCGGCTGAGGTTCATGCCGGCATTGCCACCGGACGCTTTGTTGACAGTGGCCTGCGCGGAACCACCGTTGTTCTCGGGACGATACTCGGCATAATCCACTTTCTCATCCTCGCCCCAGACCTTCTCGATAAACTGGTAGCGGCCGGAGTTGAAGGTGTAGAACTGGTACCGCACCGGGTTCTTCTTGTAGTAGTCCTGATGGTATTCCTCCGCGTCGTAGAACGCTTCGAAAGCCACCACTTCAATCTTGACCGGATGATCATAGCGGCCAGACTCTTCCAGCGCCTTTATCGAGGCTTCGGCTGCGCGCTTCTGTGCTTCGTTGTGGTAGAAAATCGCCGGCCGGTACTGTTTGCCCCGGTCCACATACTGGCCCTTCACGTCGGTTGGGTTGGCAGTCCGCCACAGCGCCTGGAGCAGGCCTTCGTAGGTAATCGTATCCGGGTCGTAGTACACCTGGACCGCCTCGGTATGGCCGGTGCGGCCACCGGCAACCTGTTTATAGTTCGGGTTTTTCTCATCGCCGCCACTGTAGCCGGACACCGCTTCAACAACTCCCGGCACTTTTTCCTCGTAGGCCGCTTCCACACACCAGAAGCAGCCACCGGCGAAGGTAGCAACCGCCAGATCAGGGTCATCCGGGGCGTATTGTGATTCCGTCCCTTTGGAGGCGCCAACCTGGAAACCGGTCAAAGCGATCGCTGCCGCGACGGACGTCAGTAACAGATACCGTTTCATAACTCTAACCTCTTGCCTTTTGGATACTGTGACCAGTTTGCACGGGATTCATCACGTCACTTTCTCCAGTTTATTACGTTTGTATAACGCCGGAGAGATCATTTCGGATGCAAATCACTCATTTGATGGGCGAACCGGTAGCCGTATGCAAAAGGAAGCGCCGCCGGAACTCAGGTTCTCAACGCTGATGTCGCCGGCCTGAAGCATCATGATCCTGCGGGCAATGGCAAGCCCCAGGCCCGCATGGCCGTCCCCGCCCGAGGAATCGCCACGGTAGAATGGATCAAAGATATGAGGCAGGTCCTGCTCGGGTATACCCGGGCCACTGTCCCGCACACACACCTCCGGCTGGCCATCCGTCTGCCCGAACGCCACTTCAATCCTGCCACCGGCAGGGCTGTACGCAATCGCATTGCCAATCAGGTTGTCCAGAACCCGCTCGGTCATGGCCACGTCTGCATAAGCCAGGGGTTGGTCGGGATTGCCCTCCACCACCAGTTCCAGTTGCTGGTTCCCGGCTTCCTGGCCATGCTTCTGGACCACATCATGCACCAGCTCTGCCAGGGGAAAAGGTTCTGGTACCGGCTGCTTTTCTCGGGCTTCGAGGGCCGCAAGTTCGAACAGCTCGTCCACCAGGCGGCTCAGCCGTCTACCCTCCTTGAGGGCGATACTGAGAAAGCGATCCTGCTCTTCCGCCGTCAGGCGATCACGCCGGAGCTTCAGGCTTTCAATGTAGCCCTGCATAGAGGCCAGGGGGGTGCGCAGGTCGTGGGACACCTGCGCCACAAGTTGGCGGCGCTGGGCGTCTTTCTCTGTCAGCTGTTCAATCTGGCCGGCGATCCGGCTGGCCATATCATCAAAGGTCGCCCCCAGATAATCGATTTCGTCACGGACCACGGGCCGCCTCTCGCGCCACGTGTTGACCGGTTGGCGACTCATGTCACTGTTCTCGAAATCCTCCACCAGTCGGGTCAACAAAGTCAGCCGACGGGTCAGCAACCGGAACACCGCCAGCCCGGCAATCATCACCACCGCCAGGCTAACCAACAGCGCCCAGGCACTCAGCTCCACCAATTGACCACCACGGGCCATGGTTTCCGCAGCGTCGTACTCCTCTCCGCGCAACACCACATAGAGATACCCCTCCGGATTATCCATCGACGGCACCGGCGTTACGGAAAAGACTTTCTGCCTGTCATGGCTGCGTGGGTCGTCACCCAGTACCGGGTAGCGGTCCATATCGTTCATCAAACGGCGGATGGGCTCGAGCGAGACCTGCTTGCGCTTGATTTTCGCCGGGTCTGCGGAATAAGAGAGGATGGTGCCGTCCAGATCCAGCAGATAGATTTCAATGCTGGGATTGATGGTCATGTACAACGCAAAGAGTTCTTTCAGGGCGCCGCGGTCCAGTTCTCCTTCGCTGACCAGATTCCTGTCTGCCACCAGATCTTTCGCCAGATCCCGGTGCAGCTCCTGATTGACAGATGCGTTGTACTCCCGCAGGGAGTAAAGGCTGAAAAAGGTGTACAACAACCCGACAGCAAGCAATAGCAGGAGCAGCCCCAACGCAAGCCGAGTGTAGAGTGTTTTCAGCATGGATCAGTCCCGGAAGCGATAGCCCACACCCCAGACGGTTTCAATGAACTCAGGCCGCGCCGGATCCTGTTCGATCTTTCCTCGCAGGCGATTGATGTGGGTGTTTACGGTGTGTTCATAGCCTTCGTGGTTGTATCCCCAGACCTTGTCCAGCAGCTGAACACGGCTGAACACACGTCCCGGGTGGCTGGCAAAGTGCCAGAGCAGGTCGAACTCCCGGGCCGTCAATTCCACTTCCTGTTCCCATACGAACACACGGCGCCGTGCTGGATCGATACGCAAGCCTTCAGTGTCCAGCTCACCCGACTCTTCAGGCCCCGACGTTTCACCCGACGAATGCGACATGGCGTCCACCCGCCGGAACAGGGCTTTCACCCGCGCCGACAGTTCGGCCACGCTGAAAGGTTTGGTGAGGTAATCGTCTGCCCCCATCTCCAACCCCAGTACGCGATCCAGCTCCGTGCTTTTCGCCGTCAGCATGAGCACCGGCACATACCCCGGGCCGGAGCGGATCTCCCGACACACCGAGAGACCGTCCATACCGGGCAACATCAGGTCGAGCACAACCAAGTCTATGTCGCCTTCACGAAAACGTTCCAACCCGGTATCACCCCGATCACACAGGACCGGGTTCATGCCCAGATCGGCCACGTGCATTCGCACGAGTTCTCCAATACCGGGGCTGTCTTCCACAATCAGTACGTTTCGGGTCATAGGTTCCTGGCTCTGATGCCGTTGGATGGCCACCGGTTAGTTCGTGGCATTCGCCTTGCCCATACCGTCGTCCTCCATGTCGTCGTGCATGGCCTCGTCGTCTTTCATCCCCATTCCGTCATCTTTCATGTCCATGTGGTCGTCGGACATGCCGTCCTTCTTCATATCGTGGCCCATGGAATCGGACATGCCATCTTTTTTCATGTCTTTGTGTTCCATTGATCCTTTCATATCATCCTTCATCATGCCATCTTCGGACGCCATGTCATCTGCCTGAGTTGCGCTTGCCATCAAGCCGAACAGGGCCATTGCTGCAATTGTCGTAAGCTTGTTCATCGTGATATCTCCCCAAGAATGTGTGCCTGCCTGGGCGGCAGGTTCGAGATCTATCCTGGATCAGCGTCATCACGGGTTCATCACGGGGTGTTAAAGAGTGTATCGCGGAAAGTTCACGAATCTGTCACGGATGGCCTGAATGGCAGTCGTTTTGCTTTGCCGTTAGACTGTTACCAGACGATTGGAAAGGGGTTCCAGTGACAACAGACGTAATCACAACAAGGGCGACACCTGCAGACGTTATTATGCGCGCGCGCCGGCTATGGCTCAAAGGCCAACGGATTCACCTCGCCTTGTTGTCAGAAGAGCTCAATATCGGCCGAGCCACTCTCTTTCGTTGGGTCGGTAACAAAGACCTGCTAATGGGTGAGGTCCTGTGGTCCCTGTATGACTCGCTTCGCCAGGACGCGATTGATCACACCTCCGGCCATGGTGTGGATTATGTGGTAGGTGTGTTTCGTTACATCAATTCGGTACTGCTACACTCCGAACCCTTGCGGCGTTTCGTCCACGATGACCCCGAATACGCCCTTAAGATCCTGACATCATCCCAGTCAACTCTCCACAGCCGGACTGTTGAGGCCAATACGCAAATATTGAAGGAACAGGTTGCCGCTGGTTTTATCCAGCCGCCAATGAACCTGGAAAGCCTGTCTTACTTTATGGTGCGCCTGGCCGAGTCTTGCCTGTACGCCGATATTATTGGCGGGCGCGAGCCCCGGGATGAAGAACTGGAAGATGCCTGCACGGCGGTGAGGATTTTGCTTGGCGGAAAAGCTTGAAGTATTGAATGAACTCTGCCCACCATATTGAATCAACTGACACATGGTCGAGACGATGAATTCCAATCGACCAAGCCGAATCCGGAGAACCCCATGAGCTCTGCGCCCTGGAACGATTTGTTGAATTTTGACGGCCAACTGGAAGAATCTGAGCGACAGGTCCGTGACAGCATTCGTGCCTTCTGTGACAAGCGCCTGATGCCCGGCATCACCGAGGCCAACCGTCACGAGCGTTTCGACCGAAGTATTTTCAGCGATATGGGTGAGCTGGGCATGCTCGGCGCAACCCTGCCGGAAGAGTATGGCGGTCCCGGACTCAGCCACGTGTGTTACGGACTGATCGCCCGTGAAGTGGAGCGGGTGGACTCAGCTTACCGCTCAGCGCTGAGCGTTCAGTCCTCCCTGGTGATGCATCCGATTTTTTCCTACGGCAAGGAACCACTGAAACAGAGGATTCTGCCTAAACTGGCCTCCGGCGAGATGGTAGGCTGCTTTGGCCTGACCGAACCCAATCATGGCTCGGATCCAGGCAGTATGGAAACCCGTGCAAAAAAGGTAGACGGAGGGTACCTGCTCAGTGGCGCCAAAACCTGGATCACCAACGCCCCGATCGCAGATGTGTGTGTGGTCTGGGGCAAGCTGGACGGCATGGTGACAGGCTTTGTCATTGAACGCGGCGCCAAAGGGCTGGACACGCCGAAAATCGAAGGCAAGTTTTCCCTGCGCGCCTCCGAGACCGGCTCCATTTTTATGGATGACGTCTTTGTTCCAGAGGAAAACAAACTTGAAGTGGAAGGCCTGAAAGGTCCGTTCAGTTGCCTCAACAAGGCCCGCTTCGGCATCAGTTGGGGCTCCCTGGGAGCCGCCGAATTCTGCTGGCACGCCGCCCGCCAGTACACCCTGGATCGCAAGCAGTTCGGCAAACCCCTGGCCGCCAACCAACTGGTACAGAAAAAACTGGTAGATATGCAGACGGAAATCACCCTCGGCCTGCTTGGCGCCCTGCAACTGGGCCGCATGATGGACCAGGGCGCTGCCACACCAGATGCAGTGTCGCTGCTGAAGCGTAACAATTGCGGCAAGGCCCTTGATATCGCCCGGGTTGCGCGCGACATGCATGGGGGCAACGGCATTTCCGACGAATACCATGTAATTCGCCACGTAATGAACCTCGAATCGGTGAACACATACGAGGGCACCCACGATATCCACGCGCTCATTCTCGGCCGAGGCCAGACGGGCCTCCAGGCTTTCAGTTAAGTCCGGACGATAGCCATGATTCTGAACGTTCATTCCGGGCTGTTGCAGGCGATTTAGCAGAGAGCTACCTTAAGGGAATCCCAAGCAATGGAACCGGGATTCCCGATCACAAGGAGACGTTCTCATGAACCGATTCAACCCCGTTTTTCTTACCCTGCTTT
The DNA here is from genome assembly GCF_055524115.1 of Marinobacter sp. V34. Classification (NCBI taxonomy): domain Bacteria; kingdom Pseudomonadati; phylum Pseudomonadota; class Gammaproteobacteria; order Pseudomonadales; family Marinobacteraceae; genus Marinobacter; species Marinobacter sp. V34. The sequence goes on along the minus strand of NZ_JBUPZY010000002.1, from coordinate 519,343 downwards.
TACTGCTCTCCCTTGCACCTATTGCGGCTCAGGCCGAAACCCTGACCGACCAGACCATCCGTTCGTTCATCAGCAGCCTGGAAACCCTTCAGGGCATGGAAAACGAATTCGATGAGATGACGGAGGAGTTCTCGGCCAAGAGGAATGAGGGCGATGCCAAAATGCCGGACATGTCGCGAATACTTTCATCGTCTATCGAACGGATGAAAGGCCACGACATGTACAACCAGTTGGAAGACGTGGTGGAACAACACGGTTTCGCAAATCCCGACGCGTGGGCAAAGACTGGCGACCGCATTTTTCACGCATGGAGCGCTCTTGAAATGGGCGAACAATCTGACACCATGAATCAGGAAATGGCCAAAGCCATGGAGGAAATCAATAACAATCCGCACATGAGCGAAGCCCAGAAACAGCAGATGCGAAACATGATGGGCGGCGCCATGTCCGCCATGGAGACGGCAAGCAATGCACCGGAAGCGGACAAGCGTGCCGTCCGGCCGCATCTGAACGAGTTGCGCGCTGTGACCAACTCAGACTAATAGGCGTTAAATGGCCTGTCACAAAACCCGGCCGCGTGTGGGCCGGGTTTCTTTCAATCCCCTGACGGCCTTTACGACATCAGGTTGTAAATAAACACGATAGCAACCGCCACCGGTGTCACGAAGCGAACCAGATTGTACCAAAGCGCGAAACTGCCTCCGGCCAGGGCCAGATTGCTCTGAAGCGACTCTTTCGCCACACACCAGCCGACAAACAGGGCCGTCAGAAGACCGGACAGCGGCAACATCACGTTGGCGGTAAAGAAGTCGAGCAGGTCGAAGATGGTGTTGCCCTCGAAACGCTCGAACATGCCCAAGGGGGCAAAACCGGACCACTCGTTCAGTGACAGGATGGACGCAATACCCAGTAGCCAGCAGGCAACCCCTACCACCACCGCGCTTCCCACACGGCCAACGATCAGTTTGTCTTCCAGCCACTCAACCACCGGCTCCAACAGCGAAATAGCGGAGGTCCAGGCGGCGAACAACAGCAGTACAAAGAACAGAGCGCCAAAAATGCTGCCCATCGGCATCTGGCCAAAGGCCAAAGGCAGGGTCTGGAAAATCAGGCCGGGGCCGGCCCCAGCTTCCAGGCCATTGGCAAACACCACCGGGAAAATGGCCAGGCCCGCCATCAGCGCCACCACGGTATCCATGATCGACACGGTCACCGCGGTCCGCCCGACCGACACGTCGTCACCCAGGTAGGAACCGTAGGCCATCATGATGGCCATACCCAGGCTCAGGGTGAAGAACGCATGGCCCAGAGCCACCAACACGCCATCCATGGTCAGGGCACCAAAATCCGGCGTAAACAGGAAGGACACCGCCTCCCCGAAGTGGCCGGTGGTGGTGGCATAACCCACCGCAACCAGCAGCAACACAAACAGCGCCGGCATCAGGATGGTCACGGCACGCTCAAGGCCGGATTTAAGCCCACGGGCCACCACGAAAATCACCAATGCCATAAAGATCGTGTGCCAAATCAGCAGAGTGACCGGGCTGGCCAGAAGGCCACCGAACAGCTCGCCGATGGCGTCCGCACTCTGGCCGGTAAAGTCGCCCATGGCCGCGTGGCCGACGTAGGACGCCGCCCAGCCCCCGATCACCGAATAGAACGACAGGATAATGAACGCTGCCAGCACACCCACAATGGCAGAAATTCGCCACACTGGTGACACCAGGTTGCGCTCGGCCACCAGGCGGAAACTGGTGATCGGATTATGTCGGCCACTGCGGCCGATATACACTTCCGCCATCATGATGGGAATACCAACGATGGCGATGCACAACAGGTATACCAGTACGAAGGCGCCACCACCATTTTCGCCGGTGACGTAGGGAAATTTCCAGATATTGCCCAGCCCGACGGCCGAACCGGTCGCGGCCAGGATAAAGGCCATCCGGGAGGACCATAACCCGCGATGGGCCGGGGTCGATTTGGAACCAGTCATTGTTTCATCCTGTGCTTTTGGCTGATGAATCGATTAGATGAGGTATGCCGAAGGCCTGCTTCAGCAGATGGGGCGAGATTCTGCCAGCACTCCGTACAGGATGCCAGCCAGGGCTGGCACCGGGATGCAAACATCTCCGGTGCCGGCCGATAACTAGCCGTTTTTACTGACGAACCGGGAGACCAGGTCTTTAAGTCCGCGCGACATATGGCTCAGGCTGTTACTGCTGTCCTTGGCAGACTCCGCCTGCTGGGTACTATGATCAGCCAGCTCGGCAATATTGACCACCTGGTGGTTGATCTCCTCGGATACCTGGCTCTGCTCCTCGAAAGCCGCCGACATGCTGATGAAACTGTCGGATATATCGTGGATCGATGACACGATTTCCTGCAGGGATGTTTCTGCCTCCCGCACCTTCTCCAGGCCCCTGCCGGCATCCTGCTCCCCTTCACGGGTGGCCTGAACGGCTTGCTCCACCTGGCTACGAAAATCATCAATGACTTGCTGTATACGTACTGTGGAGTCCCGGGTGCGGCGGGCCAGCGACCGGACCTCGTCCGCCACCACAGCGAACCCACGCCCCTGCTCACCGGCACGCGCGGCTTCGATGGCCGCATTCAGCGCCAGCAGGTTGGTTTGTTCAGCAATGTCTGAAATCAGACTGGCGGCCTCACCGATGCTTTCCGTCGAGGCACCAAGTTTCTGGATAGCCGTACCGATGCCGTTAACCCGAGTGACCAGCTGTTCGATGGCCGTCAGAGCCTCACCACTGCGTTTGCTGCCGGTGGCTGCCATTCGATTGGCCTCTTCCGCCACTTTTGCGTTGCCGTTAACGGTTTCGGTAACTTCCTGGATCGACACCGTCATTTCGTTTATAGCCGACGCGGTCTGGTCAGTTTCGGCCCGCTGTTTGCCAATCGACTCGGCGCCCTCACTGATATAACCATGGCTGGCTCTGGCATGCTCATACAGAAGCTCCGCCTGGTCATCAATCCGGGCCAGGGCTGTACGAATCCTCGCTTTCTCACTCATGATCAGCATGGCCATTTGCGAGAACAGGCCGCTTTCATCGCTGTAGGTCCGTGCCACAATGGCATCGCGGAAGGCATCAGGGCGCAAGTCAAGCAGGCTCTGCAGGCGAACGGTAATGGACCTGAGGGTTAGCCCCGCTGCCAGCACATGGGCAAGCACGATCACGCCGATGGCCATCCCGGAATTGCCCAGCATGGTCAACGCCATCAGGCTCAAGACCAGCGACAGGGCAAAGGGCCATCCTGACCGCAAGACGGATGCAATCCGACTCTGGACACTGACAGCTGCCTTGCCGGAAGACAGCTTCGGGTAAAGCTTTTCAGCCCGTGCCACCTGCTCACGGGTTGGCGACACCCGTACCGACTCGAAGCCAGTCATTTTCCCGTTCTCAAGAATAGGGGTCACGTAAGCGCTCACCCAATAGTGGTCACCGGTCCTGGTGCGGTTCTTGACCACGCCCATCCAGGGTTTACCGGCCTTAAGGTACTCCCACATACCCTGGAATACGGCTGACGGCATATCCGGGTGGCGGATTACGTTGTGGGGCTGGCCTACCAACTCCTCTCGAGAGAAACCACTAATGTCGACGAACTCGTCGTTGCAGTAGGTAATTACACCTCTTGGATCGGTGGTGGTAATCAGTCGACCGCTTTCGGACATTCTGACTTCACGCTGGGTAACCGGAAGGTTTTTTCTCATTGCAGGCTGTCTCCCTGACATGGCCATTCCACATTTGGTCTGGCAATTATGGCAACTGTAAGCGTAGACGCCGTCAGCGAATATTGTGAAATATACGATATCCCGAGGATGTCAGAGCGAACCCGGGACCGCCCTTTGCAGGCAACCGGGAATACCGTTACGCCGCCAGCCTTGCCTGCGGATGAAAACGCGCATTCAGCCACAGCGACAGGGCGATAACACCGCCGCCGATAGCCAGTCGCAACAGGTCGGCATCCCGGTTCCATATCACCAGATTAACGAGCAGTCCCGCGGGCACCAACACGTTATTCATGATCGCCAATGTGCCTGCATCCACGTGGCACGCACCCCGGTTCCACAGGAACAGACCGATACCGGACGCTGCCAGGCCCAGCCAGGCAAGAATGCCCCACTGCAGTGAGGTGCTGGGTAGGCGGCTGGCGTCGCCGAAGATCAGGAAAGATGGCAGGGCAATGATCAATGCCCCGAAAAAGAAATAACCAAACGTGCGGTAGGCTGGCAGTTCCGTCGGGAAGCGCATCATGGTGTGCTTGTAGCCGACCTGGCCCGCCGCAAAGGTGAAGTTGGCCACCTGCAACAGCAGGAAACCGGTGATGAAGCCCTGGCTCAGGCCATCGTAACGAATGATTCCCGCACCCAGCGTTGCTACAGCCGCCGCAACCAACGCAACCGGCGAGAAGCGACGGTAGAAGGCGTCGTCGATCAGGGTGACGTACAGCGGCGTGAAAATGGTAAACAGCAGAACTTCCGGCACTGTCAGGTAGCTGAATGAGCGATACAGGCACAAATAGGTCACACCGAACTGCAGCATGCCGGTGACCAGTACGCCCAGCTTCAAGCCGCCTGGAACCCCTCGCCAGCGGGTCAGCGGCAGAAACACCAGGGCGGCAAGAACCACACGGGTCAAGACCGCAAAATCGCTGTCCACACGCCCGGCCAGAAATTCGCCAATCAGGCTGAACGAGAATGCCCACAGGACTGTTACGAAAATCAGAAGACCCATACTACCCGCACCTGAAACATTGGAAAGCGGCACTTTACCCGCTACTACACTGAGTTGTACACAGTGCCCCGGAAACACCTTATGACATCCGGAATGAGGAATAGGGTACCATCCCGCGTTCCTGACAGTTTCCGATTTACGTTTCCGGCCCGGGCTCACGAATCCATGGACGAAACCCACCAGCCATTACCCGAAGTCCGCCAGCCGCTGGTCCAGCGAACGCTGACCGAGTGGCGCACGCTGGCCGTGCTGGGCGGACCGATTTTGATCGCCCAGGTGGCGCAGATGGCCAACGGTGTCATTGATACTGTGATGGCAGGCCATGCCAGTGCAAAGGATCTGGCTGCCGTGGGTATTGGCAGTAGCCTGTGGATGCCGGTGTTCCTCTTTTTCATGGGGCTTTTGGGGGCCCTGCAGCCGATCATTTCCGGTTATAACGGTGCGCGCACCACCGAGAAAATCATGCCCGCAACCTGGCAGGGGCTTTATATCGCAGCCGGCGGTTCGGTGCTCATGATTCTGCTGCTGACCAACGTGCACCCGGTACTGGATGCCCTCAAACTGGAGACCGGCACCGCCCGTATCACCCAGGGTTACCTGGACGCCTTCGCTTGGGGCATCCCTGCGATGTTGATGATCATGGCACTAAGGGGGCTGACGGACGGGCTGGGCCATACCCGGGTGATTATGGCCTTCTCAGTGCTAGGAACCCTGATCAACCTTCCCCTCAACTACATCTTCATATACGGCAAACTCGGCCTCCCGGCCATGGGCGGAATCGGCTGCGGATGGGCGACATCCATTTCCAACGGCGTTGCGGCCCTGGCGTTGCTGATCTACCTGAACCGCAGTGAGGTGTATCGCCGCTTTCACCTGCTGGCGGACTGGGCCAAGCCAGACGCCGAGGGCATCCGCTACATCCTGCGCCTGGGTATTCCCATTGGTTTCACCATCTTCGTGGAAGCCAGCATGTTCTCGGTTATTGCCCTGTTCCTGGCCCCGCTGGGGCCAGTGATTGTGGCAGGGCACCAGATCGCGCTGAACGTGGTATCGCTGGTATTCATGCTGCCGCTGAGTATCGGCATGGCGTTGACCCTGCGAGTGAGCTTCCTGGTGGGTGCCAAAGCGCCGAATACTGCCCGGCTCATCGCCCGCAGTTCGCTGATTCTGGCGTCAGCGGTGGCGCTGGTATTTGCCGTGTTGCTGTTTGTATTCGCAGAGGGTATTGCAGCGCTTTACACCAGCGAGCAGGGTGTTCAGGCCGTGACAGTTACGCTGCTGGTGTATGCGGCCTTCTTCCAGATCGCCGATGTAATTCAGGTGACCTGCATCAGCGCCTTGCGGGGGTACAAGGACACCAGCATTCCCATGTTCATCATGTTGTTTTCGTTCTGGGGAGTAGGGTTGCCACTGGGATGGATACTGACGTTTACCGACTGGCTACTACCTGCCATGGGGGCCGCTGGTTTTTGGGTTGGGCTTACCTGTGGGCTGGCATCCGCCAGCATCCTGCTGGGGTTGCGATTGTTCCTGTACTCGCCAAAACCAGAATAATCTTGCGGGGGCAGTCACGCAGGGCTGGCGACAACATCGTCCGCGTAGACAATACGGTCGCGCCCGGTGTCCTTTGCCTCGTAAAGCGCTTCATCCGCCCGTGCCAGCCAATCGTCAGGCTTTTCGCCAGCCTGGAGTAGGGCAACGCCAAAGGAGGCGGTAACCTGTCCCCCGGGGTGACGCAGGAACTTGTGCATGATGTGCTGCAGGTTGTGCATGACCGCCCTCAACCCGGTTGAGTCCACCCCCGGCATCAGCAACACAAACTCTTCACCGCCGAAGCGGAAAAGTTGATCGGACTTGCGGATGTTCTGCTCGATTAACGCCACCATTTCCACCAGCACGTCATCGCCCACGTTGTGCCCATACTCGTCATTGATCTTCTTGAAATAGTCGATGTCCAGCAACACCAGGGCGTAGGAGATACCGTTTCTGGAGGCGCCGGCAACGGCCATTGCCAGTTCCTGATCCATGGAGCGGCGGTTTTTGACGCCCGTAAGGGGATCGATTGTGGCCAGGTGTTCCAAGCGCTCCCGCTGGTTCTCGTTCCGATGGGCAAAAACATAGGCACAGCAACTAACGACCATAGCCGTGGCGGCAAAGGTCCACATCTGGACAAGAGAGCTGAAGGCCACGCCATGCACCATCAGGGCCAGCACGGCGGCCAAATTGATAAATATTGCGTAGCGGGGCTCCGTCAGGAAGAAACTTGTCACCAGGCACGGATATAGCCAAAACAGCCCAGGCTCTCCGACCAACGCTCCGACTGTGACCGCCCCACCGCAGGCCACCAGGGCCATGGCAAATCCACTGCGGGCGGTATCACCTGTTATCCAGGCATAAAGCGTTCCTGCAGTGATCGCCAACATAATACCGAGATCGACCACCCCGGCCAGCACGTTGCCCTGGACAAACCGCATTACCGCAAAGGGGGTGATTCCCAGAATGGCACTGATGGCCAGCAGCGTGATGATGGACAGCCTGAAATCGGTTTTCAGACGATAGAGCATAGTGACAGTACATCCCTGCCGGGTTCTTGTTAGCAAACTATCATAGCGCAAGATTTACCCCGCAAAGACGGACGCAACGAAATTTAACAAACACACAAATGAAATACCTTGTTAAATAGCGGGACGCTGATTCCCATATCATCACAAACGCCCCATCTCGTCCTTTCAACAACTGGAGTTGCTATCGGCATAGGGGGTAAACTTGAGCATTACTATAATAAGCACCAGGAAGCCATCGAGTGCAGAACCTTCTTCGTATCGCACCCGGCGCATTGACCATCGGAAAACCCTTGCCCTGGACGGTCTATGACGCCGATGGCAATGTACTGCTGAGGCAGGGCTACGTCATCCAGAATGATCTTCAGCTGGAGCAACTGTTCGAGCGTGGATTGTTCCAGCCCCGGACGATTGAGCGCCCCAGCGATGATGATGTTCAGGAAGATATCCGTGCCCGCAACCCATTTGCGGATTACCCCGTGTTGCTGCAAACACTGGAGTCCACGCTAAACACCATTACCAACCAGGATGACAGCGCCCGTCAACGGGTACTTGGCCTGTCGCGAATGATTGACCAGATGTGCCAGGAATCGCCGGAGGCCAGCCTGGCACTGGTGCACCTGTACTCCATCGAACCCACCATTCATGAACAGATCCTGTTCTACGCCATTCTCTGCCAGTTTACTGCACGCCGGTTCGGGCTTGATGACAAACGGACGGCTGTACTGATCAGCGCTGCGCTGACAGCGAACCTGGCCCTGGTGCCGGTAGCCGACAAACTCAATGCTTCCAACCGGGTATTGACCGACGAGCAACGCGCGGTGATACGCAAACACCCGGAACGCAGTGTTCAGGCACTCAAAGAGGCCGACATCACCAGCCCACTGCTACTCAAAATCATTGCGCAACACCACGAACAGGCGGACGGTTCGGGCTATCCCAATGGGTTGAGTGGTACCGACATACGGGGTGAGGCGGAAATCCTGGCGCTGGCGGAACGCTATGTGGCGATGATAACGAAGCGGGCCTACCGCGAACGAATGAATATTACCGAAGCCCGCAAACTGATCGCTACGCTGGCCGACGGCAAGTTCCGCCCTGCCATTCCGCGGGCTCTGCTGGCGATTCTGACCGACTATCCGCCGGGAACTCTGGTGAGGCTCGCTAACAACGAGGTGGCGGTGATCGTTCGGCGTCCGCACCGGCACCGTGGCCCGTTCGCCAAAGCCATCATCGGCCCCAGGGGCAACCGTTACGGCGGAACCTTTGAGCGGGACTGCAGCCAGCTGGATTTCAATATCGTGGACGTTGAGCAGCCTGAAGTGATGCCTTCCATGGATTTCGGGCTGCTCTGGGGCTTCCACTAACGCCCTACGCGTTCCGCATTATCCCAAGCCCAGCGCCTGGGCATGATGTTCGAGATGATCGTCAATGAACGAGGCGATGAAGAAGTAGCTGTGATCATAACCCCGGTGCATTCGCAGGTTGATGTGGTGATGGACTTTCTCACATGCTTCAACCAGCGCTTCGGGATTGAGCTGACTTTCAAGGAAGTCATCCGCTGTACCCTGGTCCACCAGCAGCGGTAAGCGTTCCCTCGCTGCGGAAATCAACAGTGTCGCATCCCACTCTTCCCAGGCTTTGGGGTCATCCCCCAGATAACCGCTGAACGCTTTCTGACCCCAAGGACACTCGCTAGGGTTGGCAATCGGCGCAAAAGCAGACACTGATTTGTACTGCCCGGGATTCTTCAGCGCAGCGATCAGTGCCCCATGACCACCCATGGAATGGCCACTGATACTGCGATCCTCCGTCACCGGCAAGTGGCCTTCCACCAATTGCGGCAATTCCTTTACCACATAATCGTACATGCGGTAGTGAGGGGCCCAGGGTTGCCGTGTGGCGTTTAGATAGAAACCGGCACCGCTGCCGAAGTCGTAACTGTCATGCTCTCCGGGCAGATTCAGACCACGAGGGCTGGTGTCAGGGCACACTATGGCGATTCCCAGCTGCGCCGCTTTTTTCTGGGCTCCGGCCTTTTGCATGAAATTCTGATCGGTACAGGTCAATCCTGACAACCAGTAAAGAACCGGCACTTTTTGAGGGTTGCTGCCCACGGCAACAGGGGGAAGATACACCGCAAACTCCATATCGCAGTCCAAAGCTGCCGAGTGGTGCTGGTAGCGCCGGTGTTCGCCGTCGAAACAGACGTTGGTGGAGAGCAGTTCCATGGGTACCTCTCAGTAGGAAAATTCACAGTCTTCTGACTACGCGTATTTCGGTACTTCTATGCCGTAACCGGCCTTTGCAAACTCTGCCAGGATGGCGGTGCGGGTCACAATGCCGATCAAACGGTCATGATCAACCACCGGATAGACTTTGGGCTTGCCTGCACCGAGGTTCTGGGCCAGATCCACGACAGACATTTCCGGAGATATGGTGACCGGATTGCGAAACATAACGTCGTCCACGATCGGGTCACCTTCGTGGTGGTAGTTGCTCACTAACAGGGCGTGAATACAGTCCTGCTCGGAAACAAACCCGATCACCTTGCGGTGATCATCTACGACCGGCAGACCCGTGACGTGGTTATGAAGCAGTGTCTTGACCACTTTGGTTAAAAGCGTTCCACGACGAATGGGCTCGATGTGGTTCCACATGACATCGGATACTTTTAGCGATTGCATGGCAGGCTCCCTGACCAGTCATATTCTGGATTCGTCCCTCTTTAAACATAGGCAATGGGGGCGAAAACTGGAAGTATAAACCCTCCACCCGCGATCTCTTTTTGCGGGCACGGGCCGTCAGCCGTTGCCCTGCCATGGCTGTGGCGACATGGTTTCAAACCCGATCTCGGCAAAACGCGACAACAGAGGTTCCGGAAGATCGTGGCCCATGCCGTCAATCATCTCAACGCGGGCATGGGGCATCAGGTATCCCAACTGCTCCGCAGCCACCGGCCGCACCAGCGGGTCAGCCTTACCATGGATCACAGATACCGGCACCCGTATACGGCGTGTCGCCGATGACAGGCTGCCAGTGGCGAGGATGGCACGGGTCTGGCGGAGAATCCCGGCCGGATGATAGCTACGCCGGAACTCCCGTACGATCCGGTCCCTCACTTCCTGTTCGCGAGGTGGGTAGCCTGGGCTCTGAATCGCCTTCCAGAAGTCCAGGGAGCGTGCGACGACCGCAGCCTCGTCATGCCCTTTCGCTCCGATCCCTGCCAGGCGCCAGATCAGCTTTGATTTCGGCATTGGCAGGCGCGGGCTGTTGGTGGAGGTCATGATCAGCGTTGCAGAGCGCACGCGCTCGGAATGGTTGGCCGCCACCAACTGGCTGATCATTCCTCCCATGGACACACCCACCAGATGGGCACTGGTCAAGCTCAGAGCGTCCATCACGTTGCACACATCCTCCGCCATGTCATGCAGGGTATAGGGCGCGGCGATCGGCAGGCCCATCCGGTGCCTCGCCATGACCGCAACCGGGTGGCCCTCAAGACGATTCTTGAGGTGGGATGAAAGTCCAATGTCACGGTTATCAAACCGGATTACCCGGAAGCCCTCACGGGCGTACTGGTCCAGAAGCGCTTCCGGCCAGAGCGTCATCTGCGCCCCCAACCCCATTACGAAGATCACAGGCTCCCCGGCGGGATCTCCCCGGGTTTCCACACAAAACGAAAGCTCGCCTGCCTGGACGTTAACGGTCTCGGGCGTGGCGTTGACCAACGTATCGGCAGCGCTGCAATCAGAATGTATTAGGGTTTCCGGCATAGAGGGACTCCTGAGATAACCAATCCACAGCTTAACCCGAGAGCCTCCAAATCCAATAGCTTTGCAGACCCACGGCGCGTCAGAACGGCAAATTCTTTACAGCGAATATTTACAGACAAAAATAAGCATATAAACTCAATGAGTTATACGCCTCCGCCAAGCTCAGATCTGTATTATTCAGATCCATATTTTCCTTGTCGCGGAAGCGCCTCAATACCAAGGCACAAACACAGGGAGATTCCCATGGAAGCCTTTGAGTCGTTTATAAGCAGCATTAACGCACTGGTCTGGGGCCCACCCATGCTGGTGATGATTCTTGGTGTCGGCCTGTTTCTGAGCATTGGCTTGAAGCTGATGCCGGTATTGAAACTGCGGGCCGGTTTCCAACTGATGTGGAAGGGCCGAACCGGCGCCGAATCAGAGGGTGAAATACCCCCGTTTCAGGCCCTGATGACCGCGCTGTCAGCCACTGTCGGCACCGGTAATATCGCCGGCGTTGCCACGGCGGTGTTTCTGGGCGGGCCCGGTGCCCTGTTCTGGATGTGGCTGACCGCCCTGGTAGGGATGGCGACCAAATATTCGGAGGCGGTACTGGCCGTGCGGTTCCGGGAAGTGGACGAACGCGGCGCCTACACTGGTGGCCCCATGTATTATATTCGCAACGGCCTGGGCAAAAAGTGGGCCTGGCTGGGTGTGCTGTTTGCGATCTTCGCAGCAGTGGCCGCGTTTGGCATTGGTAACACGGTGCAGGCCAATTCGGTGGCTGATGTTCTGGAAACCAACTTTAACCTGCCACACTGGATTACCGGCCTTGTGTTGATGGTACTGGTGGGCCTTGTCCTGATCGGCGGCATCAAACGCATCGGGCAGGTGGCGAGCACGTTGGTGCCGTTTATGGCCATCGCTTATGTCCTGGTTGGCCTGATGGTACTGGCCATTAACGCCGATCAAATCCCGAGTGCCATCGCCATGGTGTTCACTCACGCATTCAGCCCGGTTGCCGCCGAAGGTGGCTTTGCAGGCGCCGCCGTCTGGGCCGCTGTTCGCTTTGGTGTGGCTCGCGGCATTTTCTCGAATGAGGCCGGCCTGGGTTCCGCCCCTATCGCCCACGCGGCAGCACAGACCAAAAACCCGATCAACCAGGGCATGGTCGCCATGCTGGGCACATTCATCGACACGATCATCGTGTGCAGCATTACCGGTCTTGTCATCATCAGCTCTGGCGCCTGGACCTCTGGTGAAACCGGTGCCGCGCTGACCTCGTTGGCCTTTGAAACCGGCCTCCCCGGGTTTGGCAATTACGTTGTCGCCATCTCCCTGGCGGTTTTTGCTTTTACCACCATTATTGGCTGGTCGTTTTACGGCGAGCGCTGCATTGAGTTCCTGTTCGGCGTCAAAGCCATCGTGCCGTACCGCGTGATCTGGATATTGGCGATACCGGTCGGTGCCACCATCAACCTTGGCCTGATCTGGCTGATCGCCGACACGCTTAATGCCATGATGGCGCTGCCGAACCTTGTGGCCCTGCTGTTATTGAGCCCTGTGGTGTTCAAGCTCACCCGTGAACATTTCGAGAAGGAGCGTTCACTCGGTGTTGACTGATACGCAGTCGGAGACGGATGAGGCAGGTCAACGCCCCTTGGTTTTCCCCCATCCGTCTCCACTGTTTATCGTATAGACTGAATCTTATGCCGGCGCTTCGTCCGGCCGGACTTTTGTGTCATCAAAGGAGGAAACGCGATGAGTTTACGTCTGGGAGATACCGCACCGGATTTTGAACAGGATTCCAGTGAAGGCAGGATCGATTTTCACGAATGGCTGGGCAACAGCTGGGGCATACTGTTCTCACACCCCGCTGATTTTACCCCGGTGTGCACCACAGAGCTGGGCCTGACGGCCAAGCTGAAAGACGAATTCGCCAAACGTGACGTCAAGGCGATCGCTCTGAGCGTGGACCCGGTCGATTCCCACAAGGAGTGGATCAAGGACATCAACGAAACCCAGGGTTGTGCCGTCAATTTTCCGATCATTGCAGACCATGATCGCAAGGTGTCCAGCCTTTACGACATGATCCACCCCAGCGCCAATGAGACGCTGACCGTGCGGTCGCTGTTCGTGATCGACCCGAACAAGAAAATCCGCCTGATGATCACCTACCCGGCGAGCACCGGCCGCAACTTCAACGAAGTGCTCCGGGTAGTCGATTCTCTGCAGATGACCGACATCCATAAAGTGGCGACACCTGGCAACTGGGAGCCCGGCGGCGACGTGGTGATCGTGCCGTCCCTGCAGGATGAGGATGAAATCAAGGAACGTTTCCCGAAAGGCTATAGGGCGGTGACGTCCTACCTTCGGATGACGCCGGACCCAGGGTCGAACTGGAGTGGCGAATAAGCGCTGAACGCGCGATTCGCTGAAACGAAAAAGCCGGGCTGATGCCCGGCTTTTTTATGCCATATCGTTCCTGGCCTCAGAATGCCGGAACCACGGCTCCCTCGTACTGCTTCTTGATAAACGCCTTGACCTCATCGGTGGTCAGCACCTTCGCCAGTTTCTGGATTGTCTCGTCGTTGGCGCGGCTTTCATGGGCCACCAGGATATTCACGTACGGTGACTCAGCACCCTCGATCACCAGTGCGTCCTCAGTCGGATTAAGCCCGGCTTCCAACGCGTAGTTGGTGTTGATCAGCGCCAGATCCACCTGGTTCAGAATACGCGGCAGGGTAGCTGCCTCCAGTTCCTTGAATTCCAGGTCTTTCGGGTTATCAGCGATATCACGCGGCGTAGCGGTGATCTTGCTGCCGTCCTTCAGGGTGATCAGACCGGCTTTCTGCAGCAGAAGCAATGCGCGGCCACCGTTGGTGGGATCGTTGGGAATCGCCACTGTGGCGCCGTCTTCAAGGGCTTCCAGAGAGTCAATCCGGCTTGAGTAGGCACCGAACGGCTCAACGTGAACACCCACTACGCTGACCAGATTGGTACCACGGCCGTCATTGAACTCGTCCAGGTACGGCTGATGCTGGAAGAAGTTCGCGTCCATCCGCTTTTGATCCACCTGTACGTTCGGTTGAACGTAATCGGTAAACACCTTCACATCCAGCTCCACACCCTGTTCCGCCAGCTTGGGCTTAACAAATTCCAGGATCTCGGCGTGAGGTACCGGGGTGGCTGCCACGGAAAGCTTTTCCGCAAGGGCAGCGGAAGAGAATGTTGCAACGGCAGCCACTGCCACCAGAGTCTTCTTGAAGTTCATAAGCACGTTCTCCTGCGGGTATTGTCAATGAATTCATCTAGCCTTTGGAGTACGGCAGACGGTGGGAGGCAACTGCCGAAAAACGCCCGTGAATACATCCCTGTAGGGCTCGGTCGCGCCATCCTTGGCGCTCTACGTTTTCGGAAGTTGCCTCCCACCGTCCGCCTAGATCAGGCTTCTGTTATTTGCGGCTGAAATACAAAACCAGGCGATCGCCAGCCATTTGTAGCAACTGTACGAAAATAACCAGTAATGCGACGGTAATGACCATGACATCGGTCTGAAATCGTTGATAACCGAAGCGGATGGCGAGATCGCCAAGACCGCCGCCGCCGACAACGCCGGACATGGCCGCGTAAGACACCAGCGTAATGGCTGTGACCGTAATACCGGCGATGATGCCCGGCAACGCCTCTGGCAGAAGGGCTCCGAACACTATCTGCTTTACCGTGGCGCCCATCGCCTGGGTCGCTTCAATAATCCCCCGATCAACTTCGCGCAGTGAGGTTTCCACCAGGCGCGCGAAGAAAGGAGCACCACCGGCCACCAGTGGCGGAATCGCACCAGCCACGCCAAGAGATGTACCGATCAACATCACTGTGAACGGGATCATCACGATCAGCAGAATGATAAACGGTACGGAGCGCAGCACGTTCACCACAAAGGACAGCACCGCATAGGCGATGGGCTGCTCCAGCAGTTGGCGCTTGCCGAACAGGAACAGCAGCACACCGACCGGCAACCCAATCAGCACGCTGAACAGCAGTGACATGCCCACCATCACCAAGGTGTCCCAGCTGGCCCAGCCGATTTCGGTCCAGTCCACGTTACTCAACAGGTCTCCCATCAAGGCTTCCATCAGCGCAGTACCTCCACGTGGACATCCGCCGCTTCAAAGGCCTGCATGGCGGTATCGAGATTGCCGCCCACCAGCGACAGTGTCAGCTGGCCGTAGGGCGTATCCTTGATGTGGTCGATGCGGCCGGAGAGGATGCTGAAATCCACGCCGGATTCCCGCGCCACGCTACCGAGCAACGGCGTGTAGGTGGATTCGCCACGGAAGGTCAGGCGCAGAATTCGCCCTTTGGCGTGCTGCAGGTCCTGCTGCATTTCCTCGTGGTCGATGCTTTCGCTCTCGAAGACGAAGTCCCGGGTGGTGGGATGTTTCGGGTGCAGGAAGACATCACTGACCGCGCCCATTTCAACGACTTCACCGGCATCCATCACCGCCACCCGGTCGCAGACACGGCGCACCACGTCCATCTCGTGGGTGATCAGTACGATGGTCAGGCCGAGCTCGCGGTTGATGTCCGCCAGCAGCTTCAACACCGATTGGGTGGTTTGCGGGTCCAGGGCACTGGTAGCTTCGTCGCAAAGCAGTATTGTCGGGCGGCAGGCCAGGGCGCGGGCGATGCCAACACGCTGTTTCTGCCCGCCCGAAAGCTGCGACGGGTATTTATCGGCCTGATCCACCAGGCTGACCCGTTTCAACAACTCGTCCACCCGGTCACGGATCTCGGTGCGGGAATAAATGCCAGCCAGTTTCATGGGAAAAGCGATGTTATCTGCCACGGTTTTGGAAGACAGCAGGTTGAAGTGCTGGAATATCATGCCCACCTTGCGGCGGAAGGCCCGCAGCTCGCTGGCGTTGTAGCCGGTGATGTTTTCATCGTCAATCAGGATGCGCCCACCGGTGGGTGGTTCCAGCAGATTGATCAGGCGCACGAGGGTGGACTTGCCCGCGCCGGAGTGGCCGACGATGCCAAACACCTCGCCGGTGTCGATGGTCATACTGGTGGGGTGTAACGCGGGGATCGCCCGCCCACCTACCTGGTAGGACTTCTGTACCTGGTCAAATACAATCACAACGTTGCCTTGTGAACGCTTTGTCAGCGCCTTGTGGGTGCAGAGGTAAAACGCGCGATTATAAACCAAACCGATGGCAAACCCGAATCCGCCACCTTGGTAAATCCCCTTACACCATTCGACACCTGACACAGAGGCCACGACTGAACTAGACTGATTCATTACAAGAACATGACAAACAACTCCGAGGCGCGCGAAATTTTGACCACAAAAACCGAGACTCCGCCCTCAAGGATGAACTCGACCCAGGCATGGGTGACCTACCTCAGCAAAGTGGAACTGCCGGTACTGGCAAACACTCTCCGCAGAATTGATGAACTGACCGACAGCAGCAATAGCACGGTCAACGAACTTGCGAACGTTATTCTCAATGACGCCCAGCTCACCTCTCAGGTGCTTCGGCTCTCCAATACGGTGTTCTACAACCAGACCCGCACCCAGGTAAGCACTGTCAGCCGCGCCATCACCCTGATCGGTTTCGACGCCGTGAAATCCATGGCCATCTCGTCCCTGATCGTGGACTCCCTGCTCAAACGCAACGACCGCCCACACCTGCTTCGCTGCCTGGCCCGAGCCATCCACGCCGCCGTCCAGGCCCGCTGTCTGTTGCCAAAGCGCAACGAACACGCCTTGGAGGAGGTATTCATCGGGGCCTTGCTGATGAACATTGGCGAGTTGGCTTTCTGGTCCTGCGAGACTGAACAGGCCAGTGAACTGGAATCCCGGCTGCGCGAGGGGGAACCGACGCTGGAAGCTCAGAAAGCCACGCTTCACACCACCTTTACCGAAATCACCCGCGGGCTGGTGGACGCCTGGTCACTCGGCCCCTTTATCCGCGAGGTGGTCGCGCCTGGACAAGCCAACTCCAAGGCCGCCAGCCTGGTGCGCCACTCCGTTGAGATGGCAAGGCTGTCCGAGAATGGCTGGCACGGTGAGGACATGGACAAGGTCACGGATGCCCTGGGGCAGGACATAGGAGAAAACCCTGCGGCTGTTCGGGACCAGCTCAAGGTGAACGCCGGAGAGGCCGCCCGGGTCGCAGTGTCGCTGGGCATACCCCAGGTGACCGCACTGATGCCTGGCAGCCAGACCAGCGCCGGTGAGGAGGCGGTGCGCGCACCAGAGGTGGACCCTAATCTGCAGCTACAGATCCTCCGTGATCTTACCCACAGTCTCACCGACAAACCGGACATCAACGAAGTCTGTCAGTTGGTCATTGAGGGCATTCACCGGGCAATTGGCATGCAACGGGTGGTGTTGCTGATGAGCGACCGCAGCGGGCTTGAACTGGTACCTCGCAAACTGGGTGGCAGGGGCACCGAAGCCTGGAAGGACAACTTTACTGTTCGCAAGGATGGCACCGGCCCTCTCGGTGCGCTCTTACCCCACGCCGATTGCTGTGTCTATCTGCCAAAATCGGAAACCGAAGGCGTTGCCTATGATCGCTGGCTGGGCAATGTACCGGCGCTGATCGGCCCCCTGAAAGCCAAGGGGCGGCTGGTTGGCCTGTTTTACGCGGACAACGCGGCGGCGGGCTATGTGCCCTCCGATGATCAGCTAACGGCGTTTGGGCACTTTGTCCAGAACGCCCAGCTGTGTATCACGCTGCTGTCGAGCCAGTGATCCACCACCACTCTACGGTCATAGCTCGTACAACTTCGCAACGTGCAGGATCGGCCCGGTCGGCTGGCCGGTGGGGGAACCTCCCACCGGTTCCAGGCTGATGGCCAGTGTTCGGCTGTTGCTGAGAAGCGCCCGCGCCTCGTCGTCCAGAGTTACCTGATAGGTTCCGCCTACCGGAATAACCCCGAGAGACAGAGGCTGGCCGTTCTCCGGCACGATCCACAATTCGTAATCCTTACCCTGTTGGGCCGCCGGCGCGGCAACGGGGCGTAGCTTCAATTGCCTGTCGAGCGAGGATTCGCTGACCAGCCAAAGGGGATCGCTTACGTCCGCCTGTACGATGGCACCCGAAAGACGATCATCCATCTCGGGCTCTGGCTGTTGCACCAGGATAACGGCCAGAACCAGCGCGGCGGCCGTTGCCAGCATGCTCCAGCCAGGCCAGAACCAACGGCCGGACGCATCATTGGCCGCCACTGCCGACACGGTTTTATCCTCCCGGGGCCAAAGCCGGCGTTCGATTCCAGCCCAGACCGACGCCGGCGGCTGCTCTTCCTCAATGCGTGTGCCGAGATGCCCCAGCTTCTCTTCCCAGAACCAGACTTCCTGACGGACACGAACCGATTCCATCATCCAGCGCTCGAAACGTCGCCGGGCCGCTCCGTGAAGGGCACCCAGCACATACTCCGCCGCTAACGCTTCAACTCTTTCCGGTGTCTTTTTCATCGTTCCAGACACCTCTTCAGGGCTATCAATCCGCGACGAACCCAGCTTTTTACAGTTCCGACAGGGGAACTCAGCGCCTCAGAAAGTTCATCGTGGGTGAACCCACGATAGTAGGACAGCAGTATGCTGTCGCGCTGCGTCTCTGAGAGTTCATCCAGGCACCCGTGAAGCTCGGCGCTACCTGCAACTCGAAGCGACTCATCCAGTGGGCCGTCACGTTCATCGGCAACACGCTCAAGATGGGCATCGCCGGATGTCGGCCTCGATTTCCTGTTCCTCATAATGTCGAGTGTGCGATAGCGGGCAATCGTCAGCATCCAGCTCAGGGGAGCCCCACGCTCATTGTGATATTCACCGGCGTGGTGCCATATCTGCACAAAGGCATCCTGGACGGCCTCTTCTGCCAGATCCCGCTGACTGGCCAGTTTCAGGCAAAGCCCGAACATCCTGCCGGAAATTTTTTCATACAGCCGCTGAAAGGCCAGTCGGTCTTCCCGGGACACTGCAACCAGCAGTCCCATCAGGTCATCCTGCTCAGAGTCGCTGCTCATGATTATAACGGTCCTTTGTTTTTTTGTTGGGGGTGTTCAGGTAGTACGCTCCAAATTGGCATTAAGATGCGTGCAGGCCAGATCAGGTTCAAATATGCCGCTGCGATCAAAGGTCTGGAGTGCTTCTTCCCATTTCGTTAAGTCCAGTCCTTGATTCACAAGCCAGGCGGGATTGAAATAGGTGTCGGTGTAACGGTCACCACCATCACACAGGAGGGTAACGACCGAGCCTCCTTCTCCAGCTCTTTGCATTTCACTGGCCAGACTCAACGTCGCAATCAGGTTAGTCCCGGTGGACCCACCGCACCGCCTGCCAAGATGACGTTCCAGATATCGCAGCGCTGCAAAACTGGCGGCATCGGGTACACGGACCATCCGCTCGATCACCGTTGGGCTAAAGGAGGGCTCAACCCTGGGACGGCCAATCCCCTCAATACGTGAACCGCACTGGCCGGTAATATCAGACCGGCCGCTGGCGAATGCGTCATAGAAAACCGAGTTTTCAGGGTCCGCGACACACAGTTCACAGCCCTGGGCAAGGTGGCCACCGTAGCGGATATAACGACCTATGGTGGACGATGTTCCGCCCGTGCCGGCGCTGACAACAATCCAGCGCGGTATGGGGTGGGGCTCTCGCTGCAACTGCTCGAATATGCTTTCTGCAATGTTGTTATTACCACGCCAATCCGTCGCCCGTTCAGCATAGGTAAATTGGTCCATGTAGTGGCCGCCCAACTCTCTCGCCAGTCGTTGCGACTCCGTATAGATATCGCTGGCGTTCTCCACCAGATGACACTCGCCCCCATAGAATTCGATTTTGGCAATTTTCTGTGCCGACGTCGTTCGGGGCATGACCGCGATAAAACGCAGTCCGAGGAGCTTAGCAAAATAGGCCTCGGAGACCGCTGTCGATCCACTCGAAGCCTCGATGATCGGGGTGCCTGGCGTAATCCAGCCATTGCAGAGTCCGAACAGAAACAGCGAACGTGCCAGTCGATGTTTGAGGCTGCCGGTGGGGTGAGTCGACTCATCCTTAAGATAGATATCGACATCCTGTAGGCCCGGCAGGTCCAGCTTGATCAGATGGGTGTCTGCAGAACGATTGAAATCCGCATCAATGCGGGCAATCGCTTCGGATACCCATTGGGTGCGATGGAGCATGTTGTTGGTCCTGAAATCAAACAGTCACCATGGAGCATAGTCGTTCTGGGTCAACTTGAAGAGCAGCGCTATAAGGCGTCTTCAATTTTTTTTGTGAGAACTGCATCCTTTTATCCAATCGCTCCGTAACCCCCTCTGCAACACCAACAATACAAGAGGAAAACGGAATGAATACATTACTAAAACGCTCCGGCCTCGCCATTGCGGTTGCCGGACTCTGTATCAGTGCCGGCGCAGCAAATGCCTCAAGCCACCGCGAAGCACCTTTTATCACCGAAGTACCCAAGGTGGACGGTACCGACTTCTACATGTTCCGCAGTTATGAGACGGGACGTGAGGATTTCGTCACCCTGATCGCGAATTACCTGCCGCTGCAGGATGCGTATGGCGGTCCCAACTACTTCGATCTGGATGAAGACGCGGTTTATGAAATCCACATCGACAACAGTGGCAACGCGCAGGAAAACCTCACGTTCCGCTTTCAGTTCTCGGACAACCTGAACGATATTCAATTGCCGGTCGGCCCAGACGGTGACCAGCAGATGGTTTCCGTACCGCTCAAGAACATCGGCGATGCCACCAACGGCGACAACGTTCAGGTCAGCCAGGAATACACGGTGTCCGTAATTCGCGGCGATCGCCGCACCGGTACCGTCGAATCCGCTACCAACGTCACGGATGGCACCGCCACCTTCGACAAGCCCCTGGACAACATCGGTGGTAAGTCCTTTGCCGATTACGAAGCCTATGCCAACCAGCACATCTTCGAGATTGGCATCCCGGGCTGCGCCGCCAACGGCCAGGTCTTCGTGGGTCAACGCAAGGAGGCTTTCGCAGTCAACCTTGGTGAGATCTTCGACCTCGTCAACACCAACCCGCTCGGCCCGCGTGGCGGCGAGGGCGCCGGTGATCTGGCAGACAAGAACGTGACCTCGTTCGCGCTGGAAGTTCCGACAGAGTGCCTGACCGGAACCGCAGTCACGGGAATGGATCAGTCTGTTATCGGCGGCTGGACCACCGCCAGCGTGCGACAGGCCCGGGTCATCAACCCAGAGCCCACCGTGACCGGCAAAGGTGCGACTGTTGAAGGCGGCGCCTGGACCCAGGTGTCGCGCCTCGGCATGCCGCTGGTAAACGAAGTTGTGATCGGCCTGAAAGACAAGGACCGGTTCAACGCCAGCGAGCCCATGAACGATGGTCAGTTCGCTACCTACGTGACTCATCCGACCCTGCCCGAACTGCTGGAAATATTGTTCAGCAGCGCAGGCGCTGAGGCACCGAATAACTTCCCGCGGACCGATCTGGTGACAGCGTTCCTGACGGGGGTGCCCGATGTGAACATGCCGGTAGGCGTACAAACGTCGGAAATGCTGCGACTGAACCCGGAAATCGCGGCCACGCCTGCAGCCATGCAAAACGACTTGGGTGTTCTCGGTGGTGACAACGCCGGCTTCCCGAATGGTCGTCGTCCGGTGGATGACACCGTGGATATCGCCCTGCGTGTAGTGATGGGCGCATTGACCACTGATGCCCCGAACAAGGACACCCCGTTTACCGACGGTGTGCAACTTGACCCTGCCGAGCTCCAGGAGGTGTTCCCATACCTGGCGACTCCGCTGGCCGGCTCACCCAACTCATAAGGAGTGAATCATGAAACTCACTATGAAGTTAGCCGGAACGGGCCTGATAGCCCTGGCACTGGCGGGGTGTTTCGACGGCTCCAGCAGCAGTGGTAGCCGTGATTCCAATCCGGACCCGGCTGTGGACTTTACAACCTTTGTGAAGGCACAGATCGACAACACGGACGATACTCGTGAAGCCGTTCAGATCAACGACAAGGAGTTCAGCTTCAATGACCAGAATAATGAACAGGCCTTCGACGATCTGTTCATCCAATAGGACCCCTTGCCGGCCTTCAGTACGCCTGAAGCCGGCAAGCACATTCCCTGCCCTTCGGGGCGGGGCTTTTTGTGTCGGGCTGTGGTTGATGGCCGGTTTTCCAAACGTCGCAACCGCTGCACCCGGACCTATTGAGAAGGATTTCGCCGATACCGACATTCTTGTTGAACTGCCAGAGCCGGCACTGACCACGTCCGAATTACCGGATGCGCCAGAGCAACTGGCAGACACCGTACAGAATCAGATCTCCCGCGCCAGAAGCACCGGAGACCCCCGCTTCCTGGGCTATGCCGACGGGATGTTGCAGCGATGGCCCGGAGAAATGACCGACCGACTACTTACTCTCAGGGCAACGCTGGACCAGAGCCTCCACCGTTTTGACAGCGCCAGGAAAGACCTGGAAACCGTCATTGCCCGATCCAGCGCCACAGTCCAGAAAAACCAGGCTCGCTTGCTGTTGGCCAATCTGGAGATTGTTCAGGGCAATTACGAAGACGCACGAAAGCACTGCGGACAATTGCAACAATCCTATCCTGGATTGATCGCCGACAGCTGCACGGCTCAGGTTGACGCCCGCACGGGTAGCCCCAAAGCGGCCTATCAGACGCTCCGGAGCCAGACAGACGCAACCGATGCCGATGTCACCAGCCGGCTTTGGGCGGAGGGAACCCTGGGGGATATCGCCGCGCAGATGGGCAGTCGCGCTGCGGCAGATCACTGGCAAACAGTGCTCAGTATCGCCCCCGACGATCTCTATACCCGCACCCAACTGGCAGACTGGTATCTGGGCCAAAACCAGAACGACAAGGTACTGGCCCTGACCGACGACTATGAGCAAGTGGATTCGCTGGCCGTTATTCGGGCTATTGCCATGGCTGAGTCAGGACACCCGGATGCCGAGACGTTGGCGGAAAGTCTCAGAGAACGCTTCGCAGAGGCCCGTTGGCGCGGAAACCTGTTGCATCAGCGGGACATGGCGCGTTTCCAACTGGATGTAGAAGGCGACGCCGAAACCGCATTGACCTTTGCGGCGGACAACTGGCGCAGCCAACGCGAGCCCCTCGATACCCGACTGCTGCTGCGTGCCGCCGATGCGGCGGGTGACAACGAGCCGGCCCGGAAGGTGAGAGCCTGGCTGAAAAAACAGGGGCAAACCGATACCCGCTACCCGGAGGTTGAATCATGAGGAGTATGAAGCAATGGGGTAGCCTTACCGTGTCAATGGTCCTGCTTGCCCTGATCTCCGGAACGGCATGGGGCCACAAAGCCAGCGACAGCTTCATCTACCTGAACCAGGACCGAGCCGAGATACGGATCGATGTGGCACTCAGAGACGTGGCGGTGGCCTTGCCGCTGGACCGGAACGGGGATCGCCAACTCAGTGGTGCGGAGCTCCGTGCCAACCGGGATCAGATTACCCGATGGGTAGAGCAGGGCGTAACCTTGTCCAGCACCCAGGCTGATTGCCGCCTGACAGGTCAGCAATGGGGTCTTTCCAGCCATAGCGACGGCGCCTATGTCGCCGGTCTCTACAACATTAGCTGCCCTGATGGAGCAACGCCCGACACCCTGACATACAACCTTTTGTTCTCACAGGACCCGTTGCATCGCGGCCTGATAAGCCTGGAAAGCGACGGGGCCAGCACGCTGGGGGTAGTAGGCCCTGACAGCCCACAACTAGCGCTCTCCGCGGGAGACGCACCGGGAAGCCTGCAGCTGTTCGCAACCTTCCTGTACGAAGGTGTCATCCATCTGCTCATTGGCCTTGACCACATATTGTTTCTTTTGGTGCTGATGCTGCCAGCCACACTGAGAAAAAACGATGGCAGCACGCCGGTCGGCCTGAAGCAGCGGCTGTGGGAGCTGACGGGTATCGTGACTGCATTCACGGCGGCGCACTCCGTCACCCTGGCACTGGCGGCCCTTGGCATTGTTCGTCTCCCCATCGCCTGGGTCGAGACCATCATTGCCCTGTCCATAGCGCTGGCAGCCATGAACGTGATGTGGCCGATACTGGGCAGAAAAACCTGGAAACTGGCCTTCGGATTCGGGCTGATACACGGGTTCGGGTTCGCCAGCGTGCTGGGAGATCTCACCAGCGGCGTGTCTCAAACCGTTCTGGCCCTCGCCGGGTTCAACATTGGCGTAGAGCTCGGGCAACTGGGTCTGCTGGTTATTGCCTTCCCGCTGCTTTACCTCTGGGGTAAGACACACCTTTACGGCAGGGCGGTAGTTCCAATCACGCTGGTCGCGGTGGGTGCGATCAGTCTGTACTGGGTTGCCGAGAGGGCGATGGCCATCTGAGCCAGGCCCGGTGCCTTTCGGCACCGGGCAAACAGCGGCTATCTCAAAGGCAGATTAATCAGTGCAGGGCACGGAGTTGGCGTGGATACAGGGCTGCGCTGACTTCGGGCTCATCCAGAAGATCCGCCAGTTCCATATCCACCTCGGTTTCCTCGCCTTCATCGGGCAATGGCTCAAACAGTGTGTTCAGCCATGAGGTGACGGAGGGCGCTTCGTCGCGGCCGTACTCCGTCGACAGCGCCTTGATCCGTCGGAAGCCAATGATCCGCTGGTGCTTGGGATCACGGATCTGCTCAAAGCCACGCCAGTAGATGCGGTCACGGGTATGCAACTGCACAAACAGGGTGTCTATGGGCTCTGCCGGATCTTCACCACGCGCGGGCTGCTCTTCGTCGCTGTCTGCCACTGACGGGGCGTCCTCTGACCCTGCTTCGGCTTTCGCTGGTTTCTTGTTGCGGATGGTCGTCCATGCCGGGTACAGCACGGCAACCGCATCGGCTTCCACATGCTCTCGAGCTGCGCGGAGGATCAGTCCCCAGCGGGCCTTATCGGCATCGGTTTCAAGAGAGTTAATGGGCAAGTCGTAGCTTTGTTCGCTGGACAGTACGATTGCCATCATCGGGGCATCAAGCTCCCCCATGGCTTCGGCCTGTGCTACAGACACCAGTTCGTCGATTGCCATCGGTTGGTTCATAATACGCTCGCCTCCTCGATGCCATCAGGGTCGTTCAGGAAGAATGGGCTCTTCCTGACTCACAGCATAGCCTGTTCCTGCCATAAAGATAAACGTGGATACGTTGCTCCTGGATCACAATGCGTTATTTATTGTTATCAGTGCGTGGCGTCAAATCATCGCTTCCAGCAACTCGTAGCGCCCAAACCAAGGGTTGGCCTCTTCCAGTTGTGCCGCCAGCTGAAGCAGCGTGCCTTCGTCCCCGTGCGGAGCACCAAACTGGACACCCACCGGTAATCCGGCGGCCGTCCAGGCGAGCGGGACAGACATCGCAGGCGTACCGGTAAGGTTGGCAAGTTGGGTAAATGGCGTGCGGGCGAGACTTTCCATAGCCATCTGATCCACTTGCCCGCTGCGGTGCACCAACTTGCCAGCTTTCAGCAGCAACATCAGCCGGGCAACCACCTGCAGATGGGATGGGGTATCCAGTTCGCCAATTTTCGCCGGTTGCTGGCCAGCCGTCGGGCACAGGTACATGTCGTAACCTTCAAAGAAGGCCCCCAGGGCGCGGGCAAAATCGTTCCACTGCTGGCGACGGCGCACGTAATCCGGAAGTGGCATGGTGCGCCCCAACATACCGATCAGACGGGTATCCAGTTCGAAGTCATCATCGCGGGCACCAAATTCCGCTTTCGCCCGATCCATCAGGGTGGACACCTCCCCGAAATACAGCCCCAGATAACAACGGGCGAGTGCCATACCGTCGAATTCCGGACGCGCATATTCCACCCGGTGTCCGAGGTTTTCCAGAGTGCGCGCGGTTTCTTCGACGGCATCGACACACTCCCTTGCCACGTCGGTGTCGTAGGGCGACGACGTGAAAACACCGATCTTCAGTGTGCGTGGCGCCCGCTGCATCAGCTCAGAATAGGGGGCGACCGGCGGCGCAATAACGAATGGATCTCCTACGCCGGGACCTGCCAGAATATCCAGCATGGTGGCACTGTCCCGAACCGTACGGGTGACCACGTGATCAGTGGAGGCCCCTGTCCATGCCTCACCCACCGAAGGGCCGGAAGAAATGCGACCGCGCGACGGTTTCAACCCGAACAGCCCGTTGTAGGCCGCCGGAATACGAATCGAGCCGCCACCGTCATTGGCTCCCGCCATGGGTACGATACCCGCCGCCACCGCAGCACCGGAGCCGCCACTGGAACCACCCGGTGTCCGATCCGTATCCCATGGATTACGGCAGGCACCCCAGAGTTTCGATTCGGTGACTGCCTTCAGCCCGAACTCCGGCGTTGCGGTGCGGCCCAGGAATATCAGGCCCGCAGCCCGTGCACGGCGTACAAACTCCGAATCCCGGGACGCGATGTTCTTCTTCAACCCCCGACTGCCGTATGTACAGGGCTGGCCTTGCTGTTCCTGGGCCAGATCTTTAAGCAGCATCGGAACGCCCGAGAAGGTACTATCCGGTGTAGACGCTTGGGTCAGCGCATCGGAGAACTGGGGATGGCAGATCGCGTTGAGCTTGCCATTCACCGTGGCCGCACGCTCAATGGCCGCTTCACATACGTCAGTGGCCGCGACTTCTCCGCGGCGAATCAGGTCGGCTAGCGCTACCGCGTCGTACCGGAGGTATTCGGATTGCTTCATGATCGATTCCGTTTGTTATTCTGTTTTCGGGAGATTGGAGAAACCGGTGTTTATGAACATGAGCTTTAAGTCTTACTTACTTGCTGTCGTTATAATAGTCACATCTATTACTGCGTCCACTTCCCAAGCGAGTGAGAAGCCCCCGGAACCTGCCGAGAGCTGGACCAGCGTTGTTCGCAGCTCTCCCTACTGGTCGAGCCAGGGGGTTTACCAGAACATCACAACCATCCGTCGCTGGGTATTGAAGGAGTCCGGCTACTGCTCTGACCCCGATCGGCACATTCTGTTCGATATGCGCGGCCAGTTCCTTGGCTACATCGACGATGGCTCTGACCGTGAAGCCACCCAGGTTCGCCTGAATGATACCAGAGCCTCTCTGGCAGCCTCTGGCCGCGCGGACGACTGGACCCCGGGCGGCCCTGACAAGACCGGATACCCCTTCGCCCTGTCCTGTCGACAGCCGCACGTCAACCTGGATAAAGCCTTGGCACGCTACCTTGGCACCTTGCCTTCGGAACTGATGTGGGGCACCTGGGACGATCTGTCGTTCGCCTCTCAGGAAACACCACAGCCCCTCCACAAGGCATTGATGTATGTCTATGGCCTGCGTGAACAACAGCAACGGCTCAACCTGCCGCTGACTCTGCCAAAATATCTCGGCGGTCAGGTATTGATCGAAAGCGGCGGTCAGCAACGGGCACACTCCGCCGCCAACGCCAAAGGCATACTTCAGCTCTCGCCCTCCGCCCTCAACGACTGCCGCATCAAATCCGCCAACCACTGGCATCGACTGGCACAGATTGACTGCGCCCTCAAACTGATGAATCAAAATGCCCGCAACCTCAGGCCGCCCTTCGAGGCGCGCTTCGGTCACCTGCCCGACGATAAGCAGGACCAGCTTTTTACGCTGCTTCTGGTCCAGGCCTACCATGGCGGGGCCAGCCGCGTTCAGACTTTGCTAGAGGATGGGACGCTGTCGAAGCCCGCGGTTTACTTTGCCAAGGAGCATGAGCGATTCAGCGCGGGAGATATTGCCTTCGGCATGGTGTTCCACAATTTGGGGCGGGATCGCTTCGGGCTCGCTTCGTTGTATTATGTGGCCGATGTTCAACTTGCCACCGAGGCGCTGTGCCAAACCGCGCGCCTCGGTGATACCAGCGTTTGTCGGTAACCCCGGAGCTCCCGTTGGAACTGACCGTTATTCCCGAAGGCCTGAGCACAGCGACAGCGATTTTTCTACTGCTGAGCTCTGTTATCACATCAATGATTACCGCCAGCCTTGGCGCCGGGGGCGGTGTTCTGCTGTTGGTATTGATGGCGTTCTGGATACCACCGGCGGCGATCATACCGGTTCACGGTATGATCCAGTTGGGTTCCAATGCCGGGCGGGCCACATTTACCTGGCGGCATACCGATTGGAAAGCCATTGTCGCCTTCGCACCGGGAGTATTGATTGGAGCGGGGCTTGGCGCCTGGCTGCTGATCGACCTGCCGCCCTATCTGTGGCAACTGACCATTGGCGTTTTCGTGCTGTACCTATGCTGGGGCCCAGCCCTGCCACGAGGTGCCTTCGGCAGCGTCGGGGTTTTTCTTGCCTCTGCGTTGACCAGTTTCATTTCCCTGTTTGTGGGCGCAACCGGCCCCCTGGTGGCATCCTTTATCAAGCAGATGCACACCGATCGCTTCAAAACGGTGGCGACCTTCGCCACGGCGATGACGCTCCAGCATGCGCCCAAGGCTTTGGTTTTTGGCCTGGCCGGTTTCGTTTTCCGCGACTGGCTGATGTTCATTCTGGCCATGATCAGCTTTGGTTTTGCCGGCACCTGGCTAGGGCTCCACGTTCTCAAATCCTTGAGCAATCGGCATTTCAGCCGCGTCTTTAACGTTCTTCTGACCCTGCTCGCACTGCGCCTGCTGTGGCAGGCGGGTGGCTCTGCGGGATGGTGGTGATCAATCCGGTGACGGCGACGATGGCAGGGGCACCGTCATCACCCGATTGCGACCTTGGGCTTTCGCGGCGTAGGTACCCTCGTCGGCACGGGCAATCACCTCGCGTGGGCCGGAATCGGCTTCATACATTTTTGTCAGGCCAATACTGGCTGTTACACCAAAGGATTTGCCATCCTGCTCTATACGAAGGGCCTCAATGCCGGCCCGGATTTTCTCCGCAAGCTCGACCGCGCGCTGCTGACCACAGGCGGGCAGGATTATGCCGAATTCATCGCCACCGAGGCGTGCCACCGTATCCGACTGGCGCACGGACTGCGTGAGCAGGCCCGATAGCCGCCCCAGCAAATCATCTCCCAGCAAGTGCCCGCCTTCGTCGTTGACGGGTTTGAAGTAGTCCAGGTCGATCAGCATCAAAACGCTGGCCGCCGTTTTCTTGTTGGTATCCGCCAGGCATTTGACCAGTGACGAATTGAACGCACGGCGATTGAGCAAGCCGGTCAGGCTGTCGTGGGTCGCCTCCCAGGACAGCCGCTCTTCTTCGCGACGGCGGGCGCTGTCATCCCGGATCACGAACACCATACGGTGATTATGGCTTTTCCGCCGAAGATGGAGCATTGCCAGGTCTATATCGAATAGTCGGCCTGTCCTGTTTCGCAGAGTGGCATACAAGCTATCCACATCGGCACTGCGCAGAAAATCGTCCGCTTCCCAGCGATGACTTTCGTCTTCAATCGACGCCAACGCGAAAAAGTTCTGCTGCTCGCCGTTTTCGGCCAATCCCAGGAATCCACTGGCGGCTTTGTTGGAGTAACGGATAATGCCATCGGCATCCACCATCAGTACGCCTTCCTGCAAGACACCCAGAATGCTGTCTGCGCGTTTCTGTTCCTCAGCCAGTTCCGCTTCAATTTCCAGCTCGTGGGTGATATCCCTGACCACGGTGATGGTACCCAGGGAACGCTCCTCCGTCTCAATCACCGACGTCATGGCATCCGCCCACACCACGCCATCTCCAGATCGGCTTTTCAGACGGAATCGCCCTCGGAACACCGACTTACTGCGCAAAGCCTCTCGCCAGGCTTCAATAGTGCCAGCCTGGTCTTCTTCATAAACACCTTCGATCAGGGGAGTGTGCTGGAGATCGTTGGTGCTGACCCCGATGATCCGCTCAAACGCCGGGTTAACGAACTCAATCCTGCCCAGAACATCGGTCTGGATAATGCCGATTGGCGCACTCTGGGTGAGCGAGCGAAAAAACGCCTCGCGCTCGGCCAGGGAGGACAGCACTTCGTCCCGTTCTTCCATCACGGTGTTGAAGGTCTCCGCAACCTGTCGGATTTCCGTGCCTCCCAGAACGTCCACTGGCTCACCCCGTATTCCCAGGTGGCGCTCACTGATCTGGAACCCCAGATTCCGCATGGGCGCCATCAACCTGCGAAACACCACCAGCGCCAGGGGCGCCACGATTAAAATCACGATCAGGAGTGTCTGAGCAAAGCTGTCCGTCAACCGGCTGAGCGGCGCATAGGCCTCTTTCACCGGCCATACTGCGGCCACAAACCAGGGCACCTGTGACATTTGCCGCACCGAGGTGATGGTTTCGGTGCCCTCCTGGTCAAGTGTCTGCATAGTGCCTTCAAAACCCGCCATTGCCTTCTTGTGGGCCTCGTTCTCAAGCCTGAGCGGTACCATGGTTTCACCGGTACGGCCGTGGCCCAGGGTTACACCAGTACGGGTGGCAATGCTGACATATCCGGTTTTGCCGATACTGACACTGCTGGTGTCTTCCATGAAGTTGTCACCGTCGAGAAAAACCGCCCCTCCCAGCACTCCGATAAACCGTTGGCGATGGTCGAAAATCGGCGCCGTCATCATAACGGCGGGCCGATCCCGATAGTTCGACACATAAGGATCACTGATAATGGAGGTGAGCTGGCTTGAGGTCTGGCGGAAATAATCACGGCCACTGATATCCAGCCCCGTCTGCCGGAAGCTTTGCGGATACTCGGCAATGACCTTGCCACTGGCATCAAACACGTAGAGCCCATCGAACATGTGTTGCAACGCGATCTCGCGACGAATAAGAAGACGGGAGCGGGATCGCAGCACAAGCTCCTCCATGGTGAACCCTTCCGCGACATGAGTCAGCGTATCCCGGCGCTGGGCCAGGCGAGCATCAAGATCGCTGGCAACCAGCTCCGCGATGGTTTCCACCTGCTCCCTTGTCTGCCCCGCCAGTTCCAAGCGACCCACCAGAGAACTGACCACGGCCACCGCCAGTGCAGCCAGCACGATGGCCAGGATGACAAAAGCAACAGCACGGTTGACCAGGCTTGCAAGCCAGCGCCTTATCATCACAACGGCGTGACTCCCGGTTCATGGCTGCAGGATAGGTTCAGATTGGCGCCCCTAAGTGCTAAATGTTTGTTTTTCACTGGACAGCATGTCGATTATTAGAGGATTTCATATTGTTAAGTCTAACAGAGACTCGACTTTCGACAGGTTACAGAACTTGCAATTTCAATGATAATCGTTATTATTTAGACCTATTTTCTTAATCGAGGTTTCCCCCAATGTCCGAGTCCCTGCTCGCCGACACCACCGGAATCAACGCCGGCCCGGTCAGTCAGCTGCTGGAAATGGGCGGCCCCGTCATGATTGTATTGCTGGCCATTGCCCTGGCGGGTGTTGTCACCTTTTTTTACCTCATGTTATTCGGCACTTTTTTTGCGCCCAGGTTTACCTCCAAACTTAAAAAAGCCATTACGGAATGGCAACAAAAGCCTCACGGCAACGTAACGGAACACCTCCAACAGAGCGCCGGCCGATACGCCCGACTGAATCCATTGCACCACTTGATCGTCAACACCATGAACGCCCGTAATGCTGGCACCGATCCCCAGCAGATTCGGGAATCCGTCGCCAGGGACGCCCATGAGGCCCTCGAGCCGTTCGAGGCACCGCTGAAGATCATCGAAGTAATTGCCGCTCTGGCGCCGTTGCTAGGCCTTTTAGGCACCGTTCTGGGCATGATGGAGGCGTTTGGAGCCATGGCCGCTACCGAAGGGCGCGCCAATGCCTCCCAGTTGAGCGGCGGCATCTACGAAGCACTCACCACAACCGCGGCCGGCCTGGTTATCGCCATTCCGTTTGCAGCGTTGGCCGCCTGGATTGAGTTCCGCCTGCGGCGTATCCAGAAAACCATTAATAGCGCACTGGTTACCATCCTTTCGGTCCCCGTCGCCACAACAGATAGCGAACCGGAGATGAATGCCCACGATGAACCGGCACCAGCTTCCGGCACCAGGACTGGGCGCGTCGTGGAGTATTCCGGGGACGAGCATCAGGGTCGCCTGGCCAATGCAACTGGTTGAACCGCGCCCGGCGCGCCCGATCCCGATCCGCATCACCCCACTGATCGATGTGGTCTTCATTCTGTTGGTGTTCTTCATGCTCACCAGCCGTCTTCTGCCGGTCAGCTTCATGGAGCTGAGCAACAGCACGGGCGAGACCAGTTCAGTAACCGGAGAGCCAATTCCCGAAGTGGTTATCCAATCTGACGGCCAAGCTCGCTGGCAGGGAGAAACCTATGGGTTGGGCGCGCTGATCAAGCAACTCCGAGCCGGCGGCGTCAGCGAAATCAACCTTGCCACAGAGTCTGCCACCCAACTGACCCATTTCACCCAGGCCTACAGTCAGCTCACTGACAGTGGCGTTACCACCCATTGGAAACGCACCCCTGACGCTGCGGAGCAGCCATGACGGATCTGGTGCCGCCGCCCGTTACCTCGGGAAAGTCATTGATGGAGCGTCTTGAGGACGCTCTCCTGCCGCTCATTAACCTGGTGTTCCTGCTGCTGATGTTCTTTATTGTGGCGGGTCAGCTGTCGGACACTCCGTTGCCAGAGCTGCCCGGCACCGGGCAACAAGCCGGCAACGAGCAACCCCATGCGGACCTCACCGTCACCGCAGAAGGCGATTGGCAAGTCGACGGACGCACCGTAACGTCTGATGGCCTGTCCAATGCATTGCCGGCACCGGATGACGAAGCCCCGTTAAAAATCGCCGCTGAACGCGAGATTGCCATGTCTGATCTGGAATCTCTGCTTCGCGTGTTGGAAGAAAGCGGCTATCAGGAAGTTATCCTGCTGACGGAGCCCGCCAGTTGATGGGTGCCAGCAAGACCGTCCGTTGCCTTCTTCTGCTCGTTTCCGTTGTTATCACTGCAATTGTGGTGGTGATCGCCACCCCCGAGCGAATTCCCGAGCTGAAACCGCTCGGAAACGCCGCCGTTAACTCAGCCCCGGCGATCAAAATTTCCCTAGCCGGCAAACGCGAGCCCGAAACACCCGAACCCCAGCCGCCCGTTGAACAGGAAACACCCCCAGAGCCAGAGCCAGAGCCAGAGCCAGAGCCAGAGCCAGAGCCAGAGCCAGAGCCAGAGCCAGAGCCAGAGCCAGAAATTGTGCCGGAACCGGAACCCGAGCCACAACCCGAACCTGAGCCGACACCGCAACCCGAAGTGACAGAACCTGAGCCCCAGGTTGATGCGCCTGAAAGCGACACGCGTTCGGAGGAGGTGTCCGAAAACACCGCTGAAGAAGAAAGCCTCAACCAGCAGATTGAACTCACTGCCGGAGCGTCCTCCGACGTAGACCGCTACCTCACGGAACTGAGCCGGCACCTGAGCCGTTTTTACGAATACCCACGCCGCGCCCGACGCCTGGGGCAGGAAGGCACCCCAGTGGTAGAATTTGAATTCAGTCGCGACGGTTCTCTGGTCCGCCATTCCCTCCACAGTACGTCAGGCCACGCATTGCTGAACGACGCTGCGCTAGACATGCTCAAGGATGCGGAGCCCTTGCCTGAAGTGCCCGACTCCATGAAAGGTCAGACCTTCACTTATACCCTGCCGGTACGCTTCAACCTGCGCTGAGCAATTTTTCGCCCACCCAGCAAGATCTCGCTTCAAAGCCAGCAATCCTTTGCCTGCCTACCAATACACTATCCGATAAGAAAAGCTTACTCATTGTAATTTCAGTGGTTTTAAATTATGGCACGGCGTTTGTTAACTGTTATGTGTCCAGGGAAAACCCGAGGACATTTACTCATTCACACGTCATGGAGCAGACTATGCCAACTCCTTGTTATATCAGCATCGAAGGCCAAACTCAGGGCAACATCACCGCCGGCGCATTCACTTCCGATTCCGTAGGCAACATCTACGTTGAAGGTCACGAAGACGAAGTGCTGGTTCAGGAATTCAGCCACGTTGTCACCGTTCCGACTGACCCCCAGTCCGGTCAGCCTTCAGGCCAGCGCGTTCACAAGCCGTTCAAGTTCACTTCTGCACTGAACAAAGCAACGCCGCTGATGTACAACGCCCTGGCTTCCGGCGAAATGCTGCCTAAGGTTGAGCTGAAGTGGTACCGCACCTCTGTTGAAGGCAAGCAGGAGCACTTTTTCTCCACCATCCTCGAAGATGCCACCATCATCGACATCAACTGCAACATGCCGCACTGCCAGGACGCCGCCAGCGCTGACTTCACCCAGCTGGTTACCGCGTCTCTGTCCTACCGTAAAGTGACCTGGGAACACGCTGTTGCCGGTACTTCCGGTGCAGACGACTGGCGTTCGCCGATCGAAGGCTAAGCCTCGCTATAGTGAGCAGAGAGGGGGACTTCGGTCCCTCTCTTCACATTCCCAACTATCAAAAGGAGATTGGTAGTGAGCGACGTAAGCCTTAACGAAGAAGAAATTGCGGCCATTCAGGCAATAGTCACCGCTTTCTAGGGTGAACGCATAGCGAACCGTTTTCATGCCGGAAGCATAACGTCAGAAACCATAGAACTTGCCGCGCATCTCATCACTGAAACTGAGGAATGCAGCAAGTGGATCGACTCCGTTCCAAATCCGAAAGATCTTCTCACTCCAGCCAACGGTATTCGAAAGTGGGCCCTTCGCGTTATCCGGGCAGCAGGCGAGCCGTTCATTAGAGGCTCAGTTAGAATCAGCCTTACCTGCAAACTAACTCGTGGGTTACAATTCAAGAGTCCGCTGGAAACCTCTCTACGATAAGAAATGGATGTGGGAGCATATGAAATTTTTCGTATCAATCGTTCTGGGCTTTGTACTCGCCGGTTGCGCATCGACACAGTCAGTATCGTTTTCACCCAGTAAGGATTATGCGGTATCCATTCGGTCGGAGTTGTTCGATGCCGTTCGTATCGACAAAAACGACATAACACTGTTTCGTGATGGAAAAGCCATCGGATACCTACGGGTCGAACCAATACCAGCCGACGTGGCCTCATCGCCCGATATTCTGAAAACCCTGAGATCCGCCTCAGAATCTGACACTGTAAAGACCCAAGCACTGAACGTCTCCTCGGGATTTACAGGGTTCTCGGCAAAGGTTCGTGAGTACCTGACAGGCTATCTGATACATGACGACCACCCAGACACCATCCTGATTATCAGTTTCCCCGAAGGCCAGTTTGACGAAATTAGTAGCACAGTTTCGTCCGGCATATGAAACACATACAGGTTCATAAAGCCCACTGCGGTGGGCAAACGAATACTCAAATTAGCAACGTACCCGCCGCCTTATTGAAAATACCGATGTTCTTGAAGCGGGCCTTCTCCACCTCGTTGCCCGACTCCCTGGTTAGTGTCAGCAGGCGCCTCTGCTCAGCTTTCCAATGATGCTGTACCTTGTCGTACATACGCACGGCGGTGAACTTATCCAGGGTGACCACCATGCCTTTACCCAAGTAGCCACGACGTGTATAGCAATCCAGCACGTTGAAACCGTGAATGTGCTGGAGGCGCTGCAGCAGTGCTTACTCAATGTTGTCTTCCGAAATAAAACTAGCCATTGGCCTGCCGACTCCATGGACCGGGTGGGTGCCAGATTTCCTCCGGTGTCTTAGCGAGCGTGCCTGCCATTACAGGGCCGAGAAATTCAATCACCGCCTTTACAACCTCCGAGAACACCTCTGGCACATGGTCTTGGCCAAGGCGTTTACGGAAAGCCTGCCACTGAGGCTGCTTGCTGTCTACAAAAGCGGCAGGAAAGGGACTTGCTTCAGGGATATCCGTCCCACGCTTCCGAAAGGTGCCCTCAACCGCACCCTTGAGGTTTTCCAACCGGAATTCGTGCTGGCGCGAGAGCAACCAGATATCATAGAAGTCCTTCATCCGGCTGTTCAGCTCACCAAGGTTCACCATCGCCTGAAATTTCTCAGCAATGGACGACTCCGGCGTGTAGCACTTGATCCGTGCAGCCGGAAAATCCAGTAAGGCCGGGAACTCCAGCCAGGATGGAAACGGAGATATGGGATCACCAAAGCCGATATCCAGTTGCATCTGAATCTTTGCCTTGTCGAGAATGCCGGTAAATGTCACCCGCAATCCCTGGTAGTCCGCATCCTCAGTGATAGCCTCAGCCTTCAGGCTATCCGCGTCAAAACGCAAGCCATCATCCGTCACCTCAGCCGCTATGATGTCTCGCACCTGGGCCAGAATCGACTCCGGTTCATTGCTGGTCTGGCCCAACATATCAATATCCCGTGTCGGTCGGCTGTTCGGCCCCTGCATCGCCCAGAGCATTAATGCACCCTTGAGGGTAAAACAGTCACTACAGGGCGATTGGCTGAGCCGATACAGAAACCGCTCCATGGCGTAATACTGCAACAGCTCCTGGAAGGGGCGTTTTTCTTCCCGGGATTTATTCAGCAGTTTCTGTCGAACAGATGCGGCGGTATTTTTAACCATCGTGATCTCCTTTCACTTTGTTGATTCCATTCACAGCTTTGCTTCCACATAGGGTGACATCACCTTGGCAACACGACAGATTCTGGCGTATTCCATAAGTTTGCCTGGAAGGAAGGTTTTACGGGTCCGATAAAGCTCCAGCGCCTCCAGCACCACATCCATGCCGATGCGGTTCCGGAACTTGAAACAGTCCGCCAGGGTTTTCTCCGGACTGTAGACGTTCAGGATGATGCCATCCACATCCACCTGTTCAATGCCTGCAGTGAAGGCCCGTCCGGAGAAGCGGTACCCGGCCACCGGCGGATAATCGAGTACGGGCAAACGGGCATTCCGCTCCACCGCCAGATGCACCTGATGGGGAATCTGGGTGGTGATTCCGTGCC
Source organism: Marinobacter sp. V34 (assembly GCF_055524115.1). Classification (NCBI taxonomy): domain Bacteria; kingdom Pseudomonadati; phylum Pseudomonadota; class Gammaproteobacteria; order Pseudomonadales; family Marinobacteraceae; genus Marinobacter; species Marinobacter sp. V34. The sequence goes on along the minus strand of NZ_JBUPZY010000002.1, from coordinate 482,431 downwards.
AGTCCAGCGCGGAAATCAGGCAAAGCACGGCATTGGGGAAACGGGTAGCGGCGGCCACCAGATCCGGGTTTTCAATGGATGGCAGATCCGCCAGCCGATAAAGCCCACGACTGACGGGCTCAATCAGCCCCTCGTCCCTGAGCTGATAGAACTGGTACCGACTAAAGCCCCAGGCCAGGGCCTCACTCAGGCGAAGCTGGCCGCCGTGCTGGCGGAACAGGGTTTGCAGTTGTACCCAGGAGGATCGGGCAGAGCCGGAATCAGACAAACTGTCACCACTAATCGATATCTGGTGACAGTTTGTCTGATTACCGTTTAGTGTTCAAGCGGCGGCTTCGTCGGCGTTATCTGATTCATCACTCTGCATGGCTGGGCGTTCGCTCCGGAGGCAAGCACTATACAAAATGTGGAGGAGGCTCTAAACAACAATGCGCTACAGGGCCATAGCAAACTGGCAAACCGAAAGGTACCCTTGGCGTGTTCAAATCGATTCGCGGTAGAAGACTTTCACCCAGGCTCACCCAGAATGACCATTCCAACAAACAGTGCCATTCAACTTGGCAACCTGATGTGTGCAGTAACCGAAGAAGTTCTCTGGTCACCCGCCCAACAATGGGTTCGCAGTCAACTCCCCGCCACTACCCTGCTTTGCCGTGTCGGCTCGGGACAGGCCACCTACCATCGCTTTGACCCACGTCTGAAACAGCACCAGATTACCTACGGTAAACGTATGATCATGGCCAAGCACGAGCCCGACGCGGTTGGCGGCTGGCTGTCCGGTCGGGAAATCCGACAGCGAGAGTATTTCGGAGGCACGGTCACAACCCTGAACCTGCTGGCACACACGTGTTGCCACGAGTTCGCGCACCTGCTCCAACACGTGTCGGGCCAGCGCTATCGCGGCTCCGTCCATAATCAGCACTTTTACCGGATTCTGGACGAACTCCACACCAGTGGTGGCGCTGAGGCGGCCAGGCATCATCTTGCCGTTCAGGCCGAGGAGGCGGGGCTTGCGGCCCCTGACGAACCTATTCCGGAGTCGGACTCCCGTCAGCTCATTGCCAACTGGACAGTGGGTGATGCCGTGGGATTTGGTGCCGGCAAACGAGAGCTGGAAGGTCGGATCATCCGGGTGAACCGGAAAACCTGTACCGTCGAGGGAACCGGGCGCTGCCGCGGCTTGCGATACCGGGTCCCCCTGGTTCTGCTACGCGCTCTCGCGGACTGATACCGCAAGCAAATCGCGCAACTCCGGAATACAGGAGCCGCAATTGGTGCCGCATTTCAGGCTATCACCCAGGGCTTCTACGGACTCCGCCCCTTCGGCGATGGCACCGGCTATCTGGTTTTCCCCCACCTGAAAGCAGCTGCAGATCATCGCGCCCGGATCATCCACGTCTACATCCCGTGCAGCCAACAGCGCCCTGCGGCTGGACTCACAAAGTTCTGCTTCCGCGAAACAGCTATCCAGCCAACTGGCGTCCGGTATCAATACCGGGTTGCTATCGACCATCAGCACAGCCTCCAGTTGGCCATTCACCACCCGGGCCGCGCGGAACCTGCCCTGGGAAGCGTCGGCCATAACCAGATGCGCCTTTCCGCCCAGCCACTCGGTCATGGCTGCCGGCCATTCAACAGGTTGCCGACCGGCGAGCCACCAGCTGTCGCAGTTATGCAATGGCACCTGGCACCAGTAGTCGGCCCGCCAGCGCCGGGGCCGGTTGCGCCTGACCAGTAATCGTCCGTGCCAATGGGCGCGAAATGGCGCTAGGGCCGCCCGCCCGTGTTTGGCTTCCGGCTGGCCCGACACTGGATCGGTCATGGATTCCGTCAGCAGGGTGGCCACCCCACTGGAGGCAAACTGGCGGTTCCAGTGGATGGGTATGAACACCTCACCACGCCGCTGTTCGGCGCTTTTTCGGACTCGCCCCACGTAACTGCCGTCATGAAGGCTCAACCTGGCCAGGTGCCCCTCGGTAAGCTGGTGCGCGACAATGTCGTCGGGATGCACGTCCACATAGGGCTCCGAGCGGTGAGTCAGTAACCGTGGCGTATTGGCGGTCCGGGTCATGGTGTGCCACTGATCCCTAATGCGGCCGGTGTTGACCACCATGGGGTAGTCTGCGTTGGTTTGCTGCGCCGGCCATTGGGTGTTGATGGCGACAAACCGGGCACGCTGGTTGTCGGTGACAAAACGGCCGTCAGTAAACAGTCGTGCCGAGTCGATTGCGCCAGACGCAGCGCTGTTCAAAACCGGCCATTGCACGGGTTTCAAGGTGTCGTAGCCGGAATCCGACAGGTTGGCCAGCCCAGCGAGATTGAATAGGCGCTCGCCGTTGTTTTCATGGGCCGAAAGGCAAGCATGCTCGCGAAAGATGTCCGCCGGCTGGTCGTAGTCAAAGGCCTCGCCAAACCCCATTTTTTGGGCCACGGAACTCAAGATCCACCAGTCCGGCTTTACCGCAGCCGGCAGGGGCAGGAAGCGACGCTGCCGCGAGATTCGCCGTTCCGAATTGGTGACCGTGCCATCTTTTTCACCCCATCCGGCAGCAGGGAGCAGAATGTCGGCAAGGTCCGTGGTGTCGGTGTGGGCTACGCAGTCCGAAACGATGACAGTGGGGCAACGTGCCAATGCGTTCCGGACCCGAGCCGAATCCGGCAGGCTGACCGCCGGGTTGGTCCCCATAATCCAGATCACCCGGATATCGCCACGATGAACCGCCTCAAACAGGTCCACCGCCTTGAACCCCGGGCCATCGGCCACCGCACCGGTTCCCCAGAAATTCGCCACCCGTGATCGAGCGCCGGGGCTGTCGTAATCCATATGAGCGGCGAGCGTGTTGGCAAGCCCGCCGACTTCCCGTCCACCCATGGCATTGGGCTGGCCGGTCAGGGAGAAGGGCCCTGCACCGGGCTTACCAATCCGGCCTGTCGCCAGATGGCTATTAATAATGGCATTGCCTTTGTCGGTGCCGGCAATCGACTGGTTTATCCCCTGGGAAAAGCCGGTGACCGTTCGCGGCGTCTGTGCAAACCAGGTATAAAAGGTTTCGACGTCCTTGGGTGCAAGATCACACTGTTGTGCCACCGATTCGACGCTTGGGGCTGCTGCTCGTGCGCTTGCCAAAGCATCATCAAACCCCTGGCAGTGGTCATCAATGTAGGCCTGGTCCAGCCCACCGTGCTCTGTAAGCCAGCACAATAAACCATTGAACAACACCGTATCGGTGCCCGGCCGTAACGTCAGGTGAAGGTCCGCCAACTCACTGGTGGCGGTGCGGCGCGGATCAATAACGACCACCCGGCGCCCATCGCGTGCACTGGCTTTCATGCGCTGATAGAGCACCGGGTGCGCCCAGGCAGCGTTACTGCCAGCCAGCACCAGCAAGTCCGCCAATTCCAGATCTTCGTAGCATCCGGGAACCACATCAGCCCCAAAGGCCCGTTTGTGAGCAGCCACGGCCGACGACATACAAAGCCGGGAGTTGGTATCCACATGAGGTGTGCGAATGAAGCCCTTGGCCAGCTTGTTGGCGACATAGTAGTCCTCAGTCAGCAACTGGCCGGACAGATAAAAGGCCACCGACTGGGGCCCATGAGTCTTGACGCTGTCCTGTATCGCATGAGCCACCTCATCCAGCGCCTGCGCCCATTCACTGCGGCGCCCCCTGACAACCGGGAACAGCAACCGTCCGTCTTCCTGGCCGGTGGTTTCGTGAAGGCTGGAACCCTTGACGCAAAGGCGTCCCTTGTTCGCAGGATGGCCTTTGTCCCCAGCCACCGGTGTACCAGTATCGGAATAGGCCAATACACCACAACCAACCCCACAGTAGGGGCAGGTGGTCTGCACCGGAGCCTCGCCAGGTTTGAATACGTCCACAGTGTCTCCTGAGTGTTACACGCACAAAAAAGCCCGCCGTGCCCCGTTCTCCACAAAATGGTTGTCGGGCATGCGGGCTTCATCGCCAGCGTTCATGTCCGGAATCAAAAGGCCCGGACATGGCTGTTTAGGATTTACGTTCCAGCTGTCGCTGCAAACGTTCGTCATGATATGTGCAAATCCAGGGCCATTCCCTGAAAAAACGAGCCATCTGGCGTTTTTGCAGATTCTGTAACGGCTCAAGACGCTCTATTCCGGGTCATAACGGTGCAAGGCACCCAAATATGCCCAATCAGGGCGCATATTTGGCGAACAAATAATCCGACTCCAGAACCAGGAAACGGCTACATCACCGTACTCAGGCCACTTCAAGTAACCCTGGCAAATTTATTGCAATACCGCTGATGGAACCGTTTTTTCTGACAGCGTTAAGTGAAAGGCATCCAATGCCTGTACATTGAGGAAACCATCATGAATTCGCCAGAACCCCTTCGTATCCTTCTGATCGACAAGGACCCCGAAAGGGCGAGCCAGGTCTGCCAGGCGCTCAGCCACGAGGGCCATGAAGTGATTCGCCAGCGCCCGGATGCCACCGGTCTGACCGCAGCGGTTGCCCGCGACCAGCCGGACATGGTGATTATTGATATGGACTCGCCTGACCGGGATACCCTGGAAAACATGAGCACCCTCAACACTCATGCCCCCCGGCCCATCGTATTCTTCGCCGACCAGCCCGGTGACCGCGCCACCATCCATGCCGCAGTGAAGGCTGGCGTCAGTGCTTACGTTGTCGACGGCATTCAACCGGAACGGGTTCGCTTGATCATCGACTCAGCCGTAGCGCAGTTCGAATCCTTTCAGGCGCTGAGAACCGAGCTGGAAGAAACCCGTTCGGCACTGGAAGACCGGAAGGTGATTGAGAAAGCCAAAGGGCTGATCATGCGGCATGAAAACTGCGATGAGGAAACGGCCTATCGCATGCTGCGCAGCTCCGCCATGGAGCACAGTGAACGCCTGGCGGTTATGGCGGGGCGTGTCATTACACTGTTGGAAAGATGTAGCCAGGGCTCAGTGGGCTCCATCAAGAAAGCATCCTGATCAACACTGTTAGGGAGCACCCATGGTTCGCCCAACCCCGCTTCACAAACATCCCGGATTCAAGGTCCGTCTCGGCTTTGTACCCCTGCTGGATAGCGCGCCACTGATCGTTGCGCGTGAGCTGGGGCTGTTTGACGCCGAAGGGCTGGATGTGGAACTGGTGCGCGAAGGCTCCTGGGCTTCATTGCGCGATAAGGTCAGCTTCGGCCTGCTGGACGGCGGCCACATGCTGGCGCCGATGCCGCTGAGTATGTCCCTGGCAAGCGACCGTCCCAAAGTGCCCGTTGTGGTGGGCATGGTGCTAAGCCGCAATGGCAACGGAATCACCCTCAGCGCGCGGCTGCATCACGAATTGATCCGTTCAGCTACGGATCTGGAGAACCCGATAGCCACCGCACGCGCGCTGATACGACTGGCCAAGGGCAGGGGCGAGCCAATACGGTTAGCCTCAGTGGCGCCCTGGTCAAGCCATGACCTTCAGCTCCGGGACTGGTTGACCTCTGCCGGGCCAGACGCAGAACAGCATGTACAAATCATCCCGGTTTCTCCTATTCAAATGGTGGACGCATTCCGCTCAAACGCCATTGAGGGCTGCTGTGTCGGTGAGCCCTGGAACAGCCTTCTGGAATATGAAGCACTGGGGCACATTCTTCACTCCGGTCACCAGATCTGGCAGAACGCCCCGGAAAAAGTACTGGGTATGCGCGCCGACTGGACGGAGCAGCACGATGTTATGCACAGGCACCTACTTCGGGCACTGCTTGCAGCCTGCCAGTGGCTGGACAACGCCCATAACCATCGCCTGTTGCGGGATATCCTGGCAAAGCCCGAATACCTTGGGCAGCAGATCAATGTACTGGATAATCACCCGTACAGCCTTTTTCATCCACGACTGCATCAACACTTTTTTCACCATTCCGCCAACTTTCCCTGGCTGTCACAGGCCCACTGGTTGGCAACCCGCCTGACGCTTCGGGGCCAACTCGGCCCGGTGAACGGCGCCATGGTTCGGCAGGTAGTCAGGCCGGATTTGTTCCGCGACGCGGCGGCGTCCATGGGCATTGACTCACCGGTTATAGACAGCAAGACCGAGGGCCGACATCAACTGCCCTTTACCCTGTCCGGCCGTTACGGCCCGGTGGACGTTGCCAGCGACCGCTTGTTGGGAGAACACCTTCACGACTGGCTGGCCGATAACGCCGCGCCCAATAACGAAGCGTCACGCACTAAAACAGCCACGAAAACCCGCCTCCAATAACGCCCAATTTCGAAAAAATCCATATTTTAATATACAAATCAACATCTTAAAAACATGGCACGCGGGCTGCTTTGTAAATACAGACGATCTTGCATCCACTGCTCCGATAAACGGCGGTGATGAAAACTGACAGAACACCAGGCATTGACGCCTGCGTCCCGGAAACGGGGGGCAGGCTTTTTTTTGTCTGGATAATACTCCGGGAGAGCACCATGCACCTGAAAACACTCGCAGCGACATTCCTGATCTTAACAGCGGCGTGCTCTGCACACGCCGACATCGGCCCGGCCGAAAAGCCGGACCTGAAGCTCGGCTTCATCAAACTGACGGACATGGCGCCACTGGCCATTGCTTGGGAACAGGGGTTTTTCCTGGATGAAGGCCTGTTCGTAGAACTGGAAGCCCAGGCCAACTGGAAAGTTCTGCTTGACGGCGTGGTGACCGGCACCCTTGATGGCGCCCACATGCTGGCAGGCCAGCCACTTGGCGCGACCATCGGTTACGGCACCCAGGCAGACATCATCACCGCGTTCAGCATGGACCTGAACGGCAACGGCATCACTGTGTCGAACGACGTCTGGGAGCAAATGCACCCACACATTGAAGACGGCAGTGACGGCCATCCCGCTCATCCCATCAGTGCCGCTACCCTGAAACCGGTCATCGACCAGTACCGTGACAAGGGCGAGCGTTTTCGCATGGGCATGGTTTTCCCGGTGTCCACCCACAACTACGAGCTTCGTTACTGGCTGGCGGCCGGCGGACTGAATCCCGGCTTCTACGCTCCCCATCGCGGTGATACCAGCGGCAACATAGACGCAGACGTTCACCTGTCGGTCACGCCACCACCGCAAATGCCCGCCACCATGGAAGCGGGCACCATTCAGGGCTATTGCGTGGGTGAGCCCTGGAACCAGCAAGCAGTATTCAAAGGCATCGGCGTGCCGGTCATCACCGATTACGAAATCTGGCCCAACAACCCCGAGAAAGTGTTTGGCGTGACCGAAGCCTGGGCCAAGCAGTACCCCAACACCCATCTCCGGCTGCTTCGTGCACTGATCCGTGCCGCCCACTGGCTGGATGAAAATGACAACGCCAATCGTGAAGAGGCGGTGAAGATCCTGTCCCGCTCAAGCTATGTGGGCGCCGACGAGGAAGTCATCGCCAATTCCATGACCGGTACGTTCGAATACGAGAAAGGCGACGTGCGCAAAGTGCCAGACTTCAACGTGTTCTTTCGCTACTACGCCACCTATCCGTATCCCTCCGATGCCATCTGGTATCTGAGTCAGATGCGTCGCTGGGGACAGATCCCCGAACCGAAATCCGACGACTGGTATATGGAAACCGCGGCCAAGGTCTACCGCGCCGACATCTACAAGGAAGCGGCCCGGACTCTGATTGAGGACGGCACGCTGAAGGCAGAGGATTTCCCGGACCTGGGTGCGGAGAATTTTGTTCGCCCTCACCAGGGCGAGCTGATCGACGGCGTGGCCTTCACTCCGAGGACACCGAACGCCTACATCGACAGCTTTGAGATTGGCCTGAAAGGCTCGCAAACCCCTTAAGACTTGAGTGTCAGGAGACATCACATGACCACGCTCAGCCAGACCGACTCGTTATCATCAGGCCAACGCTGGCTCCGTGCGTTGACGGAAAAGCTGTCCGGCCAGAACCTGGCCGAAACCTTCCGCCAGTTGCTTCTACCAGCCATTGGTATCGCGCTGTTCCTGGGTTTCTGGCATCTGGCCGCGCCCCAGGTGCAAACATCCCTGGGCGCCTTTCCGGGCCCGGCCGATGTGCTGGAACAGTCCGGTCAGCTCTGGCAGGAGCACAGCAACCAGCGGGACCGGGCGGCGCAGTTCGTGACCATGCAGGAGGAACGCAACGAACGCATCCTGGCGGAGAACCCGGACGCGGAGGTGAAGATCCGCGACTATCCCGGCGCACCCACGTTCATCGACCAGATCTTCACCAGCCTCGGCACCGTGCTGGCCGGCTTTGTGCTGGCCACCCTCATTGCCGTGCCTTTAGGCATCATCATAGGCCTCAACCGTCACTTCTCGGCGGCCATCAATCCGTTGATCCAGATCTTCAAGCCGGTCTCCCCACTGGCGTGGCTGCCGCTGGTCACCATGGTGGTGTCAGCTACGTACGTCAGTGATGACCCGATGTTCGAGAAGTCATTCCTGACATCGATGATCACGGTCACTTTGTGCAGCCTGTGGCCGACGCTGATTAACACGAGCGTTGGGGTTTCAGCAGTCAATCCTGATCTGTTGAACGTGTCTAAAGTGCTGCAACTGTCGTTCTGGACTCACGTTCGCAAGGTCGTGTTGCCGTCATCTGTTCCGATGATCTTCACCGGCCTGAGAGTGTCCCTGGGCATCGCCTGGATGGTTCTCATAGCGGCCGAAATGCTGGCCCAGAGCCCCGGCCTCGGAAAATTTGTCTGGGACGAATTCCAGAACGGCAGCAGCGAATCCCTGAGCCGAATAATGGTGGCGGTACTGGCCATCGGTTTTATTGGCTTTTTGCTGGACCGAATCATGTTGTTGATTCAGAAGCGGGTTGCCTGGAACGAGTAGCCTCTGACTTTGGTGAAGGCCGCACCGGGCGGTATTGGCCTCCCGGGACACGCGGTGAATACGTCCCTGTACGCTCGACAAAAACATCCATGTTTTTGACGGTCCCGGGAGGCCAATACCGACCGGCGCTCCGCAAGTTTTGAGGAGATTGTTATGAGTAAGTCGCATCTTGAATTGACCAATGTGCAGATGGCCTTTGATACCAAGGATGGACCGTTTGTGGCCTTGGAAAACGTAGACTTGAAGATCCGCAAAGGTGAATTCGTATCACTGATCGGGCATTCCGGCTGCGGTAAATCGACCGTGCTCAATATTGTCGCCGGGCTTTTACAGGCTACGCGAGGAGGTTGCGTACTGGATGGGCATGAGGTGAACACACCGGGGCCGGAACGTGCGGTGGTGTTCCAAAATCACTCACTGATGCCCTGGCTGACCGTGTACGAGAACGTTGAATTGGCCGTACAGCAAGTGTTCCGAAAATCCATGAGTAAAACCGAGCGGAAGGAATGGATTCTTCACAACCTCAAGCTGGTCAACATGGACCACGCTCTGGATAAACGCCCCGGAGAGATCTCTGGGGGCATGGCCCAGCGGGTCGGGATTGCCCGGGCACTGGCGATGAAGCCCAGCGTGCTGTTAATGGACGAGCCATTCGGCGCACTGGATGCGCTGACCCGGGCCCACCTGCAGGATTCGCTGATGAACATTCAGCAGGACCTGAACAGCACCGTGATCATGATTACCCATGATGTGGATGAGGCGGTGCTGCTGTCGGACCGGATTGTGATGATGACCAACGGGCCGGCCGCCACCATCGGGGAAGAGTTGCACATTGAGCTGGAGCGACCACGAAACCGGGTCACCCTGGCCGATCATCCAGAATATGTGCGCTATCGCCAGGCAGTGCTGTCCTTCCTTTACGAAAAGCAGCGTTTTCCCGGCAAAGACGACGAGGCACAGAAAGAAACAGCGGCTGAAACGCCTTCAGAATCTGAAGGGTCGTCACGCGAACTGACTGAGGGTGACGACACACCGAACGCCGGCAGCGACGACCGGGAAAGTCCGGTTCGCCGTATAGCCTGATTTTGACGTATCAGAGACGGGCGCTCAGCACCGGTCTCAAGCACCGATCCGGTGCACGCCGCCCCGCAGGAGCGCACTGCTGTCGGGCCACACTGAACATCTCACATTATAACTCCATGTAAATAAAGGACTAATCATGTTGGCACGGCGTTCGCTACTGTAGATACAGGGAAGAATGTCCCGGCTATGGATCGGCCGGACCATCAGATCATTGTTGTTGGCATTGGCGCCGGACCATCGAGTTCCTTCGGGGATCAGATGCTCCGGCTTTTTTTGTTTCGGGCACAAGAAGGGCATCACGATCATGAGCGCACAGGCAGAACAGACTCTCGTTATCTGCGGGCACGGTATGGTGGCCCAGCGTCTGCTCGAAAAACTGGTTGCTCAACCGCACCGACCTTTTGAGCGCATTGTGGTGTTCAATGGTGAGACGACTCCTGCCTACAATCGCATCCAGCTTTCGTCACTCCTGGCCGGCGATGCCAACGAAGACAGTCTGCAACTGCAGCAATCAGACTGGTACCAGCACAACAACATCACCGTGCATCAGGGAGACCCCGTTACCGCCATTAACCGGGAAGACCGCACGGTCACCACGGCCAGCGGGCAAACTCAGTGCTACTCCAAACTGGTTCTGGCCACGGGCTCCCGCTCCGCCAGTCTTGGGCTGGAGGGCGAGGGCCTCGAAGGTGTCATGGGATTCCGAGACCTGAAAGACACTCGCCAGCTCATCCAAACCAGCCAGCGCCATCGCCGCGCGGTGGTCATCGGTGGTGGCTTTCTGGGTCTGGAGGCGGCTGAAGGGCTGCGCAGCCGGGGTATGGCGGTCACTGTTCTGCACCGCGGCAGCCATCTGCTGAACCGACAACTGGACGAAACCGGCGGCGCACTGTTGAAACAGGCCCTGACCGAACGCGGCCTGACCATTCGCACTCAAACGTCCCCCTTGGCCCTTCTCGGTCGCAATCTGGTGAGGGCCGTACAACTGGACGATGAAACCCTGATCAGCACCGACCTGGTGGTGATTGCCGCCGGTATTACGCCAAACACCGAACTGGCACGGGAGGCCGGTCTGAATTGCGATCGCGCCATCCGCGTGAACCCAAAACTGCAAACCAGCGACTCACACATCTATGCTCTGGGGGAATGCTGCCAGGTGGAAAACCAGACCTTCGGGCTGGTGGAGCCGGGCTACCAGCAGGCCGATGTACTGGCGCAAGTGCTGTGTCACTCCGACAGCCACGCAGCCTTTGAGTCGTCCACGATCCCGACACGCCTGAAGATCAGCGGCATTCCGATATTTTCCTGTGGCCAGACCGAAGCAGACCCCGACACCGAGTCCGTGGTCTGGCAGGACTACGACACCAATCGCTACTGCCGCCTGCTGATCCGTAACCAAAAACTCACGGGCGCCGTGCTCTTCGGCGAAACCAGCGACGGCCCCTGGTACAGCGAACGCATTCAGCAAGCCGATGACATTAGCCCTTACCGGGCCCATCTGGCCTTTGGCAAGCACTACTGCGAAGCCGCTTAAAGCGGCCGGGAACAGAGAGAGGAATTACCATGAGCAAGAAATCCCTGATCGTGATTGGCAACGGCATGGTCGGCCATCATTTCCTGGAACAGCTGATAGAAACACCGGCAGCAGCAGACTTCGACATCAAGGTGTTTGGTGAAGAGACACTGCTGGCATATGACCGGGTTCACCTGTCCGAGTACTTTGGTGGTTCCACCCATGCCGACCTGGCCATGGGCACCGCCGACTGGTACGCCGAGAACCACATCGACCTGCGCCTGGGCGAACAGGTAACCGGCATCGACCGCGCCAATCAAACCATTACCACACCGATGGGCGATTACGCCTACGACGAACTGGTGTTGGCCACCGGTTCCTATCCGTTCGTGCCGCCGATCAAGGGCAACGAGCACCCCCATTGCCTGGTGTATCGCACCCTGGAAGACCTGGACAGCATCCGTGCCAGCGCCGACGGTGTTAAAACCGGCGTTGTGGTGGGCGGTGGCCTGCTGGGTCTGGAAGCAGCGAATGCACTCAAGAGCCTGGGACTGGACGCCCACGTGGTGGAGTTTGCACCCCGGCTAATGCCGGTGCAGCTCGACAGCGACGGCGGTGCCCTGCTCAAACGCAAAATTGAGGAATTGGGCGTTCAGGTGCACACCGAAAAGGCGACCACTGACATCGTCGAGGGCGAAGAAGCCCGCCTGCGGATGAATTTCAGTGACGACACCCATTTGGAAACCGACCTGATCGTGTTCTCCGCGGGCATCCGCCCGCAGGATGCCTTGGCACGCGCCAGCGAACTGGCCATCGGTGAGCGCGGTGGTATTGTTATCAATGACCAGTGCACCACCTCGGACCCGCACATCCATTCCATCGGCGAGTGTGCCCTGTGGAGTGAGAAGATTTTCGGCCTGGTGGCGCCAGGCTACACCATGGCCCGCACCCTGGCGTCGGTGCTGAATGGTGACCGTGAAGCGGCCTTTACCGGCGCCGACATGAGCACCAAACTCAAGCTTCTGGGGGTGGACGTGGGCTCCATCGGCGATGCCCACGCCCAGACTCCGGGCGCCCGCAACATCCGCTTTAACGATGAGCAGGCCGGCCACTACCGTCGCATGGTGATCAGCGAAGACGGCAAGGCCCTGCTGGGCGCGATCCTGGTGGGCGACAACAGTCACTACGACACTCTGCTGCAATACGCCTTGAACGGCATTGAGCTGCCGGAGAACCCGGAGACCCTGATTCTGCCGGAAAACCAGGGCGGTGCTCCCGCCCTCGGCCCGGACGCCTTGCCCGAAACCGCCTCGATCTGTTCTTGCCACAACGTGTCCAAGGGCGATATCTGTGGCGTGATTGATGCCGGTTGCAGCGACCTGGCCGGTGTGAAAGCAGAAACCAAAGCCAGCACCGGCTGTGGCGGTTGCGCGGCACTGCTGAAGAACGTGGTGGACAGCGAGCTGGAAAAACGTGGCGTGGAGGTCAGCAAGGATATCTGCGAGCACTTCCCGTACAGCCGCCAGGACCTGTTCAACATCGTCAAGGTCAATGGCATCCGCACCTTCCGGACGCTGATCCGGGAGCATGGCAAGGGCCACGGCTGCGACATCTGCAAACCGACAGTGGGCTCCATCCTCGCCACCTGCTGGAACGAACACATCCTGGCAACGGACCATGTACCGCTGCAGGACACCAATGACACCTTTATGGCCAACATGCAGAAGAACGGCACGTATTCCATCGTGCCACGGGTGCCGGGTGGCGAAATCACTCCAGACAAGCTGATCGTGCTGGGCGAGGTAGCCAAGGAATACAACCTTTACACCAAGATCACTGGTGGCCAGCGGGTGGATCTGTTCGGCGCCACTTTGAGCGAGTTGCCGGAAATCTGGGAGAAGTTGATCGCCGCCGGCTTCGAAACCGGCCATGCCTACGGCAAATCCCTGCGTACCGTTAAATCCTGCGTGGGCAGTACCTGGTGCCGCTATGGGGTGCAGGACAGTGTGGGCATGGCGATCTTTCTGGAAAATCGCTACAAGGGCCTGCGCTCGCCCCACAAAATCAAGATGGCTGTGTCTGGCTGCACCCGAGAGTGTGCCGAAGCCCAGAGCAAGGACATCGGCGTGATCGCCACGGAAAACGGCTGGAATCTCTACGTATGTGGCAACGGCGGCATGCGTCCGCGCCACGCGGATTTGTTTGCCACGGATCTGAGTGATGAGGAGCTGATCAGTACCATTGACCGCGTTCTGATGTTCTACGTTCGCACGGCGGACCGTCTGCAGCGCACCAGTGTATGGATGGAGAATCTGGAAGGTGGCCTGGATTACCTGAAGCAGGTGGTTCTGGAGGATAGCCTTGGCGTTGGTGAGGAGCTGGAGCAGCACATGGCGGATCTGGTGGATACCTATCAGTGCGAGTGGAAGACGGCAGTTGAGGATCCTGAGAAGCGGAAGCGGTTCCGGGAGTTTGTGAATGCGCCTGAGAAGAAGGATCCGGTGCAGGAGTGGACTACTGAGCGGGATCAGCGTCGGCCTTTGCTTGAGGGGGAGCCTGCTTAGGACTGGTGGCTTGGGGTGGAGCGCGGGGGTCGATATTTTTTCCCTTGGTAAAAAGAACTCGCTGCGCTCGGACACCTTTTTCCTGGCGGGAAAAAATATCGACCCCCACGCTCATCCAGGCACGAGTTAACGCTTTTAAAAAGCAAACAGGGCGACGCATCACTTTTACTCAGAACTATTGAATTGTGATTGGGCGCGCTGTAAACGACATGAAATTGGAGAATGTTATGAAAGCACGCACTTCCTGGGACGTTGTTTGTACCGTTGATGATCTTGTGCCGGAGTCCGGCGTTGCGGTCTGGACCGAAGATGGGCCGGTGGCTGTGTTTTATCTGCCGCATCGGTTGCCGGCGTTGTTTGCGATCAGCCATACCGATCCGTTTACCGGTAAGAACGTGCTGGCGCGGGGCATTACCGGGGACCTGAAAGGGCAGCCGGTGGTGGCGTCTCCGTTGTACAAGCAACACTTCAACCTGCAGACCGGTCAATGCCTGGAAGACGACGAAGTCGCCGTTCGAACCTACCCGGTCCTTCTGGACGGCAATAGCGTTCGGGTCGAAATCCCGGCAACCAGTAGAGAGTCAGCCGTAGCATAACCTGGGAATCGCCTCCTGGCAGGCCTCGAAACAGGTACGAAAAGCCGCTTCCACCCAGCCATAAATACTGCAACACTGACGGCCAGACAAGAATCATAATAAGGCGACGTTTATACCGTGAAAGCACTAAGCCCGGTAGATCAGGTGTTCCTGTGGCTGGAAAAGCGCCAGCAGCCCATGCATGTTGGTGGCCTGCAGCTGTTTTCGTTCCCAGAGGATGCGCCCGACGACTATGTCGCACAACTTGCTGAACGGTTACGGGAACAGACCATTGTCACACCCCCTTTCGACCGGCGCCTGAGCCATAAGTTTGGCCAGCCAGTCTGGGTGGAAGACGAACAACTGGACTTGGAGCACCATTTCCGCTTCGAGGCCCTGCCCACCCCGGGTCGGATTCGTGAGCTGTTGTCGTTTGTCTCTGCCGAGCACAGCCACCTGATGGACCGGGAGCGGCCGATGTGGGAATTCCACCTCATTGAAGGCTTTCAGGAGCGGCAGTTTGCCGTTTACACCAAGGTGCACCATTCGTTGGTGGACGGCGTGTCCGCCATGCGACTGTTTCAGCGTATGCTCTCGCAGGACTCTGAGCAGCGTGACATGCCGCCTATCTGGTCGCTGCCAAAACGCAGCCGCAACCATGGCGATTCCGATGGCCCATCCATGTGGCGCAATGTGGCACATCTGCTCGGGGAATCCGGTAAACAGCTGGGCACGGTTCCAGCCGTCACCAAGGCGTTGTTGACCACGGTAAACCGGGCCCGCAAGGACCCTGCCTACGATTCTATCTTTCACGCACCCCGCTGCGTGCTTAACGGCAAGATCACCGGTTCACGCCGCTTTGCCGCCCAGTCCTATTGCCTGAAGCGCATCCGCGCCGTGTGCACCGCGTTCGGCACAACGGTCAACGACGTGGTCATGACCATGTGTGCCACGGCCCTGCGGACCTACCTGATGAATCAGGACGCGTTGCCAACAAAACCGCTGGTCGCCATGGTACCGGTTTCCCTGCGCACGGATGACAGCTCCGGTGGCAACCAGGTGGGTATTATCCTCGCCTCCCTGGGCACCCACCTGAACGACGCGGCTGAGCGGCTGCGCTATATCCACGAAGACGTGAAAGCCTCCAAACAGCGCTACGCGGCCATGTCCCCAGAGGAAATCCTGAATTACACGGCGCTGCTGCTGGCCCCGGCGAGCTTCAACCTGCTAACGGGGCTGGCGCCGAAGTGGCAGACCTTCAATGTGGTGATTTCCAACGTACCGGGGCCCAAAGAACCCAGTTACTGGAACGGCGCCAAGCTTGAGGGGATGTATCCGGTATCCATTGCCATGGATCGGATCGCTCTGAATATGACCCTGACCAGCTACTGCGATCAGGTGGAATTCGGGCTGATTGGCTGCCGTCGCACCCTGCCCAGCCTGCAGCGCATGCTGGATTATCTTGAAGAGGGCCTGACCGAGCTGGAGCAGGCCGCTGGGCTGTAACGCCTAGCCGAACTTCACTTCCTGATTGCGTTCCGAGATCTGGCTGTTCAGTGTCCAGAAATCATAAAGCACACCCACCAGGAACAGACCGCCCGTCAGCAAGTAAATGATTCCGGTGATCCACTTGCCCATGTACATCCGGTGGATACCAAACACACCAAGGAAGGTCAGTAGAATCCAACCGATGTTGAAACTGACCTCGCCCTCACGGAATCGGTGATCCGCCTCCCGGTCCATGGCCGGGATCAGGAACAAGTCGATAATCCAGCCGATGAACAGCAACCCCAGTGTGAAGAACCAGATGGTGCCGGTGATAGGCTTGCCGTAGTAGAAGCGGTGCGAGCCCAGGAACCCGAAGATCCAGAGCAGGTAGCCGATGAGTTTGCTGTGAGTGTCCTGATTGTCTGCCATTTGCGTTCCTTTTGGCTCGGGTTTTGGCGTGACATTTGGCCAAAACCGACAATAGATCAATCAGATGCAGGCTTCAAACAAAGCTCGCGTGTTTTCCGCTGTCATCTTCACCGGATTACCACCGGCGCTGGGGTCTTCAAGCGCCATTTTAGTCATTTCCTCAATGCGATCCGTCCCCACACCCATGTCCCTCAAACGTTCGGGCACGGCCAGCGACTCCCGTAACGTCATGATGAACTGGGTAAACCCGTCAAAGCCATTGGCAATGCCCAGGTAGCGGGTAATATCGCCGACCCGGTTTTCGATCGCAGGCCGGTTCATGGTGATGACCGATGGCAGTACCACGGCGTTGGTCATACCATGGTGGGTGTTGTAGATCGCCCCAACCGTATGAGAAACCGCGTGGGTCGCTCCCAGGCCTTTCTGGAACGCCACAGCGCCCATGGCGGCAGCGACCAGCATCTGCCCGCGCGCCTCGATATCAGCGGCATCCGCGTACACCCGGGGAAGATTTTCCTTCACCAGCCGCATGCCCTCCAGCGCAATGCCCTGGCTCATGGGGTGGAAGTTGGGCGAACAGAACGCTTCAAAACAGTGAATAAAGGCATCCATGCCGGTTCCCGCGGTAATGAACGGCGGCATACCGACCGTCAGTTCCGGGTCGGAGATAACAATCGACGGCAGTATCCGGGGGTGAAAGATGATCTTTTTGACGTGGGTCTGGCTGTTAACGATCACACTCGCTCGCCCCACCTCCGAGCCTGTGCCGGCGGTCGTCGGTACGGCGATGATGGGCGCAATCACGTCGGCGTCCGCGCGCTTCCACCAGTCACCGATATCCTCGAAGTCCCACACTGGCCGGGTCTGGCCCGCCATGAAAGCCAGCAGTTTTCCAAGGTCCAGGCCGGACCCGCCACCAAAAGCAATCACACCATCATGGCCGCCATCAAGGAAGACCTTCCGGCCCGCTTCCATGTTGATTTCCGTGGGGTTGGGGTCAACGTCCGAAAACATGGCCCGCCCGAGGCCGACTTGCTCCATTAAATCGAGCGTCTGTTGAGTGATGGGCAGGTTTGCCAGCCCCCGGTCGGTCACCAATAATGGCCGGGTTATGCCTGCCTCCGCACAGCACTCGCCGAGTTCGGCAATGCGACCGGCGCCAAAACGAATGTCCGTGGGATAGGACCAGTTTGCGGAGAGTGTCATTGTCAGCCCCTCGTCTGAGAATCGGGTTGTCGGTTGATCCGGCGTTCAGTTCGTCGGCTTTTTCAGGTAGTACGACTTGGGACGCGTCAGGTTATGGTAGCCAATGATCGAAAGCCCCCCGCCGCGGCCGGTATTCTTGCAGCCGGTCCAGCAAAGCGCCGGGTCCAGATAGTCACAACGGTTCATAAACACCGTGCCGGTCTCAATCTGACCGGCCACCCGCTCAGCGCGTTCAATGTCTTTCGTCCACAGTGACGCAGTCAGGCCGAATTCGCTGTCGTTCATCAGCGCCACCGCCTCGGCATCGTCTTTGACTTTCATGATGCCCACCACCGGGCCAAACGACTCCTCCTGCATTACTCGCATGGAATGATCCACATCGATAAGGATCTGCGGCATCAGATAGGCCCCGCCCTGATCCGGAAACAACTCGGGGTCGATCAAGGCCCGGGCGCCGCTGGCGACGGCTTCTGCCGTCTGCTTCCGGACATGGTCGGCAAATCGGACATGCGCCATCGGGCCAAGCGTTGTATCCCTGTCCAACGGGTTACCCAGCCGGTGGGCACTGACAATGGCAACGGCTTTCTCAACGAACGCATCGAACAGGTTCTCAGCAACATAAATGCGCTCAATACCGCAACAACACTGGCCGGCGTTGAACATGGCGCCGTCAATCAGTGTCTCCACAGCAGCATCCAGGTCTGCATCGTCCATCACATAACCCGGGTCCTTACCGCCAAGCTCCAGCCCAACGCCGGTAAAGGTGCCGGCGGCGGCTCGCTCGATGGCCCGCCCCCCATCCACCGAACCGGTAAAATTCACGAAACCGAAGGCTTTTTCCTCGATCAGCGCAGACGTAGTCTCGTGGGACAGGAACACATTCTGAAAGACCTCTCTCGGGACGCCAGCGGCGTGGAACGCCTCCGCCATGTGCTCACCGACCAGAGGCGTTTGTGACGCGTGTTTGAGAAACACGGCGTTACCGGCAATCAGAGCCGGAACGACCGTATTCACAGCTGTCATGTACGGATAGTTCCAGGGCGCGACCACCAGCACGGCGCCATGGGGTTCGCGCCGGATATAGCGTTTAAGGGATGAGCTGTTTTCAATCTCGATCGGGGCGAGCCCCTGTTCGGCAAGGTCGGCCATCATTCCGGCACGCTCATCCACACCGCCAAACTCGCCGCCGTATCGCACAGGGCGCCCCATCTGCCAGGCCAGTTTTTCAACGATGTCGTCGTTCATGTCTCCCAGACGGGCGATGCCGTCGCGGACCCGTTGAACCCTGTCCGACAACGGCAGGGCGGCCCACTCAGGTTGCGCTTTTTTTGCCGTGACAACCGCCTCTCTGGCTGCTTCCAGGGAAAGCGTTGCGCGCTCCACGTACACGGAGCCATCGATGGGCGATATGCATTGAATAGTGGTGCTCATAGCTGTGTCCTACGCCTGTTCAAATCCACGTTTGACTTCGTAATCGGTGACGACACGATCAAAATCTTCCTGTTCCCATTCGGCACAGCGAACGTAGTGATCCACCACGTCGTTACCCATGGCTTCCCGCAACATGGTCGAGCCGCGTAACGAATCCGTGGCTGCTCTCAGTGTGGATGGAATACTGCGCGCAGACTCGGCGCCATAGGCATTGCCGGAGAACTCCGGTTCCAGTTCGAGCTTGCCTTCGATGCCGGCGATGGTGGCGGCAATCTGCGACGCCAGAGCCAGATACGGATTGAGATCTGAACCGCCGATGCGACACTCCACCCGCACGGCGTCGGTATTCGGTGCAACAACGCGGTAACCGGCGGTGCGGTTGTCGATGGACCAGACGGTGCTGGTAGGCGCAAAGGTGCCGGCGGCAAAGCGCTTGTACGAATTGACGTAGGGCGCCAGGAAGAAGGTGGTGTCATTGGCGTATTCCAGTAGCCCAGCCAGCGCATGCCCCATGGTTTTGGACATGCCGTGGGCGCCGCTGGGATCGTAGAACACCGATTTGCCCGTGCTGTCCGAGAGGGCCTGATGGATATGGCTGGACGACCCGGCGGCGCTGTGATTCCACTTGGCCATGAAGCTGACACTGCGCCCATGCTGCCACGCAATCTCCTTGACGGCGTTTTTCACCAGAACGTGGGTGTCGGCCATGGTGAGCGGGTCGGAGTAGTGGATATTGAGTTCGGCCTGCCCGGCATCGGCCTCACCTTTGCTGCTCTCAACCGTGATACCCGCCTGATAGAGCCCATTGCGGATGGGCCGCATCACGTCTTCCTCACGGGTGGTCTGGAAGATGTGATAGTCCTCGTTATAGGGGCTGATAGGCGTCATATGATGATACTGACGCTTCTGCATTTCCTCGAAGGTTTCCCGAAAAATGAAGAATTCCAGTTCGGTGGCCGTGGTCATCTGCAGCCCCATGGCCGACAGCCGTTCCAGCTGTTTTTTCAGCACCGCCCGGGGCGAATGCGGGACCGGGTCGTGGGTGACGTGATCAATCAGATCGCAGAGGATGAAGGCAGTGCCTTCAAGCCATGGCAATCGGCGCAGCGTGGTCAGATCCGGCTTCATCACATAATCGCCGTAACCGGCCGCCCAACTGGTCGAAGCGTAGTTCTCCACCGTTGTCATTTCGAGATCGGTGGCCACCAGATACTTGCAGCAGTGGCTCTCTTCCCATGCCGTATCGATGAAGTACTGGGCCTGAAAGCGCTTGCCCATGAGACGCCCCTGCATATCAGGGATCGCGGCCACAACGGTATCAATCGTGCCGTCTTCGACACTTTTTTTCAGTTCTTTAAAGGACAGTTGAGCTGCCATCTCACGGCTCCGCAATATCAATTAGGCTAAAAGACGCCGCGTCCAGTGGCGAACCGATTCGGGATTATTGCCACTGAACGCCGTGGTTCTCCGCGACCCGTTCAGGTGTAACGATAGGGCCGCCCCGCCTTCTCCATTTTTTCGTTATATTCCTTGAGAATCTTGACGACCCGCGCCTTGGTTTCGGATTCCTGGGCAACCTCGTCCCAGAACACACGCGCCGCCTTTTCGACTTCTGCCCATTCCTTGTCCGGAATCGTGGTCAGCTCCATTTTCGTGCCGTCTGTACGCAGTTTGGCCTCGCCACCCCAATACCACCACTGGCGGTAATAGTGTGAGCTGTCCATGGTCAGTTTCAGCAGTTCCTTGAGATGGTCCGGAAGCTCGTTGTAGCGATCCATATTGGCGAAGAAGGACCCCGCCCAGGCACCGGAGATATTGTTGGTCAGGAAGTAGTTGGTCACATCTGCCCAGCCCACCGTGTAGTCCTCGGTAATGCCCGACCAGGCGATACCGTCGAGTTCCCCCGTCTGCACCGCGACTTCGATGTCTTCCCAGGGAAGCTGCACCGGCACCACCCCGAACTGGCTCATAAACCGGCCCGCGGTTGGAAAGGTGAAGACACGTTTGCCTTTGAGATCCTCGAGGCTGTGAATCGGCTCTTTGGTGGCAAAATGACAGGGGTCCCAGGCACCGGCAGACAGGTGCTTCACCCCCACCTTGGAATATTCCTCATCCCAGATTTCATTCAGCCCGTACTGATTGAACAGCACGGGGACGTCCAGCGAATAGCGGCTGGCGAACGGGAAGTAACCACCAAAAACAGTGACTTCGGTGGGCGAGGCCATGGAATCGTCATCGGATTGAACCGCGTCGATCGTGCCTTTCTGCATGGCGCGGAAGAGTTCACCCGTGGGGACAAGCTGATCGGCAAAATAGAGCTCGATCTGCATCTCTTTGCCGGCAATACGGTTGAAACTGTCGATAGCGGGTTTGACCACATGCTCGGCCAGTGCCGGCCCGGCATAGGTTTGCAGTCGCCATCGGATTTTCGGCTCCTGGGCGTAAAGTCTGGGCGGCGTAAGGGCGGCGGCCCCTGCCAGTGCTGCTACGGATGCTGATGCGAGAAATTTACGTCTTGTGGTCATGGCGACCTCCTTGACTGACGCTTGTTATGGAAGCCGGCCCGGCTTCCGGGGTGTTACTCGACATTCGTGTTCATCCAAAACGTTGACGGTTTATCGGTTATAAACGTACTCCGGCAGCCAGAGCGCAATCTGTGGAAACGCCATGATCAACGACAGTGCCACCAGCATCACGCAGACAAACGGGAGAATCGAACTGTAGATATCTCGTAGGGAAATTTCCGGCGGCGCCATCGCCCGCATCAGGAACAGGTTGTAACCGAAAGGGGGCGTCATGTAGGCAATCTGGGTGGTAATCGTGTAAAGCACGCCATACCAGATCAGATCAAACCCCAGGGCCGCTACCAGCGGAACGTACAGGGGTGCAACAATCACCAGCATTGCGGTGTCGTCCAGAAAGGTGCCCATCAACAGAAACGATAACTGCATCATGATCAGGATCATCCAGGGGTTTAGCCCCAGCTGCTCGGTAAACAGGCTGTCGATAGCCTTTACCGCGCCCAGCCCGTCAAACACGGCACCGAAACCAAGAGCGGCGAGGATGATCCACATGAACATGCAGGAAATGGCCAGTGTCTGGCGCACGGAGGCCTCGAAAACCGACCGGTTCATCCGGCCCTTGACGATTGCCGCGATGAACGCCGCCATCGCGCCTATGGCCGAACTTTCCACCAGGCTGGTCCAGCCTTTGACGAACGGCACCATCATGGTGGCGAAAATAACCACCGGCAGAACCCCGGCACGCAACAGACGCAACTTCTCGCCGAGGCTGACCTGGCGCTCTTCTTTTGGCAACACCGGCCCGAGTTCCGGCTGAAGGCGACAGCGAACAGCAATATAGACAATAAACATCACTGCCATGATCAGCCCGGGCACAACGCCCGCGAGCCAGAGCTGCCCCACCGGCTGGCGGGCAATCATGGCGTATAGCACCAGTACCACCGAGGGCGGAACCAGTATGCCCAGGGACGAACCCGCCTGAACCACGCCCGTCACCATGCGTTTGTCATAACCTCGCCGGAGCAACTCGGGCAGGGCGATGGTTGCACCAATGGCCATACCGGCAACCGACAAACCGTTCATGGCCGACACCAGCACCATCAGGCCAATGGTGCCAATGGCCAGCCCGCCATGAACGGGCCCCATCCAGACATGAAACATGCGATAGAGGTCGTCGGCGATTTTCGATTCCGAGAGCACGTAGCCCATAAAGATAAACATCGGCAGCGTCAGCAGCGGGTACCAGTTCATCAGTTTCATGGCTGATGAGAACGGAATATCGGAGCCTCCTGTTCCCCACAGCGCCAGCGCTGACGCTGCCGCGACGGCACCGATTGCCCCAAAAACCCGCTGTCCGGTCATCAACATCAGCATCATCGAGGCGAACATGAAAATGGCGATAAGATCGTAAGACATCAGAGGTCTTCTCCCCGAATGCGGGCGATGTCTTTGAACAGCTCCGATACCGCCTGCAACAGCATGAGTGAGAAGCCGATGCACATCACCACCTTGATCGGCCACATGTAAGGCCGCCACGCGGAGGGGCTGCGCTCGCCGTATTGAATTGCATAGCTGGTGCTGTCGTAGGCGCCATAAAGGAGCACGCCCAGAAAGAAGATCAGGAAGAAAATGGTGAAGACATCGAACCATGCTTTCTTACGGGCAGACCAACCGCCGTAGAACAGGTCCATGCGCACGTTGGCGTCCAACTGGATTGAATAGGGGCCACCCAGGATGTAATAGGCCACCATGGCGAACTGAGCGGCCTCGAGCGTCCATAAAGAAGGAAGGAAGAAGGTTTTGGAAATGGACGACCACAGCAGAATTCCAACCATGACAAAGATGCCGTACATCACCGCTCTACCGACACGGTAATTTACGGCATCCACGAAACGGATGTAGCCGTTAACGAAAGGTGGCACCCACAGACCTCACTCAATGCGTTAGTGAGCCAGTCAGACAGCCGCGCGGCCATGGACTGCTGTTGTTCCCTTGTCGCAATCAGGTTATCGCGGTGTGCAATCGCAATAATGTCCCGTTTTTTCTCTAGCCGAGTTTTTAAGCTAGCACAGCATTTCTCACCTGTCGCATTATCAGGTGGTTTTCGTCACGGACCCACTTCGGGTGCGGGGTCCGGGCCGCCCTCACGGAACTCACTGGCGGACTTGCCCGTCCACTTGCGGAAGGCGCGGCTGAAGTTGGACAAGTCCGCGTACCCCAGCTCATAAGCGATCTCGCTAACGGACTGGTTGGTGTACCGCAGGAGCTGGATAGCCCGGTCTTTCAGAACCGCTTCCACAATTTCACGGTAGGTGGTGTCCTTTTCCGACAACCGCCGTTTCAGCGTGCGGGACGATACACAAAAGCGCTCCGCCATCGCCTCCAGGGACGGCAGCGGCCCGGGCATCACGTGGAGCATATTACGGATGGCGTAAGTGATGTCGCCCTGGTCTTTCAAAGCCTTCTGAAGCTCGAACTCGCACTGATCCCTTGCCATGCGAGAGGCTTCCGCATCCGCCAGACGCATTCGGGTATCCAACAGGCCCTTGGGAAACACCATGGTTTCCTCGGGCTGGCCGTATTCGAAAGGCACTGGCAACTGGGAGGCAAACCTGCCGTAATAAGAGGGCTCCGGGGATGCCAGCTGAACCTTCACGCCGGGAAGCTTGCCGTTTACCATGGAGAATCCGCGCTTTTCAGCGTCCTCGCGATCGATCAGCTGTTCTGCCAGCATCATCAGCGTGGCGCTGACGGTTTCCGCCAGAAACCGGTATTGGGTGGGCACATCGAACTCCGTGCGTAAACGCACCAGCACATGCTCACCCGTATCGGTCACTGTCATGGTGAGGAACGGCACGCGCAACTGCAGGTAGCGCCGTACTGAATCCAATGCGCCCGCCAGGGTGGGGCTGGTCAGGGCCGCAAACCCAAGGGTGCCATGGATGGTAACCCGCAGCTCTCGCGCCAACATGAAACTCAGGCCGTCTTTCCCCGCCAGATCCAGTGCCCGCTCTACCATCACAATGGCATCGGTAACGAACACCCTGCTGTCATTGGACTTCAGATCCTGAGGCGTAAATTTCATGCCGTCATACAGCGCACGGTCGTTGTAACCCAATTGCCGCACCACATCCGCCAGCACCCGGAGATACACACCGGGAACCAGAAACAGTCCCAGCATCTGCCGTTCTTTTTCCGGGCCCGGGTTCGCCATGCAGGTTCCTTTTTGTTGTGTGAGAGTTGTTGTGGAAAGACTCACTGTCACCGATGCTATCAGAAGCCCGGCACAGCGACACTGTGACTGGAGGCACCGGCAACCACGTCAGCATAGTCAATTGAGGCCGTCGCTGGCCCTTACTCCACGATGGCCGTCCCCTTTTCGCATTCAAAGCCTGCATTGACTCACCCACACTGAACCCATCACATCAGCCATAGCGCCCAAGCGCAGGAGTAACGACATGCTGAGAACGAAAACCACTGAGTCAAAGCCGGTTGCACGCACCCCGGACAACGTTGCCATCAAACCACAGCGCATGGGGTTTGAATTCGGGGAGAAAGTCCCCCAATACTGGCTGGACAACAGCTACATCCTGAGCCACACCATGAACGCCTTATCGGTGCTATTCCCGCAGGGTGAGCAGTTTTTCGTGGATGCTGTCCGCTACTACCAGGACCAGATCAATGACCCAAAGCTGAAAAAAGAGGTAAGGGGATTTATCGGCCAGGAGGCCATGCACTCGCTGGAACACAAGTCCATGAACCAGCACGTGCGGGATCAGGGCATGCCTGTGGAAGAACTGGAGCAAAATCTCGAAGTGATTCTTGGCATTGCCAAAAAGCTGCCCAAGCGTCACCAGTTGGCGATTACCTGTGCCCTGGAGCACATGACGGCGATGATGGCGGACATGCTGCTGGAGCGGAACGACGTTCGCGAAGACATGCACGAAACCATGCGCCCGCTGTGGGTGTGGCACGCCATTGAGGAAACCGAGCACAAGGCAGTGACCTATGATGTGTTCAAACAGGTGGGCGGCACCTATGCCGAACGCACATTTTACCTGGCGTTCAGCACCGCGGCACTGGGCGTTGTGGCCAGTTACTACACGGCGCGGATGATGTTGCATGACCGGAAGAACTTCTCACTGAAAGATTCCGCCCGTGGTCTGTGGCGCATGTGGGGCAAGAATGGCACCTTCTCCAGCCTGGCACCAACCTGGCTGGAATATTTCAAGCCTGGCTTCCACCCATGGAACCACGACAACAGCGAGTTAATTGCCCGTTTCAAGGAACAGATCAACGAGTACATTGCCCCGCAGTATCAGAAAGGGAATCGCCGTACCATTCAATAGACGGCCATCAGGCTCAGGTCCCTGCGTGCGGTTGTACGCGGGGACCTTTGACCGAAGACACGCCGGCCCTGACCACCGTATTACGGCCGGCACGCTTTCCGCTGAACAGGCAGCGATCTGCGATACGGAACAAAGTTTCTGCCTCAGTCGCATGATCAGGATAATGGGCAATGCCAAACGACGCCGTTACCCCGATAGTAGCCTCGCCGTATGACAACCTGCTGTCCGCAATGCGATGACGCAGTTCGTCCATCAGCTCGAAAGAGTCCTCTGGTTTGACATCTCGCAGGATCAGCCCAAATTCCTCTCCTCCCAGCCGACCAACGGCGTCCGTCGTGCGCAGGCGTTCTGTCAACCTCTGGCCGATGCTTCTTAGCACATGATCTCCGGCATCATGGCCCATGGTGTCGTTCACTACCTTGAAGTGGTCGATATCCATAATCACCAGGGCAAACCCTGAACCACTGCGGGCACACTCCGCGAGGGTACGGGCCAGGGTGCTCTGGAAGTTGGCACGGTTGGCCAGCCCTGTAAGCGCATCGGTCTGTGCAAGAGTAAACAGTTTTTGCTCAGCTTCCTCGCGACGGGTTTCATAAAGATGGATAAAACCCAGCATCAGAATGGCGCAGAGCACCATGTTTAGAAGGTCGATCATGCCGCCGGCATCAGCGACGAATTCCAGGTGGAAATAGTAGGTTACACAACCTGCCAACACGAACGGCGCGCTGAGTAGGAAACCTTCTTTCTTACCCAGCAGCAAATACGCCAGAACTGGCATCATCAATACCCACACAAAGGCAGACACCGAGGCTTCGGGTACCAGCATGATCAGCAATGCAAAGGAAAATCCCGCCATCAGGTAACTGTAGATCCAGACCTGGAGACGAGGCGTGCGGTTGATTCGGGTGGCCCCAAGGAACAGGGCAAGGCTGGCGATAAACTCCCCCGTCGCCAGCCAGATATAGCCGTTCAGAATCTGAAGACAGCCAAACATCACCAGCGCGGAACCGGTCACCAGGAACAACGCCCGCATCAGCGAGCGACGATGAGTATCCCGGAGCCCTGAGCGGCTTTGCTCAAGCGATGCACCGAGGTCCGGGTGCTGGAGTGCTTTCATGCTGCCTCTTTCCCTGAAATACAGCGTGGTTTGGAGTGAGTGACTGTATGTAAAATATACAGCGGCAATCACCGGGCTTCAATCATCCCGGCTGCCGATCCAGCAACCATGGCAACACGACAAGCATGAAAAAGGAATCAGATGTAAAGATTTTTCCGTGAAAAGCGCTCAACCAGGGGCTGGTATGCGGAACCCAGAACCCGGTTCAAGGCGTCGATGCCCCAGGCGTCGGGCCCAACCAGAATACGGGATTCGTCCTTCAGAATGCCCCGAACGATGGTATTCGCAGCCTTTTCCGGGGTGGTCATTGCAAGCTTGTCAAAGCCCTTGCGCTGGGCTTCGGCGTTCTCCGACTTGCCCATACGCGCCGCATTCGCAATGTTGGTGCGGATGCCACCGGGGTGAACGCAGCTGACTGCGACAGGCTGTTTTTCCAGTTTCATTTCCTGGCGCAGTGACTCGGTAAAGCCCCGAACCGCGAATTTGGCAGCGTTGTAAGCACTTTGTTTGGGAACACCGATCAGTCCGAACACACTGGAAATATTCACCACGTGACCATCCCCAGAAGCAATCAGGTGTGGCAGGAATGCCCGGGTACCATAGGCCACGCCCCAGAAATCGATATCCATGACCCACTTGAAGTCTTCGTCGGTCATCTCGCGCACGGACGCCGACAGGGCAACCCCGGCGTTGTTGATCACCAGGTTTACCTGGCCGAAATCCTTCATCACTTGTTCGGCATGGGCGTAGATGGCATCCCGGCCTGACACGTCCAGAACATAGGTGCGAACCTCAACCTCACTGCAACCGGCTGCCGTTTCTGCAAGACCCGCCTCATTAACGTCGGAAAGCGCCAGGCGACACCCCTTTTCTGCCAGTGCAACAGCCAGTGCCCTGCCAATACCAGAACCGGCGCCGGTGACGACAGCTACCTTGTTATTCAGATTCTTCATGGTCGACGATCTCTTGTTGTGCGATGTGTTACTCACTCTAACAGGTGCTCCGCCACAGGATATGGCAAAAGCGCACCTTCCACCGGGGCATTCGGGCCACCTTCCATCTATACGATTTGCCACTCGCGAAATCGTGACTCCCACACTCTGAGCGTGCACA
This sequence comes from Marinobacter sp. V34, assembly GCF_055524115.1. NCBI lineage: Bacteria > Pseudomonadati > Pseudomonadota > Gammaproteobacteria > Pseudomonadales > Marinobacteraceae > Marinobacter > Marinobacter sp. V34. The sequence goes on along the minus strand of NZ_JBUPZY010000002.1, from coordinate 454,217 downwards.
ATTCACGACGACACAGGCCCGATTTCGTTACAATCGCTTGCCTACCCCTTTTTCTGTCACAAACGGATGTTGCTATATGGAATGGAGCCTCACGCACTTTTGGCTGATACTCGCGCTCGTATTGAGTCTCGCGGAGCTGACCTCCGGCGTGCTGGTCCTGCTGGCACTGGGTATCGCCGCTGCACTGACGGCACTTCTGACCTCACTGGGCACGCCTTTTGAGTGGCAACTGGTGGGTATGGGCGTATTTTCAGGCATTCTGGTGCCCGTCGCCATTCGCTGGATCAGACCACGATTTTCGCCAAAAGGTGTCGCCTATGGCACAACCGGTACGGGCGTTGAACAAGGCAAACCATACCGGACTCTGAAGCGGGACTTCGATGGCGCCAGCGGTATCAAGGTCAACGGCGATTTTTATCGCTTGCGCACCAGCGATACCGGCATGACCGAACTGCCAGAAGGCACTGACGTTATTTTCGAACGTTTTGATGGCACCACCGCCGTTGTTCACACGATCACTCACAAGGAGCAGTAAACATGGAAAACGTTGTTTCCCCCGGGCTGGTAATCAGCCTCATTTTTGTCGTCATTGGTATTTTCATCATCACCAAGGGCCTGGTGATCGTGCGCCAGTCCGAGGTTATGGTCATTGAGCGGTTGGGGTCGTTTAACCGCATTCTGGAAAGTGGCGTGAACATCATCATTCCATTTATCGAACGTCCCCGGGCCATTACCATGACCCGCTACATGCGCATCGGCGACGAGTATCACCCCAGCAGCAGCTTTGAAACCCGCATTGACCGCCGTGAGACGGTCATGGACTTTCCCGGCCAGCCGGTGGTGACCACCGACAATGTGACTGTGAACATCAATGGCGCGTTGTATTACCAGATCATCGACCCGCGCCGCGCCGTTTATGAGGTCGCCAATATGAGCCAGGCAGTGGAAGTATTGGCGAAAACCACCCTGCGCTCGGTGGTAGGCAAGATGGAGCTGGACAAACTGTTTGAGTCCCGCAGCGAGGTGAACAACGCCATCCAGGCTGAGATGGAAGAAGCCGCCTCGAAATGGGGGGTCAAGCTGACCCGTGTTGAGGTTCAGGACATCAGTATGCCGGAAGAAGTGGAGGAGGCCATGCGCCTTCAGATGGCCGCCGAGCGCAAGCGCCGGGCCACGGTCACCGAGGCAGAAGGTGAGAAGTCTGCCGCCATTGCCATGGCCCAGGGCCAGCGAGAGTCCGCCATCCTGAACGCCGAGGGCGACAAGGAATCCGCCATCCTGCGCGCCCAGGGTGAGCAGGAATCCATCCGTCTGGTATTAAGTGCCATGGGTGAAACCGAAGAGAACAAACAGACCGTTATCGGCTACCTGCTGGGCCAAAGCTACATCAAGGTGCTGCCAAACATGGCCAAGGACGGGGAGCGTGTCTTCGTGCCTTACGAGTCGTCCGCCCTGCTGGGCTCCATGGGCATGTTCCGTGAACTGGCGGGCAGCCCCGAGGACATCGTGCGCCAGAGCGTGAAGCAGGATGGCCTGCGCGGTGGCATGGTGGCGTCAGCCGGCAGCAACTAAAGTACCCTGACACTCAGCGGCCCCGGCAACCTCTATTCCAGGAGGTTGTCGAGGGGTCGCTGGTAACCCGGGGCAAACACTTCCAGGAAATACATCACTTCCGGTAAGGCGTCATCCTCCAGTTTTTTCAGGATGTGTCCCGCAGCTGGCTCGAATTCCTTGTTGCCGGCCTGCATTTCAGCCTGGCATTTCAACAATGCCGAGAGCCGGTCGGCCGCCTTGATCAACTCCTTCTCCTCCTTCCCCCATTTGGACTCGCGAACGTAGGGCGCAAAATCCTCCTGCAGATCCGCCGGCAGTAGCGCCAGCAGTTCAGCCTCAGCTTTGTGTTCGATGTCTCCGAAGGCTTCCCGCATAACCTGCGAATGATATTTGACCGGTGTCGGCATATCGCCTGTAATAACCTCTGTGGCATCGTGATAGAGGGCTGCGGCAGCGATCCGGTCAGCGTTGACCTGCCCGCCAAAATGGCGGTTACGAATAATCGCGAGCGCATGGGCCAGAGTAGCCACCTCCCAGGAATGAGTGGCAACATTTTCCTCGATTGCGTTGCGCATCAGCCCCCATCGCTTGATCCACCGCAGGCGAGACACATAGGCAAAGAAATGACTAAGAGGGCGTTTCATATTGAGCGCTTCACGTTTTGCATGAGTTTATAGTTGGCCTCTTTTGACTAAGATTAAACAGTGGTAATGTGAATGAACGTTCAAACCTTGATGCCGGGAAGCACTCTACTTTGAAACTCCAACTCCGATTAAAGCGCAGACACCTACGGAAAGTCGTCGCCCTTCTGATACTGGGCTTAACGCTGACTATCGGTTTTACAACCACTGTTTCGGCCCAGACCGACATTGCTGTCGGTGTCTACAACTTCCCCCCGGTTGCCAGTGTGAACGATAAAAACACGGTGGAAGGCCTACTCGGTGATCTGCTAAGAGAGCTGGATTCAACAAACAACAACGTCACGTTCCGGATTGTCTACACCTCCCCGAAGCGCAGGCACATGGATTTCCACGCGGGATTGTACGACGTCATTTTCTTCGAGAACCCGAGCTGGGGCTGGGAAAACCTGCCCGTTAACACCACCCGACCAATTCTGATGGACGACGATATCTATGTCGCCCTCAATAAACCCGGCCGTGACCAAAGCTTCTTTGACAACGTCACCGAGCGACACCTCGTTGCCATTTCGGGCTATCACTATGGCTTCGCCGGCCTGTCTACGGATAACGCCGAGCTTGAGAAACGATTCAGTATAGAGTTCTCCCACAGCCACAGCCGCAATCTTGAACTGATCAAGGCAGACCGCCCGTCACTGGCCGAAGTGGCCGTGGTCAGTCGCTCCTATTTTCAGAGCCACCTGAACGACAATCCCGAGGACAGGGACAGGTTCCTGGTATCCGATACCCCCGATCAAACCTACCTCCTCCATATCATGGCACGGGAAAACGGCCCCATCGACGCAGAAGCATTGGAGCAACTGCTGTCACCGTTGCTCAAAGACGGGCGGTACCAGCAATTTGTCGGTAAACGCGACCTCCAGTTACCGCCGGGCATCCCCGAGCCGGCAACGCCTTGATCCGAGCCGCTCTGTCACCGCACATCCAGCTCAAAGCTGATGGTTACGGTACCGGCCTCATCGGCCGTGGCATCGCGCACAGGGTCAAGCAGGTATACCTGACTTTCTGATGCTCCATGCTCCTGCAGCATTTGCTCCCGGAGCCATACACCGCGGGATGTTGCCAGGTTGCCCAAGGCCTCTGGCGGCAGATCCACATCCGCTACCAGTCGTTTCACCAGCGCCTGTTCCCACTCCCGTTCGCCCGGTTCTGCGTTCCCGCCGGTAACGTCGTTTCGGAAAGCTTCCACCGATGCCACGTAATCCGAATCCGCGTACGCCTGCTCAAGCCGAGCGATACGCGCTGACGCGGGAGCCCCATCCGCTATGCCCAGTTGCTCGAACAGCTTCTTCCGCCGCAACGCGTCTCCGTCTGCCTCTGGTGCGACGGCTCCACGAACATTGAGCGCCAGGCCAGGGCGCTCATTCAAAGCCTTGCCCAGTGCCTCCAGTTTGACGTCTTCCCCATCGGCAAGCTCGGTGCGCCCCGCTTCAAAACGCACATTGCCCAGCTCTTCTCCCGACAGGCCCGCAAAATCCGCAATCGACCCCAGCATGCTGAATGGCGAAGTGGCGGCTTTGGCAACGAGGTTTACGAATGTCCTCATGACAACCTGACCAATACTGAAGTCCGGACTTTCCAGGTCTCCGCTGATGGGCAGGTTGATATCGATGACACCCTGCCGGTCGCGTAGCAACGCCAGGCCAAGCTTGACCGGTGCACTGACGGCCTCGTCACTCGAAACGGGGCCCCCAAGCTCCAGCCGATCCAGGATGACGCTGTTGGCAGCATCCAGACGGCTGCCGGAAAACTCATAATCCAGATCAAGCTTGAGCTTGCCACTGTCCACGCTGTATCCCAAATAACGACCGAAATACGGCGACAGCATAGGCAGTGAGACGTTCTCCATCGTCAGCTTCAGATCGCTGGTATCTTCGGTTCCCAGGGCGCCCACGGAACCATCCAGTGCCATGGTTGCCACATCGCCAACCCGCCCCTGGATCGAGACCTTGCCCTGTTGCGGCGTCACGTTGCTAAGCCCTGTCACCGAGCCGCGCAACTGGTCGAACCGGGTTGCGAATGTCGGGTCCAGGGTCCGGTCGGTGTAGGAAATGGCGCCTTCTTCCAGCATCAGTTGGCCAATACGGAAGATGACGTCGGGTTCGCCGTCGCCACTGGTGGTTTCCTCGGCTGGAGAGGGGTCATCCGATGGCGAGGATCTGACAATCCGCTCAACGTTGTGCACGCCGTCGCTGTCACGAACCACGTTCACTACGGGGCCCGCCAGGGTAATGGTGCCAATTTGCAGCCGTGCTGGCGCGACGTTGTACTCCAGTGGTTCCAGACGTACGCTCTGCCAACGGATCAGGGGCTGGTCACTGTCGCCAAGGCGCATATCCAGGGATGCCACCTCGCCAGTACCACTAAACGTACCCGTCAGCGGGTCTTGCTGTTGATCCAGATCCAGGTTGCCATCGACAGACAGCAGGCCATCCCTGACCTCCAGGTTCGCCGCCTGGTCGATATAAGCGCCAAACTGCGAAAGGGCAATCCCACTGCCAGACAGCCCGGCTTCAAGTGTGAAAGGTGCCAACGTGGCCTGACCGTTGATCGACAGTTTCCCACCGCCGTTCAGTGCACCACTGGCGTTGTAGTTGACGGGTTCTTCCAGGCGATGGGACATCTCACCAATACTGATCGACAGGTCCTCAAGTGCCAGTTCGGCGGGCATTTCCGGCTGCTCGTCCCGCCAGTTCACTGTGCTGTTGGCCAGTTCCACACCCGCCACCGTCCAGCGAAATGGCGTGCCTGTTCCACCTTCGTCATTGCCTGTTTCGTCCGCACCGTCCTGAAATGGCGCCAGCAGATCGAGTTGGCCGTTCGTGTCGCGGCGCAGGGACAGGCTGACGCCATCGATATTCACGGTGCCGGTGGACAATTCCCGTTCGTTAAGGCCAAAACGGATACCACCCACACTCAGACGGTCGGCGCTCAGCAGCCTATCGTCGTTTCCGGTTTCAAGGCCGATATCGACATCGTCAATCGTGAGCTGGCCCTCCGAGGTGGTTAGATACAGTTCACCGGAAGAACGCAGTTCGTACTGGGAGCTGAGGGTCACGCTGCCGTTGCGAAGCTGGTAGGGAAGATAGGGCTTGAGGAAATGCCGCAGGGTTTCGTGGGACACCTCGCCAAGTTTGAGGAATCCTTTTGAATAGAGAGGGGAGATGCTCAGATTGCCTTCCCACTCAATGGTCTGGCTGCCGACGGCCGCCAACAGGTAATAGTTGCTGTCACCGTCGTCACGGGGCCAGGTTGCCAGGTCGTTCAATGCCAGATCCAGGGGCGTAACCCGGAATTCCTCCTGACCTTGCTGACTGAAATCCCGAAACAGCAGTTCGCCGCCAGAGATCCTGACCCGGTCAAAATAGACTTTGGGCGGCTCGCCGGGATCCGCGTCGTCGGTCGCCGGTTCTTCCCCACCCGGGTTATTGGCCTGCCAGTCCCGGGCGAAGTTAACACTGTAGTCCTCCAGCAAATCCAGGCGAACGTAGGGTTCTTCCAGTTCGATGTCCTGCAGCGCGATGATTCCGGTGAGCAATCGCCAGACGCCGAGGTTGGCATAAAAGCTGTCAAAGGCAACCACCGGTTCCCCGTCAGCGTCCTTGGCCTCCAGCCCTTGGGCTTCAACGCTCATGGCAAAGGGATTCACCTGGATTTCTTCAATCTCGGCCTGCCACCCCATGTGTTGTTCCAGCCGCTCCGGCAGCGTTCGCTCCAGCCACCACGGCAGTATCGCAAACCCGGCGAGTGCATAGATCACCACCAGAACCAGTACCACTATCGAGATGTTTCTGGCAGACAATCGTCGTTTACGGTTCGCAACCACCGGGCTCTCCTTGTTTTCCATTGCTGACAGGCGCGATCTGTCGCCAATCTGTCCACCAAGGATAGCCCGCCAATGACCGGTTTGTCAGCCGGATGGGTTGATGAGGAGGGTGATGAGGAAGGTGATGGGGCTGATGGAGAGTGATGGAGGGTGATGGACTGACATGGGGCAACGAACCCGATATTCTGTTTTCAACGTAACAGGCAACGAAAACCCTCATTCAGGAAACCCGGATGGATATTAGCGATATGCGCCGCGACTTCGAAAGTGAAGGTCTCGAGCGCGATGCCCTTGATGACGACCCCGTCAGACAATTTCAGGTGTGGTTCGAGGATGCCCGTGAGGCCGGCATTCTGGAACCCAATGCCATGTCACTGGCCACCTCGGGCGGAGACGGTATGCCCGACATACGAACTGTATTGCTGAAATACTTCGACGCCGCCGGCTTCGTGTTCTACACCAACTACGGCAGTCGCAAGGCCCAGGAGATGGCCGAGAACCCAAAAGCCGCCCTGCTGTTTCCCTGGATCGGATTGAATCGCCAGGTGCGAATTCAGGGCCATGTGGAAAAAGTCAGCAAATCCGAATCCCTGAGGTACTTCACCTCACGCCCCCGGGGCAGCCAGATTGGTGCCTGGGTATCGGAACAGAGCAGGGCGATCAACTCCCGCGGTCTGCTGGAACAGAAAGTGGCGGAGATGAAACGCCGGTTCAAGGACGGATCGATCCCCCTGCCGGATTTCTGGGGTGGCTACCGCGTGGTACCCGAACGGATCGAGTTCTGGCAGGGACGGCCAAGCCGCCTGCACGACCGCTTTGAATACGTCAAGCAGGGCGATGGCTGGCACATCGACCGTCTACAGCCGTAATCCAGGCGGCTCCACCAACCTCTGACAAGAAGGCAGGACTATGGACAACCACCAACGCTGCCCCTGGTGTGGCGATGACCCACTCTATGTTCACTACCATGACACCGTCTGGGGCCGGCCCGAATACGACGACCTGGCGCTGTTTGAGAAACTCTGCCTGGACGGCCAACAGGCAGGTTTGAGCTGGATAACCATACTCAAGAAACAGGAGAACTACCGCGCCGCCTACGACCATTTCGACCCTGAACGGATCGCCCGTTATGACGAGGCCAAAGTCGAGTCCTTGATGCAGGACAGGGGCATCGTCCGTAACCGCCTGAAAGTCGAGTCCATCATTCGCAACGCCCGGGGCTACCTGGAGCTACGGGATCAGGACCACTCGTTCAGTGACTTCCTGTGGTCGTTTGTCGGTGGAGAGCCTATCCAGAATCACTGGCAGCGCTTTGCCGACGTGCCGGTTTACACCCCCGAGGCCGAAGCCATGTCCAAAGCTTTGAAGAAGCGCGGTTTCAACTTTGTGGGGCCCACCATTGTGTATGCCTTCATGCAGGCCACCGGCATGGTCAATGACCACCTGGTTCAGTGCCCTCAACACGCCGCCTGCCGCGAGCTGGCGGGTAGTTCCTAACCGGCTTCGCGGCGGTGCTGTACGACTGGAATGATCCCAAACGATTCATTGCTCGTAAGTCCGTGGGTAGCACATCATCCCCGCGTTTTACGGTGAGAGTCATACGGTGAGAATAACCCTGGAAGAACTCAGGCAGTCGACCAGCCCGGCCATTGAGACGGTGGGTATGGGATCCGCCGCTATTGAACCAATGAAAGTATGGGTTCAGGGGAAAAGCTCGTGATTGCCGTCGCCAGACTGGCGATCGTTGTGGGCATTGGCGGCCTCCTGCCGTTCCTTGCCGCCATTCTCGGGCTCTTTGCGTTGCCTGATCAGAGCGTGACTATCTCCAGCTATTTCTACCTGTACAGCGCAGGCATTCTGGCATTTATGGCGGGCATTTACTGGCCGCTGGCCATGCAGCTTGAGAATCGCTGCTACCCTATTTCTCCCCTGGTGACCATGTTATTGAGCCAGGTATTCTTCATTACCGCCGGCATTGGTCTGCTACTGCCCACTGCCGCCCAGATTGTTGTTTATACGCTGGCTTATGTCGCGCTCTATGTCGTCGACGCTCGCTGGATGAAAGGCTATTGGCCGGACTGGTATCTGAGGTTGCGACTGGGACTGACGGCTGTCGTCCTGGGGTGTCAGGTAGCGGCGGGCGTCTGGTTCGTTATGGCCCAGGGTTAAGCCGGTCGATATCGGCCCTGCAACTTCTTCAGGGCGCTTTTCTCTATCTGCCGCACCCGCTCCCGACTTATTCCCAAGTCATCGGAGATGACCTGCAGGGTCTCCGGCTCTGGAAGACCCAGGCCGTATCGCCTCGCCAGGACATCCTTCTCCCGCGAACTCAGTTCAGCCAAGAGAGCGGTCAGTGTCCGTCTGCGGTCACGCTGGGCCATGTCGTGGTCCGGCGCGGACTGGTCATCTGCGCTGAGGCTGTCACCCAGCGTAATACCACCCTCCGTGCCCACCGACAGATCCACCGACAGATCCATGCTGGCCAGCGCCCGCAGCTCACCAATGCGGGAAGGCGAAACCTCTATCTCCCGCGCCAGTTCGGTCTGCGACGGCGTGCGGCCCAATGTCTGGTGCAGCATCAGGGACTTTTTCTGCAACAGACGGATTTCATCGACCACGTTTTCAGGGGTATGCACAAGCCGGGTTCCACGCTTCATGCACCGCTTCACCTCTTCGCTGATCCACCAATAGGCATAGGTCGAGAAACGAAAGCCCTTGGTAGGATCAAACCGCTCCACCGCCTTGATCAGACCGACATTGGCATCCTGAATGACATCCGACATGGGAATGCCGCGGTTGGCGTAGCGCCTTGCGATGTGCACCGCGAGCCGGAGGTTACTGCGAATCAGCCGCTGACGGCTTGAGGTGGCAAGATGGTAAGCACGACGACACCGCGTCGAAAAAGCACAGGCGTCACCCAGGCTCCCAACCACGTCGCGGTATGTCTGAGGGATATCTTCCGGCAAGGCCAACTCGGCGGAAATGATCCGATAGCAGAAGGTCAGGCGCCGCGAAAGTCGGCGCTCGCCTTCATTGGTGAGCAATTCGTAACGGGACGCATCCCTGAAGTACAGCCCTACCAGGGATTCCGTTTCTCCGGAATGGGCTATGGTCGGAGACGGCCCCGGGCTCTGAACATCAGTCATGGCACAGGTTCCGATCGCAGATTTCCAGAGGATACGCGCGGAACAGCGTGATGGATCCCCCGTTTCCGGGGGCACAGAGTGTCAGTCGCGGCAATTACCGACGCAGAGAAACCAGCAGATTACGCAGCAACAATCGCGTATTCGTGGTTATGAGGTTCAATCAGCGTGCCGTGAAGCGCCACGATAGTCTTTTCATAGGCGTCTTCATCCACCACAAACTGGATGTCCACCTGCCGCATACACTGGTGCACGGCCAGGACGCTGATGTTCTCATCCGCCAGTGCCTTGACTGACCGAGCCAGAATGCCCGCCACCTTGATGTCACTGCCAATGGCAGACACGATCGCCACCTTGCGGGTGCTGATTTCGGCGTTGGGAAACTCGTCTTTCAGCGCCCTGACGACCCGCTTGACGTGTTTGAGCGTACTGTCCACGTAGTGGGTAATGGTGTTGGCGTTGGTATCCTTCGATACGAAACGCACCTTAAAGCGACCGAGCACCTCCAGAATGCGGCGGTCAGAACCGGGCTCACCCTGCATGTCCTGATCGAACACCTCAATAGCAAACACGCCTTTATTACCGGCGATGATCTCTACCTGAGGCTTCTCACTGACATAGTCGCCGGTGATCAGCGTACCGGTGTGCTCTGGCTCGAAGGTGTTCATCACCCGCAGTGGAATTTCGTTCTGACGCATGCCCTTGCCGGCGCGGGGGTGAATGGCTTCCATACCAAGGTTCGCCAACTGGTCGGCAACATCGTAGTTGGTACGCCCCAGGGGCACGACCTTGTCCGCACCGACAATGTTGGGATCAGCGGAACTGAGGTGGTATTCCTTGTGGATGATCGCTTCGCGGGAGTTGGTAATCACCGCTACCCGGCTGAAGGTCATCTCGCTGTAGCCCCGGTCAAAGGTACGCATCAGACCTTCCTTGCACTGGGCGTAGCCGGTCACAATCGGCAGCTCACGGCTCAGGTCCACCGCATCGAACGCCTGCTTGAGCTTCTCATCCAGCGGCAACAGTTCGTTGTCGCGCCAGCCGGTCAGATCCACAAACCTCGCGTTGATGCCTTCCTGCTGAAGCTTCAGGGCCGTGTTGAAGGCACTGTGAGCCTCGCCAATACCCGCCAGCATTTCACGGACCGTCAGCAGGTGCTCCTCAAGCTGAAACTGGCCATAGGAACACAACCGCTGCAGATCAATCAGGCAGCCGCGAACGCCTTCAATGCGGTCGGTTATGAACTGGTCCGCCTGCTGCTTGAGCATGGGGTCCGGAAACAGCTCGCCATTGATATCGGTCAGGAACTGGATCAGTTTGGTGAGGTCGTCGCCCCAGGCCCAGTCTGACTCGGCATCGGCGAACAGGGCGTAGACGCCCGGCTCTCCGGTTTTCTTGTGCTCCAGCAGTTCGTCGGTGACGCCACCATAGGCAGAGACCACGAAGATGCGCTGGTACAGATCGTCCTTGGTGCGCCCGCCGAGAATAATGTTGTCGCGTACCGCCTCGTAGTTGCTCATGGAGGTGCCGCCGATTTTCTCTACGGTATGTAGTTCGCTAGTCATAGTGTTACCGTCGTTATCCTGCAGAATGAGTGTCGGGAGATGGCCGGCGTCTCAGGACGCCTTGCTCATTCCCTCCTGCATGATTTCGTCCACGCTTTGACCCAGAAGTTTAGCACCTTTGCGCAGATCGTCCTCGCTGGTGGTCAACGGCATCAGGCATTTGATGACTTCATCGTTGGGGCCGCTCGTTTCAATGATCAGGCCCTTTTCAAATGCCCGGCCGGTGATCTTGTCCGTCACTTCGGCGTGGGTGGCTTCAATGCCACGCATCATGCCCCGGCCTTTCATCTTGAACTCGCCCGGGTACTTGTCACAGATCGCCTGCAGCCCTTCAGCCAGAACCTGGGTCTTGGCTTTCACTTCATTGGCAAAGGCATCGTCTTTCCAGTAGGTCTCGACGGCAGCGCGGGCCGTTACGAACGCCATGTTGTTACCCCGGAAGGTACCGTTATGCTCACCCGGTCCCCAGACATCCAGCTCCGGCTTGAACAGCACCAACGCCATCGGCAGGCCGTAACCGCTCAATGACTTGGACACCGTCACGATATCCGGCTTGATGCCCGCGAATTCGAAGCTGAAGAACTCGCCAGTACGTCCGTTACCTGCCTGAATGTCGTCCACAATCAAAAGGATATCGTGCTTTACACACAGCTTCTCAAGGCCCTGCAACCACTCGGCACGGGCCGCGTTGAGGCCGCCCTCGCCCTGGACTGCTTCGACAATGACGGCTGCTGGCAGCTCAAAACCAGACGAACCGTCAGACAGAACCTTGTCCATGATCTCCAGAGTATCAACGTTCTCGCCCAGATAGCCGTCGTAGTACATGAAGTCGACGTTGCCCAGGGGAGTGCCCACACCACCGCGATGGTGCTTGTTACCCGTTGCTGCCACGGCACCCATGGTAACGCCGTGGAAACCGTTGGTGAACGAGATGATGCCGTTACGGCCTTTGACCTTACGCGCCAGCTTCAGTGCTGCTTCCACACAGTTGGTGCCGGTCGGGCCGGTGAACTGCACTTTGTAGTTCAGGCCGCGCGGATCCAGGATGTGCGTCTTATAAGACTCAATGAAATCGTGCTTGGCGGTGGTAAACATGTCCAGGCCCTGGCTGACACCATCGCTTTCAATGTACTCGAGCAGCGCTTTTTTGAGAATGTCGTTGTTGTGGCCATAGTTCAGTGATCCGGCGCCGGCCAGGAAATCGAGGTATTCCTTGCCGTCCTCGGTGTACAAGTGCGCGTTCTTGGCACGGTTAAAAATCACCGGAAAGGCACGGGAATAAACACGTACTTCGGATTCGGTCGACTTGAAAAGTTCCATTGTCTTGCCTCTTAGCATGTCAGGTTCGAGGTAACTGTGCGGTAGCACGTTGGTTGAAGCCGTTGTGACAGATTCACCTCAGCAATCTGCCGGCTAGTCCAAACAGGGGTATCGGTCGTTCGGGAAGGCTGCTACGCCGTCTTTGTGAAAGGCCCAATGCGGAGCAGGAACTCAGAGTCGTGCTTACCGCCAAAGTGGGTGTTTTTCTCAAAGTGCTCGTGGTAGGTCAGTTCAGCACCCATGTCACGGGCAAAAGACCGGAACAGCGCCCAGGAAGCCTCATTGTCTTCAGTGATAGTGGTTTCCATATGGGTCACGTCTTTGCACGCGTCCCGGGCCACAATCGCCTTCAGCATCCGCTTGGCAAGACCTTGCCCACGACCTTTCTCGTGAACGGCCACCTGCCAGACAAAAACGGTTTCGGGCTGTTGGGGGGGAATATATCCGGAAATAAAGCCGACCAGATCGCCGTCTATCTCCGCCGCCACGCCTGTTTCGGCAAAGTGGCTGCACTGCAGGAGGTTGCAGTAGATCGAGTTGGGGTCCAGCGGGGGGCATTGTGCCACCAACTGGTAAAGCCGATAGCCATCATCCTTGACCGGTGTCCGGAGGTTGATGGCGGCGGTATTCGAGCCTTCAGATGTCATAACGTGATCGATTCGCCTCAAAAAGTTAGCGTTAAATTATATAGACCACAAAATATATTTCAAGTCGGCGCTCCGGGGCCGCCAGCCCCGATGGCTACCTCTCACCTTCAGAATAGACATTATTACACCAACCGCCAGTGACAAATTCGTTACCCCATTGAGGACCCCATAGAGGCCCCTATAGAGGGGAACGTAACGTCATCGGCGGTTATCGAAGTCCCCCTGACAATTCGGTCCCGGTACGACACGGCGGCCGCTGAACCGGCCGGCCAGAGCCGGTCAAACTGCGCCAACCAGGCGGCAACATCATAAGCCACCGGCAGCAGTGAGACATTCAAGCCCTGGCGCTCCAGACCGACAACCGGCTCAGCCACGGGGCTCGCCAGACCAATCCGGGTAATCAGCCCGCGGGAATCCTGCAACAGGTTCCCCATTCCGGCTGCCCCGTTATTGGCAACCACACAACTTCGCTCGCTCACCGTGCCCGACCACAGCACTGGCAGGCAGGTGTGAGTGGAGACAATCACATCAGCGCCGCTGGCTCGAAACCACTCCGTCAGCTTCGCCTCGTTTCCAGCGATAAAGGATTCATGAGCCAACCCCCAACCAGCAAGGGATTCAGGATCTCCGTGAATCACCAAAACCTTTAGGCCTCCAAATAACAGGCAACGATAGCGGGGCAGAACGGATAATCGCGCCTGAATATCAGAATGCTCCCCGGCCGCCCCCTGCAACCGCTCCATGATGGCGTTGGAACGCTCCACGACGCCCTCATCCACGAAGTCCGGATAGGCGCATCCGCAGCCAGCGCCGTCATTGGGGTTAGCCAGTTCGTAATCCACATTGCCCAGGCTGACAGTGTGCTCCAGTACCCGATTGTTGATCTCCCGGAACAGCCCGTCGCTGACGTTAAACCAGTTAAAGTCCCCGTTGAACACCAAAGTCACCCGGTGGCCCAGGCGCTCCTCTGCCAGTGCCAGTCGCTCGATTTCATCCAGGGCATAGGGATTTCCGTACAGGCCGCCGATGACATACAGAACGTCCCCGGCCACCTGTTGCGGCTCAGCACACAGCGACGCTGGATCGTAACGGTACGCCAGCGGACAACTCCGGCCCTCGGTCATGCCACCACCTCCTAAACTTCACCGGCCGCCAGAGAGCGCCCGGCAAGCCGGCGGACCAACAGCGGCATAAAGAAGCCTGCCGTACAGACCAGGAAACCGTAGGCGTTTACACCCAGCAGTATGGCGTATTTTCCGTCACCGATGGCCCAGCTGGCGGGAATCATCCCCGTTGCCAGCAGTACGCCCAGGCCCAAACCGGTCCAGAAACTGAGATGGAAACTCCAGGGCGACCAGCGGGTGAACCCGTAAAACAGGAACACCGGTGCCAACCCCATCACCATGGTGCCGGAAATGGTGGTAGCCTTGAGAATGTCGGTGCCGGCGAACATCGGCAGGTTACCCAGCAGCGCGAACACAATCATGATCACCCCGCCAACACGAACACTCGGCAAGCGGTCTTTGGCGCGTTTCGCCAGTCGTGGCAGATCCACCGCCAGGGACTTGGCCAGTGAACTGAACGTGGAATCCAGCGTGGAACCCGCGGAGGTCATCATCACCACACTCATGAAGAACAGCGCAGCCAACCCAAGCGATTGCCCGACAGCCGCAGGCGCATTACCCATGGCCTCAATGCCATTGAGCCGTGCGTGAACACCGACGAGGCTGAAGATAAACACCGCCACAAAGCCCAGCAGTCCTGCCACCACGAAGCTCTTCAGCATGGTTTTTTCCTTGTTCACAAAGCCGCGGTCGGTTAACACCGGATCGTGGAAGGGGTAGCTGAACATCTGCAGCAGCGCGACAAGCAACAGGTCAAAACCGGCATTGAGCTTGAATTCGCCGTCAGTCAGCAGGGCACCGGTGTCGTTGGCCGGCACAATCAAAAACAGCACTGCGCCGACAAAGAACACAAACACAAAAGTCTGGAGCACGTCGGTAAAAATTGATGACCGCAATCCTCCCTTGAGGCTGTAGGCAAGTGTGAACACGGTAAACAGCATGGCAGCGCTGTAGTACTCCCAGTCACCCGGCAGGCCGAAATAGCCGCCAACCACGGCCGTATTACTCCACACTTCGTTATACAGTCGAATCAGAATGGCCGCCGCAAACGCCAGACTGGCCAGCCGGCCAAAGCGGGAGGTCAGAAAGTCCTGAAGGCTTCGAGCACCGGTCTGGGTCCGGATCAGGTAGATGATGTAACCTGCCACGGGAATCGACAGCCAGTAACTGGCATACGCCAAGCCACCAGTAACACCGTAAGCCGCACCAAGATTGGCGGCATTGGTCACCGACTTGGCAAAGATCCAACTGATAAAAATACTTGCCGTCAGCGACCACTGACTTACCGGGTTACCCTGATCATCCGCCCCCTTATAGAACGAGTTGGCATTTTTGCTCTTCGGCGACAGCACATACATCACCACCCCATAAACCACCAAAAATCCCCAAAACAGGGAGGCTTCTGTAAAGTTCATTGCCTGTCTTTTCCTCGTTCTTTCTTAGTATTACCCAACGAATGGCAGTGCATTAACCAGGCGCCGAACAACTAGCCCCAAACCGGTAACACGCAAAACACCGGTGATGTCGCAACATAATGCGCTCATCCATACTCTCCGCCAGCGTCCCGCCAAGATCGTACTGCGGATCATCATCCACCAACGTACAGGCATACACCCGCACCCGGTCATCCCGCTTCACCAGCATCCGCGTATAGGTACACATGAAATGCGACCGCGCCTCTTTGGTGGGGTATTTCTCCATGCAGGTCTCGGTAATCTCCGGGCTGCCATCCTCAGAGCCGGGAGTGCCCAGGTCAGGAAACGCCGTAAATGCCAGTGTTTCAGGAATGCCCCAGTCCCGCAGAATCTCTCGGAAAGCCGCTTCCACATTGGCTGGAATCTCATCCGCGTCTGTCTGGCGAGCGATGGACACCTCAAACCCCTGATCCACCAGCCAGCGGATGCCTTCAAGGGCCTTGTCAAAGCTGCCCTCGCCCCGATCCACGTCGTGGCGGGCACGATCCGGAAAGTCCAGGCTGACGCGGAAGTGGATCGGGAAAGGGTTATCCAGCAATGGCAGCACCTGGTGGCGGCGTTTGAGCAGCGGGTCCGTGGCATTGGTCAGCACGAAACAGGGCCGGTGGTGGCTGGCGTAATCGAGGATATTGATGAAATCCTTGATCACGAAAGGCTCACCGCCGGTGAAAGAGAACTGCTCCACGCCCATACCCAACGCTTCGTGGATAAAGGGTTTCACATCACTCAACTTCATGCCCGGAATACGGCCATCGCCGGGATGGGATCCCTCAAGGCAAAACGGGCAGGCCAGGTTGCAGGCAGTGCCGGTATGAATCCACAGCTCCTTGAGCTTATCGGAATCAATGTAGCCGCGCGGATCGCCGTTGCGGGTATGGGTCCAGCTGTCGCGGGCCCTTGGTTCCAGCACTTCCACGGCGGGGATACGTCTTTCGGCGGTTTGAGTCAGGGGCATAGCTGCTCCGTGTTGACGGTGAATCTATTGTTGCAACGAAAAAAGTGCAGGCCGTAAACACCTGCGCTTTATGGTTTTACGTGGTTACTTCCCGTCCAGCCTTATCTCCAGACGGCATGCCACGACGCCACCCATGAAGCTTCTCCAACAACTTGAGAATGCCTTGTGGTGCGTGTTCACGTTTCCATTCTCCGGCTGCGTATTTGGCAGACTCGTTCCAGGTCGGGTAGGGGTGGATCGTGCCCAGAATTTTGTTCAGGCCCAATCCATGCTTCATGGCCAGGGTGAACTCGGCCAGTATCTCGCCGGCGTGCATACCCACCACGACGGCGCCCAGAATCTTGTCTTTCCCTGGCGGCGTGAGCACTTTGATAAACCCGTAATCCTCACTCTCAGCAATGGCACGATCCAGGTCGTCCAGGCCATAGCGGGTGACTTCGTATGCCACACCTTTTTCCGTCGCTTCCGCCTCGCTGAGGCCGACCCTGGCCACTTCCGGCGAGGTGAAAGTCACCCAGGGCATCACCCGGTAATCGACCTGGAAACGCTTGAACTCGCCAAACAGACCGTTCACTGCCGCGTACCAGGCCTGGTGAGCCGCCGCATGGGTAAACTGGTAGGGGCCGGCCACATCGCCACAGGCGAAGACGTTGGGGAAACGCATGCTCATGTCTTCTGCCACTGGCACAGTGCCATTGGGTAGGGTGTCCACCCCAATGTTTTCCAGTCCCAGGCCGTCGGTGCGAGCGGCACGGCCAACGGCCACCAGAACCTGGTCAAACGCGATCCTCACGCGCTCACCGTTGAATTCGCAGTAAACCACCTTCTCTCCGTCCTCGGCGGCAAACTCCTTCGCGGCATGGCCCAACCTCAGGTCAATACCATCCTGTACAAACTGCTTCTTCACCACGTCCGATACGTCGCTGTCTTCCTTGGCCAACAACCGGTCGCCCATTTCCACCTGAATCACCTTGCTGCCAAGCCTTGCAAAGGCGTGAGCCAGTTCCGAGCCGATGGGGCCACCGCCGAGGACCAGCAGGCGTTCCGGCTGGGTTTCCAGAGACCACAGATTGTCGGACGTCAGCGGTTCCATGTCAGCCAAACCGGGAATAGGCGGCACTGCCGGCTTGCCCCCAGTAGCTACCACGATACTGCGTGCGGTCAGGCGCTCAGTGTGGCCGTCGTTATGGACGACCTCCAGTTCCCAGGGCGATACGAAGCTGGCGGTGCCGGAGATGCAGTCAACACCCAGTTTGCGGAAGCGCTCGGGCGAGTCGTGGGGTTCTACCTTGGCGATGACGTCTTTCACCCGCGCCATGATATTGGCAAAGGAGCCTTTTACCGGCACCGACTCCAGGCCATAACGATTGGCGTGGCGCAGGGTATCGGCCGCCTTGGCACTGCGAATCAGCGCCTTGGACGGCACACAGCCGGTGTTGAGGCAGTCTCCGCCCATTTTGTCTTTCTCGATCAGCGCCACCTTGGCCTTCACCGCAGCGGCAATGTACGCCGACACCAGGCCGGCCGAGCCACCGCCGATCACCAGCAGGTTGTAATCAAACGACTCAGGCTTCTGCCAGCCGGCATACACCCGGCGCTTTCGGACGAAACCGACAACAAATTTTGCGATCAACGGGAATACACCCAGCAGCGCGAAAGAAAGCAGAATATTGGCCGACACAATATCGCTGTTTGTTTCAATCGTAGACAGCTGAGTGCCTGCGTTCACATACACAAAAGTGCCCGGAAGCATCGCCGCCCAGCTCACCAAAGCGTAGGTCTTCAGCTTCATGGCTGTCAGCCCCATCGCCAGGTTAATCAGGAAAAACGGGAACACCGGTACCAGGCGCAGGGTGGCGAGATAAAATGCACCATCTTTGCTGATGCCCCGATCCATTTTCGCAACCGTTTCCGCATACTTTTCCCGCAGGGTATCCCGCATCAGGAACCGAGCCACCAGGAAAGCAAGGGAAGCGCCGACGGTCGACGCGATGGACACCGCAACCAATCCGTAGATATTCCCGAAAAAAGCACCGCCGGCTAGCGTCATGATGGCCGCGCCGGGCAGTGACAGAGCCGTCACCACCACATACACACCGGCAAAGCCAAGCACCGAGGACAGCAGGTTCTGACTAATCCACTGCTCAATGTCAGACTGATGTCTCTGCAGGTTTTCCAGCGTAAGTATCTCGTGACCGCCAAAGCTGATAAACAGTGCAATCACGACACCGATCATCAACAATGAAACGAGCTTTTTTGGGTTCATAGCAATGTCCATAAACTAAGGGTGAATGCGCTTGCTCTTTAAGACACAGCCTGGCACTGGATGTTACAGCGACCTGCATCTATATTTTTGAGCAGTTGTTCATCAAAACTGGAACTAATGGCGGTAACCATGGACATACCTTTGTCCAGGCAGTTCCGCAAGTCCAATAACATCTTTATAACGACGCTCTAACACAGGTATTCGGGGGTATACGGAATGGAAACCGCAACGCATCAATCTGACGATGACACCCTGGTCGACGGTCTCAAGTCAGGGGACCAATCTGC
Organism: Marinobacter sp. V34; assembly: GCF_055524115.1. Taxonomy (NCBI): domain Bacteria; kingdom Pseudomonadati; phylum Pseudomonadota; class Gammaproteobacteria; order Pseudomonadales; family Marinobacteraceae; genus Marinobacter; species Marinobacter sp. V34. Next base: position 435,357 of record NZ_JBUPZY010000002.1, on the reverse strand, counting down.
GTTCAAAAAGGCCGTACGTTTGTATACGCCCAGCATGATGGCGGTCGCTCGCTATTACCTTGACCACTCCTCAGCAGAGGAAATCGTTCAGGATTGCTGGGTCACGGTTATCGACGCCATTCAGACGTTTGAGGGTCGGTCTGGTCTTAAGACCTGGCTGCACCGCATCGTGGCCAACCGTGCAAAAAATCACCTCAGGAAAGCAAAGCGGGAAATCAATGAAGATTTTTCTGAGACGCTGGACCCTGACCTCGCCAACCGCTTCGCGCCGAACGGCCGCTGGGCGACACCACCCAGCCTGAAGTCCAACGAATCCGCCCAGGCATTGATGGAAAACGGTGCGTTGAGCGACTGCCTGGACCAACACCTGTCCAAGTTGCCGGAAACGCAACGGTCAGCACTGATGCTGTACGAAGCGCATCAGCACAAATCCGATGACGTGTGTAACATTCTGGATGTCAGCGCCTCTAACCTGCGCGTGCTCCTGCATCGGGCACGGCAGAAAATCTTTCTGATGGTCGAGACATTTCGGGAGACAGGCGAATGTTAATGTGCCGGGACCTGGCTCGCATCGCCAGTGATTATATTGACGGTGAACTAAGCACCGGGAAGGTGATGTCTGTGAAGATGCACCTGTTGATGTGCGGTCGCTGCCGCAGCTTTATTGGCAGTCTGCGGGCCAGCATCGAGCTTATGAGCGCCCACTCCAGTCAACAACCGGACGAAGATTTGGTACGCCGGATTGACGAGCGTGTCAGTGAGTCGCTCAGCGCTCGGCGCTCCGGAAACGACACGTCGGACCCGTAATCCTCTTCGCTTTCATGCATCACGATTAATCGGTTTCGAATATCTGCGTCTCTGGGTGAAACGTGTACCAGGCAAACCAGAATGCCCGCGTCGCTGGCAGGAGTTTGCCAGACTCATCGCGAAGCTCTGCAGAAGGTACGTCTGCATCAAAGTGAATGCTGACCTTTTTCCCTCCTATTCGGTCTTCAAGTACGCCATCCCCATGCTGGGCAAGCTCCGGAAAAGGCCAGGCCTTACTTACACCATCGTGGGTCCAGCCCAACACCCAGGTTTTCGGATGGTATTTCCGACTGGTGCTGGATACCGGAAAGTACAACCGTTCAGAGTGGTCGTAGTCACCGTAAGGTGATTGGCGATAATTCCGACGATGGCCGGTGTCGGTGGAAAGCACACGCCCATTTTCACCAACCCGGTTCCGCCACTTCTGCCATAGCTCATGGCGAATGGCGACAGGCTCCAGCTCTGAGCCAGCCAGAGGGCCGGAAATGGCACGCCCCTCGATCTGTGACCAGAGTGATTCGGTCTTGTGATCGTACATCAGCAGGTCGCTGTTATAGAGCAGGCCTGAAACGCCGAAGGTCAAAGGGCGGCCTTCCACTTCCGGATCAAATGCCATACCGGTTCCGCACAGAGGGCAGAAGGTGATCAGGACATGCTTTCCGTTTGCTTCATGATTTACGATCTCGTGCCAGTTCAGAATACCGACCGGAAAGGCATACCGTTCCTGCCCCTGGTCATAGGTCATGACGAGGTCGTCCTCCCGCCAGGGCAGCTCACCACCAGCTGGCTCAAACTTCGGACTGTCAATGGAGGGAATACCGTCACGGGGTGGCCCACCACGATGAATCTCATCTACCGGTATCAGCGCGTTGCTCAAGTCAAACCCGTTCTTCTCCTGGGCCAGACTCAAACGCGTCCCCATCAGCAGTGAGGCACACAACACCATCAAAGCGACATTCTGAATTCTCATTGTTTTTCCTCCACCGTGTCGTCGCGCATCGGGCACGCAGTCCCTATAACGACACCTGACCCTTGCGGGCGTTACACCAAGGGCTGACAGAACCATTTTTTCGCTTGCCGATGGAACTCCAATAACCGTCCTTTGTCTCTGGGACGACTATTTGAAACTTAAAAGGAGAAAAGGAATGCCCAAGCATTTACCCCTCGCCCTGTTGCTACTCCGGCTCAGCATTTTTGTTGTTTTTCTGTTCTGGACCCTGGATAAACTGGTTCAACCCGAGCATGCCATTAAGGTGTTCGCCTCTTTCTACGGGCTTGGTGGCCTTGGCGAAACGGCCTTCTACATCATTGGCGTTGCGCAACTCGTACTGATTCTGCTGTTTGTGGCAGGCCTGCTGAAAACATGGACCTACGGCGCAATCCTGATCTTCCACGGTGTTTCTACTCTCTCCGCATTCGCGAAGTACCTGCAGCCCTTTGATAATCTTCTGTTCTTTGCGGCCTGGCCCATGCTTGCCGCCTGCGCGGCACTGTTTCTGCTTCGTGATTACGATACCCTTACGATGACCAGGCAACCGACACCCACTACAGCCTAAAACGACCCTGTGGTGCTGTAACAGTTACTCCGGTTGCTTGTCTTGAATATCAGACCGCCCTCCAACAAACAACAACCGGGGTATCCGATGCTAATTAACTGGCTATCACGGCACCTGGCCGCCTACCTTTCGAAACAGGTCACCGAACAGGCTGTGCGCACATCGACCTGGGAGGCTCTGGAAAAGGCGCTTCAGCCCGGCGATGTTCTGCTGGTGGAGGGCAACACGCGAATCAGTGTGGCGATCAAATACCTGACTCAGTCAACCTGGTCGCATGCCGCTCTTTACCTTGGGCCGAATGCAGGCCTTGGAGTCGCGGACAATGGCGAGCCCCATGTACTGATCGAGGCGGATCTTGAGGAAGGCATTCGCCCGCTCTCGCTGTCGGTTTACCGCAACACCCATACCCGCATCTGTCGCCCGGTCGGACTCTGTGACAACGATATCGGCAAGCTTATTGACTACTCGACAAGCCGACTCGGCCACCAGTACGACCTGAAAAACGTCTGGGATCTGGCACGCTACCTTTGCCCGACGCCACCGGTACCTTCCCGCTACCGACGTTCGCTGCTGGCCCTTGGCAGCGGTGATCCCACCCGGGCGATCTGCTCCACATTCATCGCCGAGGGATTCCAGTCCCTCCGTTACCCGATATTGCCCGTTAGCCTATCCGAGTCAGAAGACGATCCGGCTTGCGCCGCCCAGAAGCGCGAGTACTTCCGGATTCGCCATCACTCTCTGTTCGCGCCCCGGGATTTCGACGCATCCCCCTATTTCGACGTCATCAAACCTACTCTGGAACAAGGGTTCGATTATCGGAAATTCCAGTGGGCGGAGTAAGCCGCCCGCTGAGCTGTAATCGGAATTCCGGCACCCTCTAGCTGTACCAAGTATAGTAGCCGCAACGCTCCTGATGCAGCCCGCAGCACCCCGACATCAGACTCACTGATGCAAAGCGATGCTATGGCTTGTCGATGAATTTCTTTTGCTCCACTCGTGAATATTCGGTCAGTGCAGCCAACTCTTCAGAGCCCCATTCCAGAGGCTCCGCCGCCATCGGTGCCACCATGCAGATCTGAACCATCTCATCCAGGTGCACCATATCCATACCGAAATCACGCTGGCCCATGGCCACAACGTGGGGATACTCATTCTTGAAAGTCGGGTTGTAGAGCCCTCCGTTGACATGACAAGTGGCACAGGCAAGGCCGTTGGAGGACAGGCTGGTGTCGTTGAACAACCTCTCACCCTGTGCTCTCAGGTCGGCTACGTTGCCCTGATAAGGCGTGTAACCTTCGGGCCGCCGAACCGCCTTCTTAAGGCTGGCGGACACACCCTCGCCTTCAGCTTCCCCCTCAGCCTCGCCTTCAGCGCGACCTTCCGCTTCTCCTTCGGCACGGCCCTCGGCTTCTCCTTCTCCTTTGGCAGAACCTTCTGCCTCACCTTTGGCTTCTCCTTCTGCTTCACCCTGCGCGGCTTCCGCGGATGGGACCAACCCGAGATGCATGCCTGAGCCAGCATTGAAACCGGCTACCGCCACCACCGTCATCATGGGAACGGACACCATAAGGTTCCGGGACAGTTTGCGTAAGAGCGCCTTTCGATGTTTGTTGGTAGACATATCAGTAACCTCCCGTGGTGTTGTTTTTGCGCTCGTATTCAAGCGCTTCTGGCCATATCCGACGCCTGCCTTTGCAGGTAGCGCAAGGTCGAGGGGTGGACTCCGAAGTCGCCACCGACGTCCACACCGGCCCGCTCAGCAAGCATTCCGACAATGGCCATGTGATGAATGGTGTGGCTGGCCAGAAACACCAGTTCACGATCCACGCTGGTGGTTACCACCTGTCGCTGGCCATCACTGTTGTGCAGCAGTGAAAGCTCGTTGGCATACTCTGTGCCGAACCTGTTGCGCAACGTCTCCAGGATGTCTGAAAGACGGTTGCCCGCGGCCTGACGATCTGTTTCCAGCAACAGATCCCTGTTTCGGCTTTCATAGTCAAGCAATGCCCCAGGGGACGCGGTTGCCGTCAACAGGGCACTGTAGTGATCAATGATGTGACGGACGTGCTTGCCAATCACATGTTGTTTCCTGTGACCAAAACGTTGCCGATAGAGGTTTCCGGGCAAGGCTTCCAAAAGGTCGACGAGTTGCCCGATGGCGTGAGCACTCTCTTCAACAACATCATTCACGACCCGACGTCTGTCTGAAACTGGCTGTGTCATGGTAGTCATCCGTTGTCTGTTGGTCGTTTAAGTTCCGGAAGCGGCCGTGTGGGCACAGGCGCTACCCGTGCCCACACGGCCAGCGGCTCAGCTCTCGGATTCGCCTTCAGCCTCACCCTCTGCTTCGCCTTCTCCCTCTGCTTCACCTTCACCTTCACCTTCGGCCTTGCCTTCCGCTTCGCCTTCGCCATAGGCTTTCTTCCCGGCTTCACCCTCAGCTTCCGCCTCTCCGGCGGCAAGCATCAGGTAACCCGGTTCTGCCGTAACATCAGCGGCTGAGACGTTGAACGCCGAGGCACCCATAACGACTGCGATTACAGGGCCGGTGTAGGCCATGCCCCGGGCAAGCTTGCCGAGCAGTCTGTGTCTCTGTGCTTCTCTGGACATGATGTGTCCCCTCTGGTTGTAACGTGACTGCCAGGTTTCGTACCCGGCCTTTTGATACCCGGAGCCGCAGAACGCAAGGATTCAACGGCTCCGGGATGCCTGTTTCGGCGCCCTTTCAGAACACCGCCCGGACAACGCCGCAGCAGCGGCCTCCAGATTATTCATATCCACCAGATAGCGTTCGCAGCTTTCCAGCCAGGCCGCCAGCCTGGTGAAACCTTCCGTATTCAATGGCAGACCGTCTTCCGAACAACAGCAGGAAATCAGATGCCTGAGGGCCTCGTTCACGGTCATGGCCTGTAACCCTGCTTTGTTCCCAAGTGGATCTTGGGTGGGAACAAGTACCGCGAGTACCTGACCGGTGTTGCCGGCCAGGCCTGATTGAGCGGGCACAAATGCGCCTTCCCGGCCGATGTCCTGAAGCGGCAACCCCAGCCCCTTAACGCAATACTCGCCCGAACCCGGCAGGAGTGCTCCGCGGCCACAATCGACACGCCAGTGAGCAGACAGCGCCAGGGTGAGCGCGTCACGCAGGGCCGGCTCGCAATGGCCGACCATAAACAGCGGGGCAGATTGATCGGGGCTGACGAGCAGGCCGGCGTCAACGGCGATGTCATCGCGCCTGGCGGCGTGCGTTGCCAGGCAGTTGGCAAGCGCAGCAGCGACCGCCGAAAGCGGCAACCGGGAATGGACCACCTGGCCATCGAGAATCAATGTGAAGCCCGGCGTATCGCGGACAATTTCGAGCCGGGGGAGCGAGTCCTTACCCGCCTCATCGGAAATAGCCATCGGTTCAAGCAGGTTTTCAATCCGACTGACCAGCGGAGCACTGTCGGTAAAGAACCGGGCCCGGAAGCGACCGCAGGACAGCACCATCGACATCATGGCGGACGTCTCCGGAAACGGTGACCGCAGGGCTTCCGGAGTAGTCCGGGCCGCCGATTGCCCCTCCGACTGAATCAGAAACCGGTTGTTGACCCACTCAGCCAGCGTGTTCCAGACATCGTTGCGGATCGCCCAGGCATCCGGGGCGGCAGGCATGCTTTTGGTAGCAGAATCGACCAGTGCGGACGCGATGTCGTCTGGTCCGGCGCCCTCGGTGGCCATCAGCCAGATCAACGAAGCGGTCTCATTCAGGCTGCTCAGATGACCCAGGCGGGTGTCATAGAGATAGACCTGATCCTCACTGAAGGTATCCTCAGCCAACCATCTCTCAAGCTGAGGCTGTTGCAGAGGGCGGTCCGACAGCGCCTGTGCGACAACCCAGTCCGAAAGCCGTGGCAGGGCCATAAACGGGAGGTATGCCGACGGATTCGCCCCCGGTATCAGATTCCTGAAGCCACCGCTGCGGGCCAACTCATCCTGCGCTTCCCTCACCAGTCGCTCAACCATTGTGCATGCGGAATCCTCGTCGACCGGGCGATTCAGGCCCACCAATTCAACCATGTCGGCAACCAGGGCACCCTTGATGGACTCTTCGATGTCGCCCCCACTTTCCGGACCAGCACACACCTCAAGGGAAGGGCTCAAATTGCATTCGAGGACCCAGGGTTTAAGACTGTCATCAATAAGACAGTCAATGCCCATGAGTTCGTAACAGCCGCTGGTGTCGGCACCGATGACCCGGGAACGTTCACGCATGGCTTCAAGCGCTGCCAGACAGGTCAGGGCAACCATGTCCTCGACTTTGGCGAACAGTGCTTCGTCGTCATGGCCCTGCGCCTTCAGCCAGGCCCGGTAACGATCAAAATCCACAAACTCCACCGGCACTTCGGCGTCCAGATTCAGGGCATTGACGTCGGGGTTGGTCAGATAGCTGTATGGGTTATCGGCGTTCTCTTCGTCGTAGGGTGCCGAGGCCAGCTTGGCGAACCCCTGGTGATAGAGGTAAACGCGAAACGGTGAAACCGAAGATACCAGCACGTAGAGACGCAGGACGTATTTCCTGCCGTGCATAGTGTGGGGGTTCTCGAGGTACTCCTGAACCATCCACGACGGCTCCATGGGCACCTCGGCTGGGTCACCGACCAACCGAATACCTTTGCCACGGGCGGCGTTCTTGGGTTTGAGTATCCAGCGCTTGCCCGAGTTCTCCAGCGCCGCTTCCTGGAAGGCATGATAATCCTCGGGCATGGAGAAAACCCGGGGCACAAATTCCAGGCGGTCTGTCAGATGCCTGCTGCCTTTCTCCTGCCGTTGCACCCGTTCCCGCAGATCCATCAGGCTGCGGTATAGCCGGCTCTTGACGGTGAGGGCAGCGTTGCCGGGTATGTGGTTAATCTTTTTCTTCGGCCCTACGTCGGCGAAATAGTGGGGGTCCGGCATGCCGGTATACCAGCAGGCGTCCCACTGTTCGGGGCCATCCGCTTTCTGCCACAGGGACTTGTCGAGATAGTGCTCAAAGAACCGGTCCTGCTCGTAAGACCGGTTTCCACCCATCCAATAGTGCCGAGTCATCTTGTCGCGCTCTCCATTCCGGTAACTCACTGCCCAAAGATTCCGAGGGCCCCGTTTACTGGCGTTTCACGGATACCGACACATGAGGATTGCAACTGTTACAGCGAAACAGGAATTATCTGATCAATTTTCCGGGGTCGCGTGATCTTTGTGACCGGCCCTGTAACAATGGGCGTTCCGATCTGTCCCTGATTCATCATTTCTGGTTGTAGACGAGCGCACTGGATGACACTGAGAATCGCCATCGTTGTTGTAGTAATTGCGGCCCTGGCAGGTGCCTGGTGGTTGCTACAGATATTGGGAATACCTGCGGACCTGTCTCCAGATGCCCTTGCACAATGGCTGAAAAGCCAGGGGGCTGCCGGCCCACTGTTGCTGATGCTGCTGATGACGATGGCGGTTGTGATAGGCCCGATTCCCACGCTTCCAGTCAGTGCAACCGCGGGTCTGGCGTTTGGTGTGCTTAAGGGAACAGCCATCGCAGCAACCGGGGCGCTGCTGGGTGCCATGGCGGCGTTCTGGATTGCCCGTTGCCTCGGACGCGAAGTGATCTGCAAACGGTTTCCGGACAACCCTGTGCTTGCACGGGATGGCTCGCAACGCTTTCTGACCATTGCCATTCTGCTGACCCGGCTGATTCCCGTTTTCTCGTTCGCCCTGATCAGTTATGCCGCCGGCGTCACCGCCATAAGGTCCTGGCGCTTCGCTATCGCCACCTTCGTTGGCATGCTGCCAATGACGGTGGTGTTTGCAGGCCTGGGGAACACGTTCACCTTGAATCCGGTACTTACCGTCGCCGCAGGCGCGGTTATCCTGGCTGTGATGGTATGGTTGCCGTGGTCCATCAGCCGACACCCCGGCTCGCAACTGGCGCGCTGGCTTCAACTTAACCAATAACAACAAAGAGACGACCTTATGCGCCGTCCGGTCAAAGCCGATGTTATGCCCTGGCTCGCCCGTGCACTTTCCAGTGCGCCGCGATATTCCCTGCAACGCTCCCTTCACAACATCCGGGCCAAGGTGCGGGGCGAGCGTGATCTTGTTCAGGTATTCATAAATCCCCGTGATCCTTTTGGTCTGCCTCTGCTGCAGGCCCTGATCCAACTGCAGGGACGCTTTCATGTGCGCTTCCGGCTCCACACCGTCTGGCAACTGGACGACGACATGTACCCTGAGCCAACTCTCTGGCACTCATGGGCTCAACAGGACGCCGAAAGGATCGCACAACTATACGGCTTCACGTCTCCAGACCGCCCTACGGCGCCCTCAGAGACGGAACTGATGGCTGCAACGGCCCATCTGCTTGAAGCAGAGAAAACCGATGACGGACTGAAGACCGCGGTCCGTGTGCTAACCGATCTGTGGAGTTCAGATTCCGACTCACCACCAGACACAGCGCCCGAAAGGTATGACCAGGCAAGGCTATCTTCGAATGAACGATTGCTCCGGCAACTCGGACACTACCAGGGCAGTATGACCAGGTACCTGGGTGAATGGTTCTGGGGCGTTGACCGGCTAGACCATCTTGAGCGGTGTTTAACCGAACAGGGGCTGAATCGCGATGCCTCCAATTCAGCCGTGTTTACGCGCACATGGTCTGAATTGACGAGTAGCGCCCCCAGCATGGCTGACGACCACAGAGCAACCGACACCGCCCTTGAGGTATTTTTCTCCATCCGCAGCCCATACTCCTATCTGGGTCTGGAGCGAGCGGTCCGGTTGGCCAAGGCGTGGAATATTCCTCTTCAACTCCGTCCGGTTCTGCCCATGGTGATGCGTGGGCAGTCGGTACCGGATGCTAAAAAATGGTACATCTTCCACGACACCAAAAGAGAGGCCAACAAGCTGGGCATTCCGTATGGTTTCGTCGCTGATCCTTTGGGACCCGGCGTGGAAAGATGCTATGCCTTGTTTGAATACGCCCGCTCACTCGGTCGCGAGACCAACTACATGCTTACCTACGCCAGGGCCGTCAATGCCGAGGGCATCCGCTCCGAAACCGATGCCGGCCTGAAAATGATCGTTGAACGAGCCGGCCTGGATTGGCAGAAGGCCAAGGCTTTATTGGGCGATCAGGGCTGGCGAGAGTGGGCGGAGGAGAACCGTAAAGCCATGTATGACTGCGGGCTATGGGGCGTTCCCAGCTTTCGTTACGGGGCGGTCAGTTGTTGGGGCCAGGACCGGCTTTGGATTATCGAGGATGAGATCAAAAAGAGGGCGGAGACCAACTAGACCGGGATCAGTGCCCGGAATCACAGGACGGACGCAAACGAGGAAAAGACAGTACCGTCAATTCTGAACACGACCAATAAGGAATGACGATGACCGGTAAAACACCTTGGAACGGAAAAGCCGCCATAACTGCCGCTCTCTCCGGAGGCTGGGTTGCAGACGCGGCCAGCCTCGGGCTGCATTGGCTTTACGACAGCCAACGCATCTGTGAGGTTGCTGGCCAGTCACCGGAGTTCCTGCCGCCGAAGGCCGACTATTTCACCGGAGGCTTCGGTTATTTTGCCCATGATGGCAAACAGTCTGGCGATGTCAGCCATTACGGCGCAGCTACGGGAGTGTTGACTAGCAGCCTGCTGGCCAATGAAGGAAAGCTGGATATCCGCGATTACCAGCGCCGCTTTCGGGATTTCTTTGGCCCTGGTGGTGATTGGCGGGGCTATATCGACAACCCGACCCGGGTCACTCTTAACAATCTGGACACCATTGAGCAGAATGCCATCGAAAAAGCTCAATCGACCACTACCGCCAAGCTGACCGACAGACAGAAACGAGTCCTGGTGCAGAAGGTTTTACCCTACACCCGCCGCCTGAGAGGCGTTCACCTGGCTGACCCGGTCCGTAAGGCCATCAGCCTCACCTACCAGGAACCGGAGATACAGGAAGCCGGCGTGCATCTGGCCACAACAATCGACCATCACCTGCTGGCGGAAAGCGGCGCCGACGACATGCAACTGCCGGCGGTTTCCAAATTGGCGCCATTAGTGGCCTGCTACTGTGGCAGCGAGAGACTGATGGTAGTAGCGGAGGCCGCCGTCCGGGTGACCAATCACAACGATGAAGCCGTGGCCTGGGCGAGGTGCGCAGCGCGACTACTGGACCATCTTTTCCGGGGTGAACCCCTGTCAGCGGCCCTGGACGCCGCGACCCGCGAAGCACCGGATCCGCAACACCTCAACAAGGCCAGATCCGGCTCCGTTCTGGATGCTCCGGGCGCTGGCGACACCTTTGGCCGCACCTGTTATCTGCATGAGGCAATGCCAGTGATCTTTCATGTCCTGAACCACGCCCCGGGCTTTACGGAAGCCGTTCGTGCCAACATCCTGTGTGGGGGCGACTCCTGTGGGCGTGCGTGGATCATCGGGCCGGCCATGGCGGCAATTTACGGCGTGGGTGGGGAACGTGGCATACCCCTGAGCTGGTTGGCGCGGGTAACCGATGCCCCTGATATCCTTATGGATATCGAAAGACTTGTTAAAGGCTGATGATGTGTATCATTGCCCATTTTTCACCCCAGACTATGCTTCAGATAGGATGCACGCCGGAAGGAGGTTTTATGAAAACACTACTGATCAAAACGCTATCGATAATTACGCTGCTCGCAAGCGCAGCTCTGCACGCCCAGGATGCCCCCTTGAGAGTCGGGATGTCTGGCCAGTATTTCCCGTTTACCTTTGTGGAGCAGGATGAACTGAAAGGCTTCGAGGTCGATGTGATGAACGCTCTGGGCAAGGAAATGGGGCGCGAAATCCAGTACCAGACCGCCAACTTCTCTGGCCTGTTTGGCATGTTGGAATCCGGGCGCATCGACACCGTCGCCAACCAGATCACCATCACCGAAGAACGCCAGAAGGCGTACATTTTCAGCGAGCCTTATGTCTATGACGGTGCTCAGGTGGTGACCAAGGAAGGCAACACCGAGGTCGAGCGCGTGGAAGATCTGAAAGGTAAGACCGTCGCCGTAAACCTGGGCTCCAACTTCGAGGCCCTGTTGCGGGAACTGCCCTATGCGGACGAAATCAATATCAAAACCTACGAGAGCAACCTGGAGCGGGACACCGCACTGGGCCGGGTGGACGCTTTCGTGATGGATCGAGTCAGCGCCAGCCAAATCATCAAGGACAAGCCCCTGCCTCTGGAACTCGCCGGCCCGACATTCTCACAGATCACCAACGCCTACCCGTTCCCTGATACTGAAGCGGGGAGGGCCCTGCGGGATGAATTGAACCAGGCCCTGACAACCCTGCGGGACAACGGAACCCTGGCGTCCATCTCAGAGAAGTGGTTCGGCACCAACATCACCCAGCCCTGAGGGGCGCCACCAAGGCCTGACTCGTTATGGACGTGCTGAACGTCGAATATATGCTTGGGCTGGTACCTGTGTTGCTCGGGTACCTGCCCCTCACCCTGCAGCTGGCCGGCGTCGGGATGGTGCTGGCGCTGATCCTTGCCTGCCTGTTTGCCGTCGTTCGTGTGCTGGGCATTCCGGTACTTAATCAGCTGACCATCGTATTCATTTCCTTTTTCCGGGGCACTCCGCTGCTGGTGCAGTTGTTCCTGTTCTATTACGGGCTGCCGCAACTGGTCAGTGCATTAACGGTCATCGACGGCGTTACGGCGACCATCATGGGCCTGACCATGCACTTTTCGGCGTACATGGCGGAATCGATACGAGCCGCGATCATGGGTGTGGACCGCAGCCAAACCGAAGCCGCCCTGTCGATCGGCATGACCAACGGCCAGCTAATGCGCCGGATTGTCCTACCCCAGGCCACCCGGGTAGCACTGCCCACGTTGATGAACTACTTCATCGACATGATCAAGGCCACCTCCCTGGCATTTACCCTGGGGGTTACCGAGCTGATGGGTGCCACCCAGAAAGAGGCCGCGGGTAGCTTCCTGTACTTCGAGGCCTTCATCGTCGCCGCTATCATGTACTGGATCGTCGTTGAGATGCTCTCCAAGCTTCAGCACTACCTGGAAATCCGTCTGAACAAGGCCTACAGCCGATGATCAAACTGGCATCACTGAGCAAGCATTTTGGCAAGACGGTGGTTCTCGATGGGATTGATCTCACCATTGAAGAGGGCGAAATCGTTGTCATCATTGGCCCGTCGGGCACCGGAAAATCCACGCTGTTGCGCTGCGTCAATTTTCTGGAACAACCCACCGCTGGCACCATGACCGTGGGTGATCTGACCGTGGATGTGAACCGCGCCAGCCGCGCGGACATCCTCTCCATGCGCCGGCGAACCGCGTTTGTTTTTCAGAACTATGCGCTGTTCTCCAACAAGACCGCATTGCAGAACATTGCTGAACGGTTGCTCGTGGTGGACCGCTGGCCGAAAGAAAAGGCCTACCAGCGCGCCCGGGAAATACTCGAGCAGATTGGCCTCGCTGACAAGGCCGATGCCTATCCGGCGTCCATGTCCGGCGGCCAGCAGCAACGGGTGGGCATCGGCCGCGCCATGGCCGCTGGTGCCGAAGTGATGCTGTTTGACGAGCCCACGTCATCCCTGGACCCGGAGTGGGTGGAAGAAGTGCTGGGGTTGATGAAACAGCTGGCGTCAGAGCGTCAGACCATGATGGTGGTCACCCACGAAATGTCCTTCGCCCGGGATGTCGCCGACCGGGTGATATTCATCGACGGCGGTCGAATCGTGGAACAGGGGCCGCCCAGTGAGATTTTCTATAACCCAAAAGATCCCCGAACGAAGGACTTTCTGAAGAAGATCCTGGCCACCAATCCGGTATGAACGAAGGCGTTAACGCCGTTACCAGGTTTCCCCAAACGGCCGGATGTCCAGCTCAAAGGTCCAGGCGGACGGATGCTGCTGGCACAGATTCCAGATGGCGTCCGCTACCGCAGCTGGTTTTACGAAGAAATCGTCAGGCTTGTCTGCCAGCGCCTCGCGGGTACGAGGCAGGTCCACCACACCATCAATCACAACGCTAGCCACATGGATCTTCTCCGGCCCGAGCTGGCGGGCCATCGACTGCGCCAGACTGCGTTGGGCGGCTTTTGCCGAAGCAAATGGCGCGGTGTTTGCCCGTCCGCGGGTCGCCGCCGAAGCACTGGTAACGACAATACTGGCCGAGTCATGCTCCCGTAGCTGCGGCAAGACCGCCTTGGTGGCGGCCACCAGACCCTGGACATTGATTCGCCAGTTGGCTTCGAAGTCCTCCAGGCTGGCGTCTTCGACGCTCTTGAAAACTCCACCACCCGCGTTATAAAGCAGCACTGAGGCGGGCCCAAGTTTGTCCCTGATCGAAGCCAGTACCGAACCTATCTGTTCCGGTTCCATCAGGTCGCAGGGAAAGGCATAGGTGTTGGATATCGATTGCTCAAGCTGCAGCAGGTAATCTTTACTGCGCGCCAGCATCGCCACCTGGTAGCCTTCATCGCTGAACCGTCGCACAAAGGCCTCGCCATTGCCCGGTCCTACACCCATCACAACGCATACCTTGTTCATTTGCTTTGCCTCCCTCCGGCTAAACCGGTTGGCTTGTCAGAACGTAGTCAGTCCCGGGTTGACGGGCAAGGCGCTCCGCATGGGGCACATGCTGTCTCATCCCGCTGGCTCAACGCCGTTTCCACATTGCCTTGCCCGGAGTTGAACGCAAAAGTGGGGCTTCTCAGGTGGTCCGCCAGGATCAGCGCCAGAATAATCCCCAACAGTATTACGATACGGGTTCGACTGTAAGCGCGCTCCATAACGTCCTCCCGTCTCAGTTTGGCAGCCGGAACCAGGGCCGCAGGCGAATGCCGATCAGTGATCCGACAAACGCGCTGGCAAACCAGACCCAGGCGTGCAAGCTGGCCGATGCAATGCCGGAGAACAGCGCCCCGATGTTGCAGCCAAAGCCCAGGCGGGCACCGTAACCGAGCAGCAAACCACCCACCACGGCAGCGAGGAACTGGCGACCTTCGGGGCGGTTGCGGCTGGCTTCATTGAACCGGTTGGCCAGGCCCGCCGCCAGCATGGCCCCCAGCAAAAGCCCGAAGTTCATCACCGACGGAATATTGGTAAGCACCGAATCCTTCAGGGCCATGGCAGGGTAGTCCCAGGTCCAGAACTCAAACTGGGCCATGTTTACGCCAACCACTTCCAGGGCTTTCGCGCCCCAGACGTTGAACGCGAAAGTGATGCTCCAGGGCGCACCGCCTATGGCCAGTGTCAGGGCGTTGCCAACGGCCAGGATCAGAATGGCCCAGGTGAATGGCCAACGACCACTCAACAGGGTTCTCATCACGCCTTGGCCCTGGCTTTTCCAGAGCAACTCGCCGCGCTCAACATTACCATGTGCCTTACGCTCAATGCGGTTGACCCACCAGGTAATCAGCCCGAGCCCCACAAATTGCAGCAGAATGGCGCCACTGACGCCGAAAGTGTTCACAAGAGGCACCGGATCATAGCCAGGCTGGTCCAGCCACCAGGGCAGATGGAGGGAGCCCAGGACCGCGCCGGCGATAAAAAACACCAATGTGACCACCATGCGGATATTGCCAGCTCCCACGGTGAACAGGGTACCCGAGCCGCAACCTCCGCCCAGCTGCATGCCGATGCCGAACAGAAAAGAGCCCACCACCAGGGACAAGCCTACCGGTGCAACGGCGCCCACCAGCCCTGCCTGGCCGCTGTGGAGCATCGGCACCATGATCAGGGAGGTCAGCCCGAACAGCAGAAGCTGGGCGCGCATGCCGGCGCCGCGCTTCTTCACCGCCAGGTTACGCCAGCCTGCTGTGAAGCCGAAGGCACCGTGGTACAGGGCCATGCCCAATACGGTACCGATCACAAACAGCGCCACCATGAACGGCGCGGTTTCCAGCCAGATCAATCCACCCAGAAGGGCAAGGCCCAACAGCGCCGTTGAGACAATGAATCGGTCCACCTGCCAGCCGGGCTGCTCAAGCCCGGGTTGGAGGACAGCGGAATCAACCATGAGCATTCACTCGTTCAGATCAGTTGAAAAAATCCAGTAACTTGCCGAGGCCTTTTTTGGCAACCTGCAGGGGGCGGTCGCTGTCCTGGGACCACTCCGCCATGGAGCCGTCGTAAAGCGCAACCTCCTCAAATTCCGCCAACTCACTCAACACAAACCAGTCTGTGGCGGCCCAGTGACCAGTGTTGCAAAAGGCGATGGTGCGCGTACCCGGGTTCAGTTCGGCCTCATTCACCCGCGCGGTGATGCTGTCCTCATTGAGGTACCAGGCACTGTTTCGTTCACCTACAAAGCCTGCGTGGGGCAGGTTTCTGGAACCAGGGATAGTGCCTGGCGCCCTCGCTGCTGGCGACTGATTCTCGCCGCGAAAATAATCCGCTGGCCGAGCATCCACCAGTTGTGCCTGGGTGCCGCGTGCTTCTTCAACTTCTTCCAGAGAGGCAATCAGATTTTGCTGGAGCGAACCTATGAAGTCGGTAACGGCACGCTGATTGCTCTCGCCGCTGGCAATCTCGAATCCCTCCGCCTTCCAGCCGGCAAAGCCGCCGTTAAGAATGGACACCTCATCGTGCCCGAGAACCCGAAACGTCCAGTACACCCGGGCAGCGCTGCCAAAATCCGTCGCTCCGGTGCCGGCAGGTACAATCACCACGGCATCGTCATTACTGATGCCCAGGCCACCGATGAGGCGCTCAAGGCTGGAGACGGGTGGTAACAGCCCAGAGACGCCATCCCGGCTTTCTCTCCAGCCATCGCCGGTGTAGCTGCTGTATAGGGATCCAGGGATGTGAGCTTCCTGGAAGCTGCTGCGGTCGCCGCCATTATCTATGCCGGAACGCACATCCAGAACCACCAGGTCGTCCCGGTGAAGGTTGTCCTCCAGCCAACCGGCGTCCACCAGAGGCGTCGTTCCATTACCTGCAGCCATAACCAGTGAGCTGGCAAAGACCAGAACAATGGCAGACAGTCGACTCATGGCAACTCTCCTTTTCTGTTCATTTTGAACGGTTATTATGAAACCAATAGAACGGAATGCATAGGTGAGGTTCTATGCCGTTTATTTATATGCAAATCTCTGATCTTTCCTCCCAACCTCAATGAACCCTGTAACGAAAAGAGACAGTCCGGTGTCTATACCTCGTAAGCGCGGAGTGACCGTTCCTCGGAACGCCCCGCATTTCGTCAGCAACACGAGGTAACAAGCCATGAAAAAAATGACCCTGATTCTCACCACCATTGCGCTGTTATTCTCTGCCAATGTCACACTTGCCATGAATGGCAAGGCCGACCGGGTAAACGAAGCGCGAAGCTTCCCCAATAAAACCGTAGACGTAGAGAAGGTGCCAAGTGTGAAAGAATCTGCAGAATAACCTGCAGCGTCAAAAGCCGCTATTCTCAGGAGTAGCGGCTTGCTTGCAAACGCAATCCCGCTAGCGGAATTCCGTGAAATTGGCAGGCTTGTTCAGAGACCAGTCGTAATCGATAAGTTTTATGTCTGCCGTGTCTGCAACCCGATCTGCCACCGACGACTCCACCCACTGCTCGATAAACGCTTTGCGCGAGCCGGAAGCCTCCACGAAATCATCCTCATACCACTTGAACAATTCGGTGACATAGAGTGTGTCGCCCTTGATCTCAAGATGGCGTTCTGTTGCAAAGGCACGACGGGTGTTCTCCGCAAGCAGGCCTTCCAGGTTGTCGGCGGTGTAAACCACATCCCTTAATGGAGGGCAACCAACAGAGGCACAGTTCACCGCAAAGTGGACTCGCGCGTCCTTCCAGCCTTTGTCCGCGTATTCCTCACCGAGCAGGATGTCTTTTTCCATCTGGTTCAGACTGTATTCCTGCCCGCCTATCTGAAATTTTTCCCGGTCGAACACACTGTCCACAAACGGGTTCACGCGACCCCCGTAGTCCCAGACCGAGTCGACGAGCTCTCCGTTCGGCCGCTCAGTCAGGATCTGGTCGATCATGAAAAAGTTATAGGCGTTGACCCAGAAGGCGACGGATTCAGCCTCACCGTCGAGAGTACCGGTATCGAAATCTGCCAGGCGGTCACGCTGATCCGCCAGCAGAGCGTCAGTCTGTGATGAGGCCAGGGCCGCCTCATAGTCAAATGCGGAGACCAGGCCACCCTCGGTCGTTGTCGACTCTGTCAGATGTTGCGTCAATAGACGCTGAAACGGGTCAAAATTAGCTTCGTCGGCGGTAGCGGTCACCGGCATGATTACGACGAGCGTTATCAGGTACATCAATAGTCCAGGTTTGTTCACTTCACCCTCCACAGGCAAACTAAGTTCATCATCTTTGCTCTTTCACCGACACGGAAAACCGGCCATTGTTACAATACAATTAGTATTGATAATCGATTACATTTAGTTTAGCTTCCGCACCGTGACTAAAAATAACCATCAGGTGCCGATAACAATGCTCAAGCAACCCAACCCACTACGCTATTCCCTGGTCCTCGCGCTTGGATGCGCTACAACCGCAACTGCTCAGGAAGGCACCGATCAGGCACCGAAATCCCTTGATACCCTTGAAGTAACGGCTACTCGTGGCCTCGACTCCCTCAACGTCAACCCCGGTGCGGTTACCGTGGTTGACCGAGACGCCATCGACAAACAGTCCTCGTTGGGTGGCAACGTGGGCGATATTCTGGCCAAAACCGTTCCAGGCCTGTCTCCTTCTACGCACGGTTTAACCAGTGTGGCGCAGACGCTACGTGGCCGAAACCTGTTCGTGCTGATTGACGGCATCCCCCAGACCATCAGCCTGCGCGATGGTCTGCATTCACTGAATTCCATTGACCCGTCATCGATCGAGCGCATCGAAGTGATCCGGGGTTCCAATGGTGTATACGGCTTTGGCGGTACCGGTGGCATCATCAACATCATCACTCGCAAGAACGAGAAAGGTGCCCCGCTATACCGCACCGAACTGAATGGTGGTTTCTCCACCGAGCACATCAAGGACAGCGAACAATTCGGGCTATCCCAGAGCGTGACCGGTGGTACAGGAGCCTTTGACTACCAGTTCCGAGGCTCCTACGAAAAACGCGCTAATTTCTTCGATGCCGATGGCGACCGTATCCCGCCGGACCCGAACGGCCAGGGGGGCATTGCCGACTCCCGCGAGTTCGATGTGCTGGCAAAGCTCGGCTTCGACCTTGACGTCGACAAGCGCCTGGAACTGACCACCAGTTATTACGACATCAAACAGGACACCGATTACATCCTCGAAGCAGGCGTGTACGGTGAGCAGAAAACCCGCGCTGTGAAAGGTGACCCGGGCGGCAAGGATCAGGGCACTGAAAACCTGAACGTGAACCTGACCTACAGTGACCGACAGCTGTTCGGCGATACCTCGCTGGGTGCGCAACTGTATTATCGCGATTACATGACCCGCTTCGGATACTTCGCCACCTTCTATCCCGGGGGTGGGCAGTCTCTGACCGAATCGGAGCGCATCGGCTCCCGCCTCGACTTTGAGACGCCATTTGAGGTTATGTCCGGCGCCAAACTGCTCTGGGGCCTGGATACACTGATGGAAACGACAGCTCAGCCATTGGAAGACGGACGTATGTTCGTACCTGAAATGGACCAGAACAGTGTGGCTCCGTTCCTGCAGGCGGAACTTCGGCTGAATCCGAAGTGGACCGTTAACGCCGGTGTTCGCTACGAAAAATTCTGGTTCGAGGTGGACGACTACACCACGGTGTTTGGTGCGGACGTGGAAGGCGGTGAGTTGGAGTACAGTGAAACAGTCTTCAATACCGGGGCCCGATATCAGGTGAACGATGTCTGGGCAGCGACTGCCAGCTTCTCCCAGGGCTTTACGGTGCCCGAGATTGGCCGAACCCTGCGCCAGCCCCAGCAGGGCACATCGCTGGATCAAATCCGTCCTGAACCACAGGTGGTCGACAACTACGAGGTTGGCACCGAGGCCGTCTGGGATCGCGCCGATCTCGCGCTGACGCTGTTCTACAGTGAGTCTGAACTGGGAACCAGCCTGGTCGCCGCGAATGCAAACGAGCCCATTCCCGTGATGCGCAGCCCAGAGCGTATCTATGGTTTCGAAGCGGAGCTAAACACCTATCCCACCCGCGATCTGAGTGCCGGCGGTACCTTTACCTGGATGGAAGGCAAAGTCGATTCTGACGACGACGGCAGCTACGACACCTATCTTGCCGGCAACCGGATCTCACCACTCAAGCTCACAGGCTATGTGGAGCACGATACCACTGCGCGCTGGAGCAATCGCCTTCAGGCCATGGTCGTGGGTGATCGAGACCGCTTTAGCGGTAGCGGATTTGGTCAGGGCGAGGTGGAGTCCTTTACCGTTCTGGATCTGACCAGCACATGGCGGACCGGCAATGGGGATATCACGCTGGCCATCAACAATCTGCTGAATGAAGACTACTTCCCGGTGATCTCGCAGATCTACAATTTCGACACCCAGTACACCACCGCACCAGGCCGTTCGGTCATGGTAAGTTATGGGGTCGACTGGTAAACGGAAGACTGGCAGAACCACACATAAGGCCGCTCAAAGCGGCCTTATGTCTTTTACCACCCAGCAAGCAGACGCCGTAGGACCTTCATCCAGGTCCGCACAGGTATCCACACGCATGACCTCCATCTTGCCGCACCGGGCTGTCAGGGCCCCGGAATTACCCTTCGAAACCCAGCTCACCTGTACCGTAACCTCCTTGCTGTCATGGCAGGCAACCTCCGGACCGACCGACAGTTCCGCATGGACGTTTCTGTTCTCAAGCCACTCCAGGGCGGATATCTCAGCGCACTGCTGGGCAGGCGTTAGCAGGGACTGGCCGCGATAACAGGGCAGGTAGGGAAGGCCGTCCGCCTCATGCTGCAGGAAAGGCAGTACCTGTTCCTGCTCAACCCGGCCGTATTTGCGCATAGCCGGGAACACCATGATGCTTGCCGCAAGCCGACACCCCCCCAGATGAGAACTTTCCCAGACCTCGAACGGGAGATCCCGGTCTGTGACAGTACTGGAGAGCTCCTGATAGGTCGCATACCCAAACTTGGCGCAGCACTTGTCCTTGCGGCCATGGGTGCAACACAGCACCAGGGAGCCTGTCATTGCCTCACTGTTCCAGCCGCTCAGGTCATTACCCGCCGCCAGGGCATCCAGAAACGCCGGCAAGTCGCTCCGCTCAACATCAAAGCTAAGGCCTTCCGGCAACAGGTAAAGCCGGTGACTGAACGCCGGGCGACCGCGTTGGTCAATCAGGTTCACCCGCCGCCCGCTGGCCGCAAGACGGTTGATCTGTGATGCCAGGTCGTCATCCATATCACGGGCGACTCGCAGGCTTCGCGACCACTTTGGCCGCGGCCAACTGATCAGCAGATTGCTCTCGGCATGGGTTGCCGTGCCGGCAAGAGGATCGCCGGCCTTAATACTGTCAACAGCGCAGAACCGATGGGCGGAGGCATTCATACCGTTGCCACCGACGAGGCGAAAGAGGCGGTCTCTGCCACGGTCCGTTTTACCGGCACACAAACTGGCCGGCCAGCCAAAGGTTCACGGATAACCTGAGCATCAAGATCAAATACCTGCTTGAGGTTATCAGCGGTAAACACAGTCTCCGGCGGGCCATCGTGCAGAATCCTGCCCGCCTTCATCATCACCAGCCGGTCGGCGTAGGCCGCCGCCAGGTTGAGGTCGTGGAGCACAACCAGCAGGGTCCGGCCCTGCTTGTGAGCCAGGGATACCAGCAGTTCCAACAGGTCCACCTGCACCTTCAGATCCAGAAACGTGGTGGGTTCGTCGAGCAGAAGCAGGTCGGTTTCCTGGGCCAGCACCATGGCGATCCAACAGCGCTGACGCTGCCCACCGCTGAGCGCATCTACCGGCCGCTCTGCAAACGTCGCAACATCAGCCACCCTCATGGCCTCCTCAACGGCGGCTTCGTCGTGTCGGGACCACTGACTCATCAAGCTCTGATAGGGAAAACGGCCCAGTCCCACCAGCTCCCTGACGGTCAGGCCATCCGGTGCGGAGGGGCTCTGTGGCAGTATTCCGAGCCGTTGCGCAACAGTCCGGGTGGGTTGACGATGGATATCGTTACCGTCGAGAAACACGTTGCCAGCGCTGGGAGCCAGCGTGCGGGCCAATGTTTTGAGCAGCGTGGATTTGCCCGAGCCATTCGGTCCCAAAAGAACGGTGACACTGCCCTCGCGCACCGTGAAATCCACGTCCGTCAGCACCTGCCGGCCGTCGTATCCCGCACACACTGCTTCACCCCGCAGTCGCGGCTGACCATCGTAATCCGGGGATGAGGAATGTCGATTCAGGGGCATATTGGCGTCGCTTTCAAGTAAAGTCGGATGATATTATCTCCCATTCTCATTATCAAATCGGCACCATCAAATCAGCCCCTAGTTGCTGTTCGCCAAACAACCGGATTTACCATGCATCGCTACGCCAGCTTTCTGCTGATCGTTACCTGTCTCTTTCAATCCCCCGCTGCCATCGCTGCCATTGCAACTACCCCGGTAACCACCGTGGAGCATGCCCTTGGTGAGGCAACCATCGCTGGCCATCCTGATCGCGTTGTCTCTCTGTATCAGGGCGCCACCGATACCGCTGTGGCTCTTGGGATCAAACCCATAGGCGTGGTGGAATCCTGGACCGAAAAGCCGATGTATCAGTATCTACGTGAAGCCCTTCAGGGCGTGACCTATCTAGGGCTGGAAACCCAGCCTGACCTGGAGCGCATCGCCTGGCTGTCGCCAGACCTGATCGTCGGCGCCAGGAACCGGCATCGCACCATCTACCCATTGCTGGAGCGCATCGCCCCCACGGTCATACCGGGCGATGTCTACGACTTCAAGGCGCTGCTTACGCTAATGGCAAAGGCCACCGGCCGCACCGCTCGAGGTGAGGAACTGCTAACTCACTGGCAAGAGCGGGTCGAAGATTTCAGAGCCCGTATCCGCCAAAAGCTGGGGGAACAGTGGCCCCAGGAGGTCGCAATTCTGAGTTTTCGGGCCGACCATGCCCGCATTTACTATGGCGGTTTCGCCCGCTCCGTGCTGGACGAGCTTGGCTTCACCGCGCCTGCGCCCCATCGCCAGGAAAGCTGGGGCATAAAACTCACCAGCCAGGAAAGCATCCCGGCCATGGATGCCGAGGCCGTCTTCATCTTCATGGAGGACGACCCCGCCGTTCAGCGCACGTTCAACACCTGGTCCAGCCACCCCCTTTGGAAAAACCTGAAAGCCGTGCGGCATAACGACGTCTATCAGGTGGACCCGGTCACCTGGAATATGGGCGCTGGCATCATCGCCGCCAACCGGATGCTGGACGAACTCTACCAGCACTACGATCTCCATCAGCCAGAACACCGGGGGTGCATTCAATGCTGACCACCCCACAGGCAAGAACGCTGGGGACCCTGGTTTGTCTCGGTCTTCTGCTATCAGCCACGGTATCGAGCCTGATATTCGGCCACACTCCTGTGTCGCTGGAGATGCTGATCAATAGCCTGACGGACTACGACCCCGGATCCCTCGAGCATCTGGTCATTCACTCCGAACGCTTTTCGCGCACCGTGACCTCAGTGATCGTGGGGGCTGGCCTGGCCATTGCCGGGGCGCTGATGCAGACGCTGACCCGCAACCCACTGGCATCACCCGGTATTCTTGGCATCAATGCCGGCGCCATGTTTTTCGTTGTCGTCGGCGCCACACTGTTTTCGCTGACCTCGCCGTCGCAACTGGTGTGGGCCGCCTTTGCGGGCGCGGCCACGGCCGCCGCCCTGGTGTACTTCCTGGGGCAGGAAGCCGGGCGCGGTGTTTCCCCCGTACGCACAGTGCTCGCCGGCGTCGCGATTACAGCGCTGTTCGTGTCCTTTGCCCAGGGATTGCTGATCCTCAATCAGGACCGCTTCGAAAGCATCCTGTTCTGGTTGGCGGGCTCGGTTTCGGGGCGCGAACTGGATGCAACCCTGCCATTGCTGCCACTCTTTGGCGGAGCGCTGATTCTGGCGTTGCTGTTGTCCCGGCAACTGAACCTGCTAGGGCTGGACGATGAGGTCATCCGCGGCCTGGGTTTAAGGGTGGGGCAGGTACGACTGTTGATCGGCCTTGTGGTGATCGTACTGGCTGGCACCTCTGTGGCCATGGCAGGGCTGATTGGCTTTGTCGGTCTGATCGTGCCACACGTGGCCAGGGGGCTCTTTGGCACGGATCACCGCTGGCTGCTCCCCCTGTCGGCCATTATCGGAGCCACGCTGCTGCTGGCTGCCGACACCATCGCCAGACTGGTTATACCACCCCAGGAGATTCCCGTGGGGGTCATGACAGCGCTGTTGGGCACACCGCTGTTCCTCCACCTCGCCCGACATGTGAGGAAGGTGTCATGAGCCGACCCCTGATTCTTCGCTCCCGCAATGACCGCTGGTCGATCAAACTCAATACCAGGGTTCTTGTGGTCACGGGTGTTCTGGCGGTATTACTGGCCGCCAGTAGTGTTCTCGCGCTTACGTCCGGCAGCCATCCCACCTCGGTTACAGATGTACTCGGCACACTGGTCGCCCCGAGCCAGTCCGAGCTGGCACTGATTGTCCTGGAAATTCGACTGCCCAGAATACTCATGGCCATCCTGGTGGGCGCTGCTCTGGGCTCGGCCGGGCTCATTCTGCAAGGCCTGGTGAGAAACCCGCTGGCATCACCGGATGTCATTGGCATCACCAGTGGGGCGTCAGCCGCAGCGGTGCTCTTTCTCTGGCTCGGGGGCGTCACCGGAACCTCGCTGCTACTGGCACCCGTCGCCATGGGGGGCGCCTTTGTCGTGGCCCTGAGCATTACAGCTCTGGCCTGGCACCGGGGTATCAGCCCCGCCAGGCTGGTACTGGTGGGCGTCGGGTTGGCAGCCGGGCTGACCGCCGTGACCACCTTGCTACTGGTGCTGAGCCCCGATGCCACCGCGATGAATGCTTATATCTGGCTCACTGGCAGCCTCTACGCCTCGCAGTGGCACGATGTCACTGCCCTGGCACCCTGGCTGATGGTGTGCTGGCCCCTTGCGCTGATAAAACTGAGACACCTCGATGCACAGTCCATGGGGGAAGATATGGCGGTGGGGCTGGGTAGCGCCCTGCAAGGCCATCGTCTGCTGTTCCTGATGCTGGCAGTGGCACTCGCTGGCTCAGCAGTGGCCTACGCCGGTGCGGTCGGGTTCATCGGCCTGATTGCGCCGCACATGGCGCGACGGCTGGTCAACAGTGGCCACACGGGGCTGTTGCCCATCGCTGCACTGATCGGTGCATTGATTCTTCTCTATGCAGACTGGGTTGGTCGGGTTGCCTTCATACCCCGGGATTTACCGGCAGGCATTTTTGTTGCAGGTATCGGCGCGCCCTTCTTCGTGTACCTGCTTTACCGGCTCAGGCGGGAACTGGGGTAAGGGCAAAGTCCGGAGCACTGTGGCCCCGGACTGTGGAATACCGACTGATCAGAAGTCGAGCTGATAACCAAGGGTGATGGTGCGGCCACGGCCCTGGAAATAGTACTCATCACTGGCCCGGGCAGACTGGGAGTAGTACGTGAAGTAGTCCTTGTCCAGCAGGTTCTCGATACCCAGGGACAGCTTTCCGGCGCCGGTCCGATAAGCCACAGAGCCATCCAGCAATCCGTAACCATCGAAGTCCAGGTCATCCCCTTCGATGTCGCGGTCCAGGAACTGGCTGTACTGAAGGTGACTCGACAGCGTCTTCGTCCAGGCAGCTGACCAGCTGAGCCGCAGGGTTTCCGGCGCAATATTGATGCCGCTCAGCTCCGTGTCTACATCGCCATCACCGTCGGTGTCGGATTCACCATCGGCATAGGTGTAGGAAAATGCCAGGTTATGCGCGTCGTTCAGGTCCGCATCGGCAGTGACCTCCACACCCTGGATCTCGGTTTTTTCCCGGTTACCGACCCAGGTGCCATCCTCCTCGGTCAAGCGCTCGCCAAAGTCCGAATCTGACTGGTAGTAACTCACCTCCAGGTGATAACGGTCCCAGTCGAAACGACCACCGATCTCACGGTTATCGGTGATGATCGGCTCCAGAACCAACAGATTATCGACATCCTGTCCAGAATCACCGATTCCCCTCAGCACACGGCCGACATCTGGCATACCAAAACCTTCTGAGTAATTGGCAAACAGTTGCAGATTGTCAGTCGCCTGAAAAACCACACCGGCATTAAACAGGGTTTCGTTGAAGTCAGGGTTACCGCCCTGGACGGTGACGTTGTCCTGGGTGACATTGCTGCGGTCGATGGTGTTGTAGGTGTCTACCTTAAGCTCCGCATGCTCATAACGAACACCGGTGTGCAGGGTCAAACGGTCGGTGACCGCAACATCGCCCTGCAGAAAAGCAGCGTAGTTGCGAAACTGCGATTTGGGCACGTAGGTACGCCCGGTTTCCACCAGCGTCTGGCGGGTTTCATCCTGAAGAACATCCAGCCCCGTTGTCAGAGTCAGGTAGTCGTTCAGCAGGCCGTCGCGGGTGAGGGTGAACTTGGCGCCCACCTTGTCGGATTCATTGCGGGTCTGGTCGAGTTGATCGTTGCCATTGGCGTCCACGTAGGGGAAGAACGGCGTGGTGGCAAACCGGGCCCTGAAGGTCTGGCTGTATAGCTGGGTATCCACCTGGTTGCCCAGCCAATCGCCGTGCGAGTATGAAAGACGGGCGGTGGTGACCTCATTCTCTCCGGGTTCCCCATCAATGATGCCTGGACTTGCGGTTGTGGGTACTCCGTTGTCGCGGTCGCCGGGTACCGGTACGTAACCGCCTTTGCCTTCCAGTTGAAAACGGTTGATGAAAAACTCCACGTTCTGATCGTCGTCCAGCCAGTAACCCAGCTTGGCCAGCACGTCATAGCTTTCGGTGTTCTGAAGCTCACCAGGATAGGCCACACCGATCAGGCGGTCCTCACCGTCGTAGAACACGCCGCGCTCCTGGATGTTCCCGCCCAGAAGATAGTCCCAACGGCCCTGCTGACCGCTGATTCTGTAGCCCACCTTGTAACCCTGGCCATCGGAATCCACGTTGTCGTCACTGGTCACGCTTGCCGACACAGACTGGGAAATCTCCCCGCTGTCGGGTCTGCGGGTTACAAAATTGATGATGCCGCCCGTCGCACCCAAACCGTGCTCGGCACTGGCACCGTGGATCACCTCGATACGCTCGACCATGTCCAGATCAATGGTGTAGCTGTCCCGTGCACTGTCTCGCAGTGGATTACTCTGCGGCACACCGTCCACCAGGAACAGGGGCGAACGACCCCGGAAGGTTTCACCGGCGTTGGACAGTTTCTGGCGGCCCGGAGAGTAGGAAGGAATCAGGTTGCTCAGCACCTCGCCGGGGTCATTGGAAATCGCCTGCTGTTGCTCAATCTGCTCGCGGGAAATAATGGTGGTCTTCTGCGGAGTCTCTCCCGCTGTGCTTTTGTTGCGGGTGGCGGTAATCACCAGGTCAGGCAACGCTTTGGCGTTGTCGCCGGACTGGGCGCTGGAGGAAGATTGCGCCAGTGCAGGGCCGTGAACAGCCGCTATGGCCAGCGCCAGCAGCAGGGGACGTGACTCCGGAGTTTTCATAGACAAATCTCGAATGGTTAATGCATTTTGCCAACACCCTGGTGGATAGAAGGCATTACCTCATGTTAATGAGGCGCAAATGCTAACAATTCTCATTGTCTAAATCAAAACTACAATCCTCACGCTGAGAGGCGTTTGACCGCCAGCCGGGAAACGGTATTCAACTCCGTGCCGTCCGACGTTGCGTAATCGCTGATCTGCTGCTTCATACTCCGGGCCCAAAACTTCCTGATGTGGGTGGCGACCACCTCCGCCGCTTCCCCTTCATCACCGTGATGGAGGTTGTTATCGCTGATCTGATTGATCATCTTGATCAGATTCTGCAGCTGCTGATCACTCATCCTCACGTTCCTCAGAAGATTGGCTGTCGGCCCGATAGTAGATGACATGCCGCCCGGGGCGGGCAAAACCAATCAGGGTCATGCCGGCCTTTCGCGCTTCCCGGACCGCCAGTGCCGTGGCCGCTGAGACAGCCACCAGGCAACCGATACCAACACTCGCACTTTTCTGCACCATTTCGAAGCTGGCGCGGCTGGAAACCAGTGCGAAGCCATCAGCAAAGGCCAACTCGCCATCCTTCCGTATCCGTGCACCAATCAGTTTATCGAGCGCGTTATGACGGCCGACATCTTCCCGAACCAGCTCGATACGGCCCTGATTATTGCACCAGGCGGCACCGTGGGTGGCGCCGGTCTGTTCCTGCAGGGGCTGGTAGTGCCGAAGATTGCTCAGAGCCTGCTGCACCTCTTCATCACCCGGCACCGGGCGAAGCGGCACGCGGCGGATCGCCCGGACCGCATGGGCCAGGGATTCAGTGCCGCATAGCCCGCAGCCGGTTCGACCGGTCATATTCCGTCGCTGTTGGCGCAACCGGGCAAAACAATCGCCGGCGATGTGCATCTCGATGGAAATGCCTTCGTCGACAGCATTCACCTCCAGATGAAACAGCTGCCCGGGACTGTCGATGATGCCTTCGGTCAGGCTGAAACCCAGTGCAAAATCCTCCAGATCACAAGGCGACGCCATCATTACAGCATGGGATATGCCGTTGTAGACCATTGCCACCGGCACTTCTTCGGCCACAACATCCTTACCCGGCGCACCCTCAACGCCCCCACGAACCTCTACCGGGAGGTCACAGGATGCTGATGCGCCCTTCTCTGGAGCCGGCCCCATCGCGGGCATGACTGCCCTTTCCGAATTACTTGAGTGACGAGGCATCGGGTTGCTCCACGTGGCTGGCCGACGGTTCCAACAGCCCTTGCTGGCGCCGGTCTAATCGCTCGAAATGGCGCTGCCATTCTGACGGCTGCGAAACCTTCTCCACCTGCACGGCGGTGACCTTGTATTCCGGGCAGTTGGTGGCCCAGTCGGAGCTGTCGGTGGTGATCACGTTGGCGCCACTGCCGGGATGGTGGAAGGTGGTGTAGACCACTCCTGGCAACATGCGATCGCTGATTCTTGCCCGCAGTACCGTCTGGCCCACGCGGCTGGTGATGCCCAGCCAGTCGCCCTCGCGGATACCCCGGAGTTCGGCATCGCTGGGATGAACCTCCAGCACGTCCTCCTGATGCCACTGGCTGTTTTCGGTGCGCCGGGTCTGAGCACCAACATTGTATTGGCTCAGGATGCGACCGGTGGTCAGCAACAGCGGGAACTTGCGATTGGTTTTTTCCTCACTGGCGACATACTCGGTGACCGCAAACTTGCCCTTGCCGATCGGAAAGTCGAGAGTGTGCATGGTCGGCGTGCCGTCCGGATGCTCATCGTTGCAGGGCCACTGAATGCTGCCCAGCTCATCCAGCTTGTCGTAACTGACACCGGTGAAGGTCGGCGTCAGCCGGGCGATTTCATCCATGATTTCGGACGGATGGCTGTATTGCATCGGATAGCCCAGCGCGTTCGACAACGCCATGGTGACTTCCCAGTCTTCCATGCCCGCCACCGGCGCCATCACCTTACGCACCCGGTTAATGCGGCGCTCGGCGTTGGTGAAGGTGCCGTTCTTCTCCAGGAAGGTAGACCCCGGCAGTAACACGTGGGCGTATTTGGCAGTTTCGTTCAGGAAGATGTCCTGCACAATCAGGCAATCCAGCGAGCTGAGCGCGGCTTCCACATGCTGGGTATTGGGGTCGGACTGGGCAATATCCTCGCCCTGCACATACATAGCCTTGAAGCTGCCAGCGATGGCGGCATCAAACATGTTGGGAATTCGCAAGCCCGGCTCGTCGTCGATGACCACATTCCAGGCGTCCTGAAACCTGGCCCGGACTGCCGGATCGCCCACATGCTGGTAGCCCGGCAGCTCATGGGGAAAGGAGCCCATGTCACAGGAACCCTGAACGTTGTTCTGGCCCCGCAGCGGATTCACCCCCACCCCTTCACGGCCAATGTTGCCGGTGGCCATGGCCAGGTTAGCAATGCCCATCACCATGGTGGAGCCCTGGCTGTGCTCGGTGACACCGAGGCCATAATAGATGGCGCCATTGCCCGCTTCGCCATAGGCCCGCGCGGCCTGGCGCACCAGGTCGGCCGACACTCCAGTGACCGCCTCGAGGGCTTCCGGAGAGTGTCGCTCCTCGGCAATGAACGCCCGCCACTGGTTGTACTGCTTGGGCTCACACCGGCTTTCGATGAAGGTTTTGTCTTCCAGGCCCTCAGTCACAATCACATGGGCCAGGGCGTTGATCATCGCCACGTTGGTACCCGGGCGGAGCGGCAGGTGAATGCCTTCGGTGCCGTGGGGTGTTTTCAGCAGGTCGATGCGGCGCGGATCAATCACGATCAGCTTCGCGCCCTGGCGCAGACGCTTGCGCATCTGGGAGGCGAACACCGGGTGGGCGTCGGTGGGGTTGGCACCGATCACAATCATGGTGTCGGCCTTCATCACTGAATCGAAAGTCTGAGTCCCTGCGGACTCCCCCATGGTGGTCTTCAGGCCAAAGCCGGTCGGAGAGTGGCAGACGCGGGCACAGGTGTCGGTATTGTTGTTACCGAACGCGGCGCGGATCAGCTTCTGCACCAGATAGGTTTCCTCATTGGTGCAGCGTGAGGAGGTGATACCACCGATGCTTTCCCGGCCGTATCTGGCCTGGGTGTCCTTGAGTTTCCTGGCGGAGAACTCGATGGCCTCGTCCCAGGACACCACTTCCCAGGGGTCATTGATGGAGTCCCGGATCATCGGCTCCTTGATGCGGTCCTTATGGGTGGCATAGCCGAAGGCAAACCGCCCTTTCACGCAGGAGTGACCGTGGTTGGCATCGCCACCCTTGTAGGGAACCATGCGCACCAGCTGGTCGCCTTTCATTTCCGCCTTGAACGAGCAGCCCACGCCGCAATAAGCGCAGGTGGTGACCACGCTGTGCTCGGGCTGGCCGGCGTCGATCACGCTCTTTTCCATCAATGTGGAGGTAGGGCAGGCCTGTACGCAGGCACCGCAGGACACGCACTCGGAATCCATGAACGGATCGTTCTGGCCGGCAGACACCTTGGAGTCGAAGCCACGGCCGTCAATGGTCAGGGCAAAGGTGCCCTGCACTTCTTCACAGGCGCGCACGCAGCGGGAGCAAACAATGCACTTGCTGGGGTCGAAGCTGAAATAGGGGTTGGAGTCGTCCACCTCGGCGTCCAGGTGGTTTTCACCCTCAAAGCCGTAACGCACCTCTCGCAGGCCCACGGCGCCGGCGACATCCTGCAGTTCACAGTCGCCATTGGCCGGGCAGGTCAGGCAGTCCAGCGGGTGGTCGGAAATGTACAGCTCCATGATGTTGCGACGCAGCTTCGCCAGTTTGCCGGTCTGGGTGGTAACCGACATGCCTTCGGCGACCGGTGTGGTACAGGATGCGGGATAGCCCCGGCGGCCCTCGATTTCCACGGCACACAGGCGGCAGGAGCCAAAGGCTTCGAGGTTGTCGGACGCACACAGCTTGGGGATGTTGATCCCTGCCAGGGTGGCTGCCCGCAGCACCGAGGTGCCCTCAGGCACAGCGATATCGGTGCCATCGATGGACAGGCTGACCAGGGTTTCGGATGTGCTGGCCGGCGTACCATAGTCGGTATTGGGGTTCAGGCCGCCTGTGCCTCGATTAACCGTGCCGGGATCGAAATATTGCAACATGGGTAGTGCCTCCATTCGCGTCGGTCAGGCCGTCAGGTCGTCCGGAAAATGTGTCATCACACTCTGCACCGGGAACGGGGTCATACCGCCCATGGCACATAAGGAACCATCCACCATGGTCTCGCACAGTTCCTCCAGCAGAACCAGGTTGGCGTCGCGATTCTCGCCGGCTCGTATCCGGTCAATCACCTCGACACCACGCACTGATCCGATCCGGCAGGGCGTGCATTTGCCGCAAGACTCCACGGTGCAGAACTCCATGGCGAACCGGGCCTGCTCGCCCATATCCACGGTGTCATCAAAGACCACCACGCCGCCATGGCCGATGCCCGCACCGAGTTGGCCGAAGGCCTCGTAATCCATGGGCGTATCCCACTGGCTTTCCGGCATATAGGCCATCAGCGGGCCACCCACCTGGACGGCTTTCATGGGTCGGCCTGAGAAGGTGCCGCCGCCAAAGTCTTCCAGGATTTCCTTCAGGCTGACCCCGAAGGCAAGTTCAATCACACCGCCCTGGCGAATGTTGCCCGCCAACTGGATTGGCAGCGTGCCCCGTGACTTTCCCATCCCATAGTTCGCATAAGCCTGGCCACCCTGAGCCAGAATGAACGGTACCGCGGCAAACGACAGTACGTTATTGACCACCGTTGGCTGGCCGAATAGCCCCTTGATCGCAGGCAGGGGCGGCTTGGCGCGAACCAGGCCACGCTTGCCTTCCAGGCTTTCCAGCAGAGAGGTTTCCTCACCACAGATGTAGGCGCCCGCCGCCAGCCGCACTTCCAGATGGAAGGCACAACCGCTGCCACGGACATCCTGGCCCAGATAGCCTTCGGCTTCGGCACGGCGGATCGCTTCATTCAGAATGCGGTGCGCCACCGGGTATTCCGAGCGCAGATAAATGAATCCCTGGGTCGCCCCCACCGCCAGCCCCGCAATGGTCATGCCTTCAATCAGCATGTAGGGGTCGCATTCCATCACCAGCCGGTCGGCGAAGGTGCCGGAATCGCCCTCATCGGCGTTGCAGACAATGTACTTCTGCTGCTGCCAGGGCTCATCGTGCACCGTCTGCCACTTGATGCCGGTGGGGAAGGCGGCACCACCACGACCGCGCAGGCCGGAGGTTTTGACCTCGTCAACAATGCCTTGAGGCTCCAGGCTGATCGCCGTTTCCAGTCCTTCAAATCCGCCATGGGCCCGGTAATCGGCAATCGACAGTGGATCGGTGATGCCAATACGGGAAAAGGTCAGGCGTTGTTGGCGCTTGAGATAGGGAATATCGGCCACCGAGCCAAGAAACAGAGGGTGGTCGGATGCACCATCAAACAGCCCGGCCTCTACCAAGCCCTGAACGTCATCCGGCTCCACCGGACCGTAACCAATCCGACCCGCGCTGGTTTCAACTTCCACCAGCGGCTCCAGCCAGAACAGCCCCCGGGAGCCATTGCGGACCAACTCAATATCCACACCCCGAACTCGGGCGTAGTGTTCTATCAGTCCCGCCACGTCATCCGCCCCCATGGACAGGGCGGTGGTATCGCAGGGCACGTAGATTTTGGTTGCCATGATCAATGCTCCGTGATTACCGGATGTCCAGCGCGGACGTGGTGAGTTTGTCCGCCAGACGGTCAAACTTCTGCGGCGTCATGCGGCCGTGGATATCGTCATTCACGCGGATGGAAGGGGCACAGGCACAGTTGCCCAGGCAGTAGACAGGCTCGAGGGTAAACTCGTTGTCCGCAGAGGTACCGTGATAATCCACCCCCAGGCGGTCCTTGATATGCGCTTCAAGCATACGTCCACCCATGGCCTGACAGGCCTCGGCGCGACACACGTGAATCACCTTGCTACCCACCGGATGAGTACGAAAATGATGGTAGAAGCTGATCACGCCATGGACTTCGGCACGGGTCTGTTGCATCGCCTCGGCGATGATGGCCACGGCGCCCTCGGGAATGAAACCAATGCGGTTCTGCACGGCGTGCAGGATGGGGAGCAGGGCGCCAGGCTTGCGTTTCAGGGCGTCCACTTCGTCCCGAACCATGTCAGGTGTCCAGTCGCTGGCGTAGTCCATGGCGCCAAGTGGTTGCTGATTCACCTCTGACATATGCATGTTTGTTCCTATTATTTTTTGTTCTGTTACAGTATCTGAGCAGCTATAGAAACACGCTAACACTCCATCATCGCCGACGGAATATGAATAGAAATGCATAAGAAGAGGCTGTCCATTTCCCCTGCCTGGGTCTTCCGAACCGATACCGATGAGCTGTTCGAGCCGGTATTATTCCGCCTGCTCGAAACGATCCGCGACAGCGGCAAACTGACCGCAGCGGCAGAGGCGGCCGGCGTGTCTTACCGCCACGCCTGGAACCTGCTCAATCGCAGCACCAACGTCTTCGGAATGCCACTGGTGATTATGCGCAAGGGTCATGGCACTGAGCTGTCCGCCCTGGGTGAGAAACTGCTGTGGGCGGATCAGCGGGTCAAAGCCCGGCTCGGGCCTCAGATCGACAGCATGGCGTCTGAATTTAACGACCAGATCCAGCAATTGCTGGCCGGCGAGCATCCTGTCCTTCGCCTTCATGCAAGCCATGGGTATGCAGTAGCTCTGCTCCCCGAGTTCTCTGATCAGGTTGAAATCAACCTCCAGTACCGCAACCCCGAGGAGGCCCTGAACGCGCTGAACCGTGGCGAATGTGACCTGGCCAGCTTTCACTTTCCCACCTGCCCACAGCGGGCCCGGGAAATCATGGCCCATTATCAACATCTACTGACCGGACACCGGTTCCGGTTGATCCGATTTGTCACTCGGCGTGAAGGTTTGATGATGCGCAAAGACGCCCCGGTGAAGATCCATAACCTGTCGGAACTGGCCGCTTCCGGGCTCCGCTTCATCGGCCGTGATCGCCATTCCGGCACCCGCATCCTGTTCAACCTTCTGCTCCGTCAGGCGGGACTCACTGAAAAGAGCATCAACCGCTCGCCGCAGCACGAGTTTACCCACACAGCCGTCGCCGCCTTTGTGGCGTCGGGAATGGCGGATGTAGGCTTCGGCGTGGAAGCGGCTGCCAGCCAGTTCAACCTTGATTTCGTGGAGATGGCCAGCGAGCACTACCTGTTGCTTTGCCACGAAGAACGCCTGAGCCAGGCCAACCTGTCGCATCTGGTCGAGCTGATGCGCTCGCAGGCCTTTATTGATCGGATCAGGCACCTTCCCGGCTATGAACCGGATAGCCCCGGCTCCATTACCAGTTTTGAGCAACTACTGTCCGAAGGGGCTGGAAGGGATCACAAAGAAAGGACCGAAACCGTCACAGGACGGTTTCAGCAATAACGCAGGCAGGAAATCAGAGTTTCCCTGTCTCAACGACGATCCGGCTCAACGAAGATCCGGGTTCAGCGTGTAAGTACCAGTCACCCGGGCACTGGCCAGAACATGGCCTGCCATGGCCTCACGAACGGCGGCACCGTCGAACTCACCATCCAGGCCCAGGCTCTCCACATCCAGAGCGTGCACCTCGTAGTGGTAATGGTGGAGGATCTCATCGTTCCAGGGCGGACACGGGCCGTCATGGCCAGCATAGGTTCCTGCCATGTCGGGGTTGCCAGCGAGGAACTGGGTGTAGTTGTTCACCCCACGGATACCAATTGGTCCCGGGCCGGGCTCCTTACCCTTGGGGATCACACCGTCACTGTCCTCGCCTTCCGGAATACGGGAAACCGAGGCCGGCACATCCACCAGCAGCCAGTGGAAAAAATCCACCCGAGGAATGTCCTTCGAAACGGTCTTGCCTTCCTGGTTAACATCATCCGCAACGCTGGGCACGTCGGGATCAAACATCATCACCACAAAACTTTTGGTACCTTCAGGCACCTCATCCCAGGTCACTTCCGGATTGCGGTTGGGGCCAAAGCTCATGTGATCCTGTTCGCTGTAAACACCGAACGCAAACTTCTCCGGCACCGGTTGGCCTTCTTCAATACCTCGAACCTTGATTTTCACAATCGTGTTCTCCTGTACCCTTGATGGTTTTGCTTACCTGATAGCACGGTTTTAACAGTGGCATCGTGGGTCTGTCCAGATCCATACCGTACCCAAGTCCAATTCTTGGCCAGCTTCAGGCGTGTTACGGTTGCCCGATAGACGCTATGAAACCAGAGGAAGACCATGAGCCAGGACAAGCCAACCAGCCCCCAGAACCCCGATAACCAGCAGGACGAGGACGCCATTGCCTTCGCCCAGGGGTTGTTCGAACTGGCCCGGAACGGCGGTGCCGGCCCGCTCAGCGTGATGCTTAATGCCGGCGTACCCGTGGACATCCGCACCAACACCGGCGACAGCCTGCTGATGCTGGCCTGCGGTAACGGCCACAAGGACACAGTCCGCCTGCTGCTGGAACAGGGTGCCGACCCCAACCTGGCCAACGACCAGCTACAAACGCCTCTGGCCAGCGCGGTGTATCAGGGCGATACCGACATTGTAGACCTGCTGCTGACCTCCGGAGCCGTCGTTGATCACCGCCCGGCAGGCGCCAAAACGCCGCTGATGGTCGCCGCCATGTTCAATCGGGTGGATATGATTGAGCGTTTGCTCGAAGCGGGAGCGGAAAAGTCGCTTAAGGATGAGGAGGGGCAATCAGCAGAGGATCTGGCCCGGACCATGGGAGCGAACGAGGCTATCGGGGCGTTGTCGTCGTAGCGGCTGAATCGCGAACAAAACGCCTCAGTTTGACTTCGACCGTCACCGTCAAGGTTTCAAGTGTCTCGGCACGAGCCCGCCCCTCCGCCGGCGCCCGGTAAAAATGCGGCGTCATCGCCAGCAGGTCGGCAATAGCGTCCTGACTTTCCAGAGTCAGTGAATAGCGAACCGTTTCTGTGCCCAAGTCCGAAAACCCGTCCGGCACCTCCGCCATCGGCGGTTTCTCGGGCTTGAGTGACGGATAGATAATCTCCCGCAGCTCTCGCAGATGGTCAGGGCCGGCGTCGGCCTGGATCACTGTGCCGCCGGGTTTGAGCACACGGGCAAACTCACGGTAGACGGGAAAGCCAAACAGGCAGAGCACGCAATCG
Organism: Marinobacter sp. V34; assembly: GCF_055524115.1. Taxonomy (NCBI): domain Bacteria; kingdom Pseudomonadati; phylum Pseudomonadota; class Gammaproteobacteria; order Pseudomonadales; family Marinobacteraceae; genus Marinobacter; species Marinobacter sp. V34. Next base: position 399,174 of record NZ_JBUPZY010000002.1, on the reverse strand, counting down.
AGGGTGCCGTTCAATACCGGCAGATTGGCGTTACTGCCGACCAGCCAACGGGGCCGCTTATCCTGCTTCGCGGCAGCCAGGGTCGCCCACTTGGAGATATCGACCCCCACCAGCGCAAGGGACATGTCCATGTTCGACGCGGCCAGTTGTCGGAGGTAATAGCCTTCACCACAACCGGCGTCGAGACACGCCAGTGGTTTGGTATCGCCTGTGCTGGTTGTCACCGCTTTGCCCACAGCCTCTGCAATGGGCTGATAGAAACCGGCATTCAGAAAGCGCCGGCGCGCCGCCACCATGTCCTTGCTATCACCCGGGTCCAGCGAGCGCTTCTTCTGGACCGGCAGCAAGTGCAGATAGCCCTGGCGCGCAACATCAAAACTATGGCCAGCCGGGCAACGCCAGCAGGTATCGGACTGGCTCAGGGGCTCGCCGTCCAATGGACAGGCCAGGGCGTTGAAGACTTCCATCGTCATGAGCTCACAGCCTCCGGCTCTGATGCATGGCTTGAGAAGCGGCGGATAAATGCCCAGAATAACGGCGCAGCGATCAGACAAGGGACGCCACCGTGAAGGGCGAGATTATCCATTACACCCGGGACGCACTCGGTGGCATTCTGGTGGTCGACTATCGCAAACATCGGGTGATGACCTTTGATTCGGTGTTTGAGCAAAGCAAGATAGACCGCCGCAGACCCCACCTTCCCGTTCACGAGTACAGCCGCGCGATGCTATTGCCCGTAGCCTTTGCGCAGCCCGCACACGCCACGGTTCTGGGCCTGGGCGGCGGCGTGATGGCCAGTGCGTTGTTGCACCTCTTGCCGGAATGCCAGGTGCATGCCGTGGAACTGCGGCCCCGGGTGCTGGAGGTAGCCCGCGAATACTTCAGCCTGCCGCATTCCGCCAACCTGACGATGACCATCGGCGATGCCAGGGACGCCCTCGGCAAAGCGCCGGACGGTAGCAGCGACCTCATCCTGGCCGATATGTACAACTCCGACCGCATGAGCCCGGCTCAGGCCCAGCGCGAGTTTATCAGACAATGCAGCCGGGTACTCGGCGACAGCGGCTGGCTCGCCATCAACTATCACCGCACACCGGACATCAACGGCCCATTGTTCCACCAGCTTCGCGCCGGGTTTGCGGTGCTGCTGCTGTTCAAGAGTAAAACCAACAACACAGTAATCTTCGCCAGCAAGCGTCCCTTTGAGGCCCTGCACACCAAAGACCCCACCCTGGTGGAGCTGGAAAACCGACTGCCCATCGACTGGCGGCGTTTAATGGGGAGAGTGATTCGCCTGAACTGATCGGCTTCTGCGCTTCTCCTGCCCCCTCCTCTCCTCCTCACAAAGTAGCACCTGCCCGGCCCGGAGGTCTCATTGTGCCGGCATGGCAAATCTCTAGCATGGATCTGACCAACAACAATAAATCGATGGAGAGACACCATGCCCGGGCGGTTGTTGCTGCTGCTGCTGTTGGTCCTAGTCTGTTTTCCCCTGGCGGCGTACAGCGCTCTGGACGACGAGAAGCACGCGTTAATCCAGGAACTGTTCCCCAAGGCAACGGACATTCGTGACCGGTTGCCGGACTACCCGGTGTACCCCGTGTACCAACTCCAGGAGCTGATCGGCTACGCCTACGAATCCCGTGAAATCAGCCCTCTCCAGGGCTTTGCCGGGAAACCCGTCAACATGCTGATCGGGCTCGATAGTCGCGGGCGCTTTACCGGCATTCGCATTCTCAACCATCATGAACCGGTGTTTCTTCACGGACTTGGCGAAGAGCCCCTGTTCGAGTTCATCGATCAGTACGAGGGCCGCTCACTCACCGAGCAGATTGTTATAGACACATCGGGCTCCCGCAGCGGCAAAAACCCGGATGGCAACGTGGTGCATTTTGACGGCGTGAGCAAGGCCACGGTGTCAGTGCTGATCATCAACGACACCGTCCTGTCATCGGCTCTCAAGGTGGCTCGAAAAAAACTCGCCGGATTTACTCAGGAAGCGCCGACCCGGGCGAAACCAGATCTCTATCAACCGCTTTCCTGGGCGCAATTGGTTGACCGGGGGTACATAGGCCATTGGCGGATCAGCCCGTCCGAGATTGAAGAAATGCTGGGATCTCCGCTGGGCGATTATCCCGAGGCACCGCAACCAGAACCGGGCGAGCCGTTCACCGAACTGTTTTTCGGCTACATCAACGCACCGATGGTCGGCCGCAATCTCCTGGGAGATGAGGGGTTCGAGCGGCTGATAAAGAGAACCGGGCCGGACGCCCAGATACTGGCGGTCATGTCCCGTGGCCTATACCCGCACCTGCCCGATGATTTCACACCCGGCAGCTCTCCCGAACGCCTGGGACTGCAGCAAAACAACCTGTCGCTGGACATTCGCGACATCAACGTATTCGACCAGAACATCCATATTGATGCCAACGGCATGCCAGAGTTGGCCCGGACAACCCTTTTCCGGGTCGGCGGTAATGCGGGGTTCAATCCCGGGGCCGAATCGACCCTGAAACTGAGCGTCACGCTGCGGAAGAATCACCTGGTCGCCGACAGCGCCGAGCTGGAGATCCCGGTGGCCTTTGCCCAGGACCTGTTCGAAGCCGTCGAGGTGGCACCCCGGCCAGAAGACCGTCGCCAACCGGTGTGGATCGGGTTATGGAAGGAACGATGGCTGACCATATCCCTATTGGTCCTCAGCCTCATCCTGCTGACAGTGTTCTTCGCACGCCAGCGCGCCCTGAGCCGATACCCGAAACTGGTACACCGCTTCCGCTGGGGCTTTCTTTTCTTCACCCTGTTTTTTATCGGCTTCTATGCTCAGGGGCAGCTTTCGGTAGTGAATGTCTACACCCTGTTCCTCGCTATCTGGGATGGCTTTTCCCTGAACGTGTTCCTGATGGACCCGGTGTTGTTCATCCTCTGGATCTACACGTTCATCAGCCTGTTTGTCTGGGGGCGCGGTCTGTTCTGTGGCTGGCTATGCCCCTTTGGCGCGCTGCAGGAGATGGCGGCCTGGCTGGGTGAGAAACTGAAGTTCCGCCAGGTGAAGGTGCCGGAGAAATGGCACCGTCGGCTGATTCTTCTGAAATACCCGATACTTCTGATGCTGGTGGGAACGGCATTTTATTCGCTGGAACTGGCGGAGAAGCTGGTGGAAGTGGAACCGTTCAAAACCGGCATCACACTCTTCTTCGTACGCTATTGGCCTTTCGTGGTCTACGCCGTTGGCCTGCTGGTGGTGGGTATGTTCATCCACAAGTTCTACTGTCGCTATCTATGCCCGCTTGGAGCAGGACTGGCGGTTCTGGGCAAGCTACGCCTGTTCAGTTGGCTTGACCGGGTAGAACTTTGCGGCAAGCCCTGCCAGCACTGCAAGAACAGTTGCGGTATCAATGCCATCCGAAAAGATGGCCGGATCGATTACAACGAATGCATCCAGTGCCTGGAGTGTGTGGTCATTCTGAAAGACGAGAATCAATGCGTGGACAAAGTGCTGGAACAGAAACGCCAGCGGCAGGCGCATATACTGGCTACGGATGCGGGCTGAACCGCACCCGTAGCGTCAGGGAGTGACTTCGTTACTTCTTCTTTTCCCAGGCAAACTTCTGGAACGGCTCATCAACCGGCGTTTCCGCAATGTGGTTGATGTAGTTGCTCATGACTTTCTGGGACAGCACCAGGATCACTTCCAGTACCTGACGGTGCTTATAGCCAGCGCCATAGAACGCGTCCAGGTCTTCCTTGCCGACATTGCCTTTCTTGTGCATCACTGCCAGCGTAAACGTCCTCAGAGACTCGAGCTTGTCGCTGGGCAGGGGAGTTTCATCCCGCAGTGCGTTGATGATGTCGTCCGACACTTCCATCATCTTGGCGATGCCTGTGTGCGCCGGCACGCAGTAGTGACAGGCGTTCTCCACGTTGATGGTCTGCCAGACCACCGTGGTCTCTTCGTTATCGAAACTGCTGTCGAGCACCAGCTGGTGCAGGGTTTGATATGCCTCCAGAGTGCCAGGTGCCTCAGCCATGATTCCGTGCAGCGCGGGAATCATGCCAAAGCCTTTGATCGAATTTTCCAGCAGCGGTTTAGATTTTTCCGGTGCAGACTCGACATCGTAAATGGTGAAATCCGTCATAACACTCTCCTCTCGATTAATGATGAGCGTTCATTCAACTTCAATTCCACGGTAACTGTTTTTGAGCGTTCATTCAAGTTATCATTACGAGGAATTAAATCACCAGTAGTTGGCAGGTACCCATGGCCAGAAACGCTCGTTACGATCGACAAATCGCGCTGGACAAAGCAATGAACCTGTTCTGGGAACGCGGCTATGCTGGTGCTTCCATGAAGCAGATTGAGCAGGCCCTGGACATGCGCCCTGGCAGCATCTATGCAACCTTTGGCAGCAAGGATGGCCTGTTCAGCGAAGCACTGGCTGCCTATGCACAAAGAAGCGGGCTGGAACTACGCGAGCACCTGGCTGGAAATTCGTCGGTGCTGGATGGGCTGCAGGAGCATCTTCACTGCATTGCACGCCAGGCTAGTCCATACGGTGAATCACCATCCCGTGCCTGCATGGTCGTCAAAACTCTGCTGGAAGCCAGCAATACCAATACTGCCATTGCAAACCAGGCGGACTCGATCCTGAACGCCATCGAGCAGACCCTGACTGAACTTCTGGAGCAGGCGAAAATCCAGGGCGAACTGGCGCAGGGAACCCATTGCGCCCGACTGGCAAGATTGCTTCAGGCCCAGATCATTGGCCTCCGGTCTTTTGCGCAACGGGAAATCAGTTCTGAACAGGTCGCTGAGCTTGCCGAAGATATGGCAACCATGCTTGATCACTATCGCGCCCGTCACTAGACCGCGCCCGGCCTGCCCAGGGTATAGGTACTAACGGCGAATTGTTCCTGCCACAACAGTGCGTTAGCATTACCGCTCTGTGTCGCTCCCTTCCTCAGTGAGGACAGCCAAGGGTTTTTAACGAGAGTTCTTGGCTATCTTCACTTCAGGAACTCTTTGTCATGGAAAACCTGCATCACATCGTCGTCGTGGGCGGCGGCGCGGGCGGCCTTGAGCTGACCACCCGCCTCGGTAACAAACTCGGAAAAAAACGCAAAGCCCGTATCACCCTGGTCGACGCCGGCCTGACCCACGTCTGGAAACCCCTGCTTCACGAAGTGGCCTCTGGCTCGCTCGATGCCAACACCAACGAAATCAACTACCGGGCCCATGCTCGCAAGCACCACTATGAGTTCCAGCTCGGGCGCATGAATGGCCTGGACCATAACGCCAGGGAAGTGGTCATCGCGCCATTTCACGATGAGGACGGCGACGAAGTTGTGCCGGAACGTCGCATTGGTTATGACACCCTGGTGATTGCCGTGGGCAGCACAGCGAACGACTTCGGAACCCCCGGCGCCCAGGATCATTGCCTGTTCCTGGACAGTCTCAACCAGGCCCGGCGCTTCCACAACCTGATGCTTAACGCCTTTTTGCGCAAAAACCACGATGCCCAGGCCGGCAATGGTCCTGAGCTACCCATCACCATCATTGGAGCCGGCGCAACCGGCGTTGAGTTGGCGGCGGAACTGCGACTTGCTTCCAGGGAACTGCCTATATACGGCATGAATCATCTGCGTCCGGAGGATGTGTCCATTACCGTCGTCGAAGCGGCTGACCGCATCCTGCCTGCACTGCCGGCCCGGCTCTCCGAGGCCGCAACCCGCGAACTGGATCACCAGAACGTCAGGGTGATGACGGGTGAGCCCGTCAGTGAAGTTCGTGATGGCGTGGTGGTGCTCAAAGACGGTACGGAGATCGCCTCGGAGATGACCATCTGGGCCGCGGGGATCAAGGCGCCTGCTTTTCTGGCAACACTGGACGGCCTGGAAACGAACCGTGGCAACCAGATCAAGGTGAAGCAAACCCTGGAGTCCACCACGGCTCCAGACATCTTTGCCTTTGGCGATTGTGCCGAATGCCCCCAGCCCCAGACAGAACGGCCCGTGCCACCGCGTGCTCAGTCCGCGCATCAGCAGGCGGACACTCTTTTCAAAACCCTGTGTCATCGACTGGATGGCCGTGAGGCGGTTCCGTTTGTCTACAACGACCATGGTTCACTGATCAATTTCAGCCGCTACACCACCGTGGGGAACCTGATGGGTAATCTCTCCGGTCGCAGTATGTACATCGAGGGAAAAGTCGCGCGCCTGTTTTACCTGTCACTCTACCGCATGCACCAGGTCGCGCTGCATGGCCTCATAAGAACCGGAATCATCTGGCTGATGGATCGGATCAGCCGCGCCATGCATCCGCGCCTGAAACTGCACTGACGCGGTCGTGACCCTGCTATCATCGAAACATATTCCCAATCCGGAGCAGGAATGGATCCGCTAGTTACCTTGATCGGTGCTCTGATGCTGGTCATCAGTATCATGCTCAGCCCGCTGTCCAGCAGGCTGGGCATGCCGGTACTGCTGATATTTCTCGTGGTCGGCATGATCATGGGGGAGGATGGTCCCGGTGGCATCCTGTTCGACGACTTCGAGCTGGCGTTCCTGATCGCCAACCTGGCGCTCGGCGTGATCCTGCTGGATGGCGGCATGCGCACCCGGGCGGAAACGTTTCGTGTCGGTCTCCGCCCGGCATTGGTACTCGCCTCCGTTGGCGTGTTCCTGACTGCCTCCGGGGCCGGCCTGGTGGCCTGGTGGGTGTTCGACATACACTGGATGGCGGCACTACTCATCGGCGCAATCATCTCATCCACCGACGCAGCAGCGGTGTTCTCGCTGCTTCAAGGGCGCGGCCTTCATTTAAACGAACGGGTCAGTGCAACCCTGGAAATCGAGTCCGGCAGTAACGACCCGATGGCGATTTTCCTGACCCTGATGCTGGTCACCATGATTGAGGCAGGCGGAACATCTGAAGGCTGGATGGCGCTGCTGATGCTGGTGAAGCAGTTCGGTATTGGCGGTATCGTCGGCGTCGCCGGCGGCTTCATCGTGGTGGAACTGGCCAACCGGGTTCGGCTGACCCCATCGCTGTACCCTTTGCTGGTGGTGGCAGCCGGCATCATGGTGTTCTCCGGTACCAACGCGCTCGGGGGCAGCGGCTTCCTGGCGATCTATCTCGCCGGCGTGGTTGTGGGCAACCGCCCGGTGCGGATGATGCCAATGATTCTCCAGGTTCATGATGGCCTGGCCTGGCTGGCCCAACTATGTCTGTTCCTGATGCTGGGGTTGTTGGTCACGCCCTCGGAACTGTTGCCCCTCGCCGGCGGCGGCCTGGTCCTGGCGCTGGCGCTGATTTTCCTGATCCGGCCGCTGACAGTGATGGCGACGCTCTGGCCGTTCGGCTTTAATCGACGCGAACTGGGTTTTATCAGTTGGGTCGGTTTACGAGGTGCCGTGCCCATTGTGCTGGCGTTGTTCCCGATCATCGCCGGGCTGCCGGAGGCCCAGCTCATCTTCCATGTCGCCTTCTTCATCGTACTGGTATCACTGGTGGTCCAGGGTACCACCATGGCGCCACTGGCCAGGAAGCTGCGACTGGAAGTCCCCACCGGTGAAGATCCCTACCGCCGCCTGCCCCTGGATGTCCCGGCCGCCGGAGACCACGAACTGATGCTGTTTCCGCTGCGGGGCAGTGCCTGGGAGTCACCCAGACCCCTGGGCCAGCTCCGGTTGCCGGAAAACACTGCCATCGCTGGTGTTTTCCGCAAACGAACGTGTTACCAGCCGAGTCCGGATATGGAAGTATCCACCGGCGATGTATTGGCGATGTTTGCAACGCCAGCGATGCTTTCCGAGCTGGGTAAAGCTCTTAGTGGTCGCCATGCCCCCAAATACCTCGCCGAGCGCGCCTTCTTTGGCGACTTCGTGCTCAATGGCGATGCCCTGCTGGGGGATGTGGAGCAGGTCTACGGCATTGAATTTGATCAACTGCCCCCGGAACTTTCCCTTGCCGAATGCTTTGCACGGCGCACCAAAGGGCATCCAGTGGTAGGTGATAAGGTAGTGCTGGGCCCCGTTACACTGGTCGCGAGGGCAACCGAGGCCGATCGTGTGACGAAAGTTGGCCTGAAAATGGACAACTAATAAAAATCTTTAACAAAAACACTCAAAACCTTGGTTCGATTCCCAAAAATCCTGTGCTATAAAGTGTACAAAGATTAATCATCGACTCGTTATGTTATTTAAAATGCCGATTCCAATCTCCGGCCCCGGCCGATCCTCAGTTGCCGCTGCCAGCTTTCTGGCCTTTGTTTTATCGTTGTTGCTGGCTCCCCTATGCCCGCTGTCGGCGTCGGAGCTTCCGATGGGCGCCATGGATGAAACGCCGAAAGTTAGCGAGGTTCTGGTTCGTAAGGAAGAGCGCAGGCTTTACCTGCTGTCGGGCGATCAGGTGGTGCGCAGCTACCGTATCGGGCTGGGCGACAATCCCTCCGGCCACAAGCTCTACGAGGGCGATGAGCGCACGCCCGAAGGTAAATATGTGTTGGATTGGCGCAACTCCAACAGCGATTTCTACAAATCCATCCATATCTCCTATCCCAACGCTGTAGACAGGGAGCAGGCTTCTGCCTGGGGGCTCGATCCCGGCGGCAGCATCATGATTCATGGTTTGCCGAACGAGGCCGGTGATATGGCATTCGCTTTCCTCGGTTTGGACTGGACCGATGGCTGCATCGCTGTCAGTAACGAGGAAATGGACGAAATCTGGCAATTGGTGGCCGATGGCACACCAATACGGATCGTCCCCTGACACTGATCCAATCCCCACTTCATGCGTAGATTCTTACTGCAATATTAAGTTGTTGTCATAACCTAGGAACTTTTACGTATCCTTAGTTAACATTTCTGTCTAGACTGATTTACACTGTTTGACGATGTCGTTGGCCAAACGCTAACGACCCCGTTTTGACAGAATGTCTGCACCAACGACTTCTGGAACGCAGGAAATAAAATGACCAATAAGGGGATTTACAATGCGTAAACTGACGATCGCAGGGTTTGCACTGGCCACCGCACTGACCGCAGGTTGTGCGACTACTGACCAGGGCGCTCTCGACGAAGCGAATGCAACCGCTTCTTCTGCCGAGCAGACCGCTGAAAACGCACTGAACACTGCTAACAGCGCTTCCAGCGCCGCTCGCTCTGCGCAGAGCACAGCGGACGAAGCCCTGGCTGCCGCCAAGGCCGCCCAGCGTGCCGCTGAAGAAGCTAACGAGCGCGCCAAGCGCATGCTCGAGCGTTCCAGCCAGAAATAAGGCTGCTACGTAGCAAAAAAGGCCGGGATTCGTCCCGGCCTTTTTTGTGAGCGCCTGATAAAGCCCATCAGGATTCGTCGTTATCGCTCTTCGGCTTCTGTGGTGAGGGCGTGTTGCTCATAAAGGCAGACATCATTTCCATCGGCAGCGGGAACACAATCGTGGAACTGTTGTTGGTGCTCATATCCGCCAGGGTTTGCATGTAACGCAGCTGCATCGCTCCGGAGTTGGCTGACATAACTTCAGCAGCCTCAACCAGCTTTTGCGATGCCTGCAATTCACCCTCCGCGTGAATCACCTTGGCACGACGCTCACGCTCCGCCTCTGCCTGGCGGGCAATGGCGCGAATCATGGACTCGTTCAGGTCCACATGCTTGATTTCAACATTGGCCACCTTGATACCCCACTCCTCGGTCTGAGCGTCGATGATGCTCTGGATATCCGAATTCAGCTTGTCCCGTTCGGACAGCATTTCATCCAGATCATGCTTACCCAACACAGAACGTAGTGTGGTCTGAGCCAGTTGACTGGTGGCAGAGCCAAAGTCCTCGACACGGATGATGGCTCGCTCCGGGTCGACCACCCGGAAATACAGCACGGCATTGACCCGCACTGTCACGTTGTCCTTCGAGATAACGTCCTGGCTAGGCACGTCCAGCGCAATGACACGCAAATCCACGCGGGTTATCTGCTGGATACCGGGGATCACAATGATCAGACCTGGCCCTTTGACACCCTGAAAGCGCCCCAGGAAGAAAACCACGCCACGCTCGTATTCCGGCAGAATCTTGATGGCCGCCCCAAGAATCAGCAGGAGCACCACCGTGGGTGCAATATAGGGAATCAGATCAGTGATGTTCATAAGGCCTCCTTCGTTGGCTTGATCGCCGGCTAACCTGTCAACACTCTCCAGTCCGGCTTCAGGGTTCCGCCCTGTCGGCTTCGACGTACACCGTCAAGCCCTCCAATGCAGTCACCCTTAGCTTGTCACCGTTGCTCACTGGGGTTTTACAGGCGGCATTCCAGCGTTCACCGCTCATGCGCACATGCCCCCTGAAATACCCATCGTTGTCCTGAAACTCATCAAGTGCGGTCACTCTCTCGTGGACTATCTGTTCGCTTCCGCTGACCGGGTGCTTTCGGCGCAAGCCGATGAACTTGATGACGGTCCAGAGGATAAAGCCGGCCGCGACCAGTGCCGTGCCACCGATGGTGGGCAGTGAAATCGCCTGATGGCTGCCATCCATCAGTATGATGGAACCGGCCACAAACGCGACAATCCCCCCTATGCCCAATATGCCAAAGCTGGGCATAAAGGCCTCGCCGACAATGAAGGCAAGCCCCAACAGAATCAGCGCCAGGCCCGCGTAATTGACGGATAGCACCTGGAAGGCAAATAGTGCGAGGATCAGGCAAATAGCGCCAATCACACCCGGAAATATGGCCCCGGGGTTGGATAGTTCGAAGATGATGCCGTAGAAGCCGATGATCATCAGGAAGTAAGCGACATTCGGATTGGTGATCACCGATAGCAGCCGCGTGCGCCAGTCCGGGTCTGCTCGCGTCAATTCAATGTTCGCGGTGGCCAGCGTTCTCTCGCCATTGGCCATTTTCACGGTGCGCCCGTCGATTTTTTGCATCAGGCTGTCCATGTTGTCGGCCACCACATCAACCACGTTCTGCGCCAGCGCTTCTTCGGCACCCAGGTTGACGGCTTCACGCACCGCCTGCTCCGCCCAGTCGGCGTTGCGTCCATGCCGCTCCGCCAGGCCGCGGATATAGCTGACAGCATCCTCCAGAACCTTGCGTTCCATGGCCGTACCGCCTCGGCGTTTCTCGGAACCGGAGTCGTCATCCTGGGCCGATTCTTTGTCCCCCGCGCTTTCGTTTCCATCGGGATTGGCATCCCCGGTGTCTTCCGCGGGCTTCTGTTCCTCAGAGCCCGGCAGGCCACCCATCTGGACCGGCGTGGCCGACCCCAGGTGGGTAGCCCCAGCCATTGCCGCCACGTGACTGCCATAGAGAATGTAGGTACCGGCACTGGCGGCACGCGCCCCCGCCGGCGATACCCAGGTCACCACGGGTATGTCTGAAGAAAGGATTTCCTTGATGATACCGCGCATGGACTCCATCAGGCCGCCGGGGGTATCCATCCGGATAATGAGCAACTCGGCACCTTCGGACTCGGCGCGGCGAATGCCCCGTACCACGTAGTCCATGGTGGCAGGGCCGATAGCACCGTCGACCGTCAACACAAGACCTGTCGGCGCATCGTCCTGCTGGGCGATGACCGTATGCGACAGAGAGGCCAGTGCAAGCACCAGGCCCAGCAGGAAGATAGCCAGCCACCAAGGCAGGCGGCTGGAGGGAATTGATGGGTTGGGTCGGTTAGCGATCATCACTCCTCCCCGGGTCCGTTCAGCGGATTAGAACCTTCGGTATCAGAACCAGAGGCGTTGCTTCTCACCTTTATGGCCATCTGGGGTACTTCGCGTCGGCCCAACAGCGTCATCCGCGACGCGGGTCAGACGTTCTCCCACCATTCGCGGCAGACCGTCCGCCTGGTCCACAGCCAGCTCAATCGCCATGCGCTTCACTTCCACACCGGGCATTTTCTGGCGAAAATCTTCCACCTTTTTCTGTACCTGCTTCCACAATTGTTCACGGTCCCGCTGGCTGTAGTCTTCTTCAGGACGGTGTACCTCCAGCCAGACCTCATTACCTTTCAGGCCAATCTTCACGGGTTCATGGATAACCTGCACCGGCGTACCCTTGCTGACTTCATAGACAAACCGCGATATATCCTCGTTGTACATGCGAAAACAGCCGTGACTGACCTGCATGCCCACACCGAACAACTTGTTGGTGCCATGAATCAGGTAACCTTTCTCACTGAGCATTAATGCGTGGGATCCCAGAGGATTGTCTGGCCCGGGTGGAATCATCCTGGGCAGATAGTCCCCCTCGGCTTCGTATTCGGCACGAATGCTGGCGGGCGGATACCAGGCCGGGGATTCCAACGGCATGGTCACTTCGGCGTTGGTCAATGGCGACGGGTTGTCGTCAGTGCCTACCCCCACCGGATAGACCTGTACCTTTCCTTCAGTAAAGTAGTACAACCGGTATTCCGCCAGATTAATGATTATGCCTTCGCGTTTCACATCCGGAAGCACATAGTGCCGAGGTACGGTTATCCGGGTACCATCACCAGGCAGCCAGGGATCAACCCCGGGGTTGGCCTTAACCAGTTCCAGATAGCCAAGACTGTTTTGATTGCCAATGGCCGCAAAGGTGTCCTCATAGCGGGTGGTCATCACCGACAGTTCCCCGGCCAGATCCCCTTCAATGGAAAACCGAGGGACACGGGGCTGCTCGGGGGCGTCGTTTTTCCCTTCGGGCGTACTCAGTTCCTGACCCGCGGCCTGCGCCTCTGTTTCGGCACCAACCGCGCTGGCCGACACCAGAGTCAGCAAAATCAGCAGAAAACCTGTCAACTGCGTTCGATACATAGCGTCTCAATCCGATATCCGGTCTGCAGCGATAACAGCATGCTTCAAACCGACGTCAGGGCTGTCCAAACCGTGGCAACAGCCAGAATCAAAAATAGTAGGCTGGCCCCAATTCTGGCCGTAGCCAGTGGTAACCGCTCCATCAACCATTTACCGGCCATGATAACCGGTATATTAGCCAGCAGCATACCAACGGTGGTGCCCATAATCACCCAGAAGGTTTCCGTATATCGTGCTGCCAGCACCACGGTTGCAATCTGGGTCTTGTCGCCGATTTCCGCCAGGAAGAACATCACGGTCGTAGCCATGAAGGCCCCCATGCCCAGAAACGCCGAATCACCATTGTCATCTTTATCCGGAATCAACAACCAGAGCGCAATGGCCACAAAACTGATGGCCAGTATCCAGGGCAACCAGGCTTGTGGAATCCACTCCGCGATCCAGGCGCCCAACAAGGCTGACAACGCATGGTTCAGCAGGGTAGCGACAAGTATGCCAAGAATAATGGGCGCGCGCTTGGCGTAACGGGCAACCAGGAAGAGAGAGAGTAGTTGCGTCTTGTCGCCGATCTCCGCAATGGCGACCGCAAACGTTGAAGCGAGAAAAGCGTCCATGAAAAACTCCGGGGCGGACATTCAGACATGAGACAGCTCACCTTCCGCCCTGGGAGGTGAAACTGCCTCAGGTCTTGCCAATTTCACCAGTGTGCCGGTGAAACATGATAGCCACGGAGATTGAGCTCCAAGTATGTTGACTACCATCCGCCCCTGGAAACGGGTTCCGTTGCGGAGGCTACTCCCCTGAAGAGTGCGGAAATGTTAATCAATAACTCGCCGGATGACAACTACGCGCGCATTTTCCAAACCGGAATGGCCGCCACCGCCACGAACACAGCGACCAACCACCAGGCCGAGTGAAAAGCCTCGATAGTGGGAATGCCGCCACTGTGATCACCAAACTCGATGGTCAGGGCCACGATATTGACGCCAAAGGCCCCACCCAGCTGGCGGGTAAAGTTGATGGTGCTCGAACCGGCACCGAGTTGTTCCGGCGCCAGTGGATTCAGGGCGCCTGTTGAGAGTGCTGGCAGCATAAAGCCGATACCGATTCGCCCCAACACGGTCCATAACGCCAGCCAGCCAAAGGCGAGCTCAATGTCCGATACCGCAAACAACATGGCCGATATGGCGAACAGGACAATACCGAATATCACCAGCTTACGGGCACTCAGGCGGTCCGCCAGTCTTCCGGCTAACGGGAAAGTCATGCCCAGCACGATGCCTGCTGGCAGCATGAGCAAACCGGCTTCGGTGGCGGTGAATTCCAGGGCTGTCTGGACGAACAGAGGTACCAGGTAAGTGGAGCCGAACAAAGCGAGCCCCAACGCCATGGCACCCACGTTGGCGTATACGAAGGCCGGATTGCGTAAAAGCCCTATGTTCACCAATGGGTGGCGGGCGCGTCTCTCACGAATCACAAACAGCGTCAGGGCAACGACGGCAACAACGCCCTCGATCGCAATTCGTGCCTCCTGTCCCGCCAGCTCCTGCAGCCGGTTGAGGGTGTCCAGAGACAGACCGATGGCAATGCCCAATAGCACCAACCCAAGAAAGTCAAAACGGTAGGGAGCCGGGCGCGAAACCGGCAGCGGCAGAAAGCGCCATGCCATAAACACCCCGGCCAGGGTGACGGGCACCGGGGCGAAAATCACATAGCGCCAATCCAACTGGTCCACCAGGAAGCCCCCGAGAACCGGACCCAGGGCTGGAGCGAGAATCACACCCATGCCGTAGATCCCCATGGCTTGCCCACGACGGTTGCGGGGGAAAATCCGGAATACCAGATACATACCCATGGGCTGCATCAGCCCCGCCATGGCACCCTGGCCAATGCGGGCGGCAATCAACTGTTCCGGGGAGGTGGCAAAACCACCGAGAAGTGAGATCACCGTGAACAGGAACATGGCCGTCGCCAGGGTCTTGCGCACTCCGAAGTGATCCAGAAGCCACGACGAGGCCAGCATGGTCGTGGTCATGGCAGCAATGAACCCGGTGGCCAGCCAGTGCACCTGGCCCTGCCGAATACCGAATTCCAGCATGATGTCGTGGAGGGCAACGTTGACCACGGTTGCGCTGAGCACAGTTGCCATGGTGCCCAGCATCACCGTGGCAACCGCCAGCCAACGCCAGCGCTCACCGTAACGGGCCCTCAGCCCCTCAACCGTGTTATCACTCAGACCAAAATCCCTCCAGGTGGAGGTATCGACAGCACACCATTACCGTTGGCGCTCCGCATTCTCCAGGATCTTGTGGAATACCTTGACGGCACCTTCAATGTCCCTGTCGCTAATACCGTCCAGCATCTCTTCACGCAGGCGGGCCGCACGCTCGGTCAGGACATTCATGAACTCGGTCCCGTCTTTGGTGAGATGAAGACGGCGGGCACGGCGGTCATTGGGACAGGGACGGCGCTCAATCAGGCCCTGCTGTTCCAGGCTGTCCAGCAATCGCACCAGCGTCGGATTCTCAATGGCCATCAGGCGGGCGAGCTCACGCTGGGTCAGTCCTTCGCCCCCTTGCTGCAGATAGACCATGGTGGTCCAACGAGCCTGGGTGACACCCAGATCCTTAAGGCGTTCATCCAGCAATTTGCGCCAACGACGGGTGACCCGGGCGACGGCAAAGGGAAATTGATCTCTCATGATCTGGGACTCCGGTAATGGGTATCGACGGCTGTACTACCTGATAACGAATACCACTGCCGAAACGGTGCAGTGACGGATGAAGTTACCAATAGTAAGCTAACAATTACGATAAAAACAGATATGCAAGGTGAAACAAAATTGGGGAAAACCGAGAGACGTGGCCCGGGGTTCGAGGGAGACCGATCAATCAACCAGTCTTTCGCATGTCCTCTTCCTGAAGCTCCGTCGCTTCCGCGGACGAGTGGAACTCCTCGTTCCGGGGATCCATTTCCGTCAGCACCGGCGAGGTCTCAGGCATGGCAGGTATGAAGTGTTCCTGCTCCGCCACCGGCACGTCGTCAGTGTGACTGATGCGGTAACTGGTTATCACAGCCAACACGACCAGGAACCCGGCGTTGCCAAAAAACAGCCCCCTGGGGCCCAGTATGCCGACCAGTTCGGCCATGACGATGGGGCCAATAACACTGCCCACGCCATAGCTCAGCAGCAGTGTCGCGCTGGCGGCCACAATACGGTTGCTCTCCATCCGGTCGTTGGTAATCGCAACCGCGATTGGATACAGAGTGGCTGACAGCCCCGTAAACAGACCAACCAGCAGAGTCAGCAACCACATCCTTTCGGCCCCAAGGACGCCAACCAACACCGCCGCGGTGCCCGCTGTTACCGCTACCCAGAACATTACACGGCGACGATCAAACCGGTCACACACCCGCCCCAACGGCCAGGCCAGGAGCATCGCCGCAACAATGGCACTGGCCATGAAGGTAGACACCCGACTGACCTCCAGACCGACCAGGGTGGCGTAGACGGGGCCAAGCGCATAGAACGAACCGATCATGACGCCGCAGATCAATGCGCCGGAAACCCCGGTGAACGACTCACGCGCCAGGGTGAAAAATGACAATCGCTCTGACTGCTCGATCACCGGGGCGTCCATGCGTGTCAGCGACAGGGGAATCAGTGCCAGCGTCAGCAAAACGGCGGCCAGGGAAAACGGAATAAACGAGGACGGCTCGCCCACATTGATCAGCAACTGTCCACCGGCCGCGGACAGGTAGAACACGATCTGGTAGACCGCGAACAGGGCCCCCCGGTTAGCGTTGGTGGCACGGCTGCTGAACCAGCTCTCAATGACCACCAGCACCCCGGCCACACTGAAACCGGACAACGCACGGAGAATCGCCCAGAACACCTCGGACACCGCCATCGGATACAGCAGGGCACACACTGCCGCCATAGCGGCAAAGACCGCAAAAGCCCGGATATGCCCGACACGACCGATAATCAGATGCACGTAGAGTGTGCCCAACACGAAACCAATGGAGTAGCACACCAGAATCCAGCCGATAATGTTCGGCGAGACCGCTTCAATACTCAGTCGTACACCCAGCAGGGTCATCAGAAAGGCGTTGCCACTGACCAGAAGGACAATACTGAGGATCAGGGCTGAAAGCGAGGTGACCATTCGGGTCATCAGTCAGACTCCGGCGTACTTGATACGGTTGATACAGGAATGTAATGAAAGTAGCAGCAACGCCGGAACATTGTAGAGCGCGAATTAGAACAGGGCATAATCCACAAAACCACTACGCAGTTCCCGAAATTCCCAATACTGCTTGCAGCGCCGCAATGACTGGATTTAACATCATTTTACATTAAGGTGACGTAACACACCCTGGTGGTCTGAAGGGTTAACATGTGGGTAGTTTGATCGCTGCCTATTTGAACCCACGAGAGTCTCTCATCTCATGCAATCCACGCTAACCATGAGCGCCTGGTTATGAAAAAAACGGACTGGCCTATTCGATGGGATCTGTTGCTTCGCTACCGGCTGATTGAAATCATCGCCCTCTGGGAAGGACGGCTCACCACCAATCATATCTGCCACAGTTTCGGCATCGGGCGACAGCAAGCTTCCAAGGATATCAACACCTACTTGCGGGAGCTGGCGCCGGACAATCTGATTTACGATCGCCATCTCAAAGGCTATGTGCCATCGTCCGGTTTCCGGCCGGTGGTCACCCAAGGGCACGCCAGTGAATATCAGGACCTGCTGGCCCGCCAGGACAGCCTCAGCGAGGCTTTTGAGTCGCTTAATATCAGCCTGCCTGACAACGCCATCGTCCGCGGACCGGAGCGGGTTGTTAAGCCGGAAGTCATGCGTGCCGTGGTCACGGCAGCCCGCCATGGCCGGGTGATGAAGGCAGAGTATGCCTCCCTTAGCCCGGCTGGCGTTTCCCAGCGCACTCTGGAACCCCACACATTGGTGTGTGTCGGTCAGAACTGGCACCTCCGTGCCTGGTGCGACTCCAACCGGGAATTCCGGGACTTTGCCCTCAGCCGTTTTCGCGGCAAGCCGGAAACCACCCGGCAACGCAGCCGTCACACGATCCAGCATGACGATGACTGGAATCGTCAGATCTCTCTGGTCATGATGCCTGACAGCCGCCTGAACAAGGCACAGCAGGACATTGTCGCCACCGACTACGGCATGAGCGACAACCGGCTCGAACTCACCATTCGCGCGGCCCTTGCACCTTACATACTGTCCCGGCTCGACCTGGGTTCAGACAGCCAGCACCCGGACCCAATGGTCCAGCAACTGGAACTGGCCAACGAAGAACAGCTGGGTATTGCGGAGTCGGCCCGTGAACGGGCGATTAAAGCAGTGGCAGGGCTCTGCTAGACTGGGAGGGTGACCATAACCAACCCTTCAATATCCCGGCGCCTTGCCCTCACCCTACTCATCTGCCTGCCCGCTGCCGCGGCGGGCGATTGCGGTACCGGGGCTGTCCCGGTTTCCCGCATCCAGGGCGAGGGGAGTCATTCCCCGCTCGCTGGCCAGACCGTTTCCGTTGAAGGCATCATAACCATGGACGCCCGCCAGCAGGGCGGCTTCCGAGGCTTTTATCTGCAACAAGCTGATGGCGAAACGGATAACGACCCGAAAACCTCCGAGGCGCTGTTTATTTACACCAACCACTCCGACGGACAACGCGGGGAACGGGTGCACGTCTCCGGGCGGGTGAAAGAATTCCATGGCCTGACCGAGCTCACCGATATTACCGCCATCACCCGTTGCGGGGATGGTCATCTACCAGAGCCTGTCCCCGTCACGCTGCCTTGGCAGGATGGCCAGCCTCCGGAACACCTGGAAAACATGAGGATCAATGTCGCCGGTGAGCTGACGGTTATCGACCACTATAACCTGGCCCGTTACGGTGAGCTGACCCTCGCAGCTGCGCCCCAAACGATGGCCACGGAGATCCTGGAACCGGGACCGCGGGCCCAGTCGCACCACAAGCAGCAGGCGATCAACCGACTGTTACTTGATGATGGCCGGGGTGCCCGCAACCCGCGCCCTATCCCTTGGCCTAAGCCGCCATTATCCGCAGGTAACACCGTTCGCACCGGTGACGAGATCAGCGGGTTAACGGGCATACTGGATTTCCGATTCGGTGCCTGGCGGGTGCAACCGCAATCAAATCCGACCTTCAGGCCTGCCAATCCACGCCCGCAGGCACCCAAGCGACCAAAGCTGACCACGCTCAGGGTGGTCACACTCAACCTTGGCAATTTTTTCAACGGTGATGGCCGTGGCGGTGGTTTTCCAGCAGCACGGGGTGCCCAATCCGACACTCAGTTTGAACAGCAGAAAGCACGCCTGCTTGCCGCACTGACCATCCCGGATCCAGACATCCTCGCCGTAACAGAAATGGAAAACGATGGTTATGGGAGTAACAGCGCCATTGCCGAACTGGTCAAAGCCCTGGGTGCACATTGGCGTTACGTGGAAACGGATGACAACACCGGCAGCGATGCCATTCGCACTGATCTGCTGTACCGCAGCGACCGGGTGATCGCAGAAGGCCCTGCCAGCAGACTGACAACGACACCGTTTGGTCGACGTGGCCGGCCACCTGTGGCCCAGGTATTCCGCCCCATAGGCCGTGACCGGGCCTTGAGGGTTATCGTTCCTCACCTCAAATCAAAGGCCTGTCGTGGCGCCAGTGGTTCGAACCAGGACCAGGGCGACGGCCAGGGCTGCTACAGCCACCGCCGTGAGCAGGCGACCCGGGCCATTATCCGCTGGACCCATGCTCTGCCGCACCCGGATGGCCTGTCCGGCACCATGATCACCGGCGACATGAATGCCTACGCTCGGGAAACGCCGCTGCAACTGCTGGAAGCGGCAGGCTTTATCAACGCCGTTCGTCACATACACGGCTGCACCGAAACCGCCTGCAAGCACACCAGTTATACCTATCATGGCCGTAGCGGAACCCTGGACTACAGCCTGGTTTCGAACGGACTCCTCCCACAGATCGTCGGTGCCCGCACCTGGTCGATAAATTCCGATGAACCCCGGGCGCTGGGCTACAAGGGGCCGGTTACCGTGCCCACAGGCCAGCCCTGGCGCTCATCGGACCACAACCCGGTCATCACCGACCTGTCACTCTGATTCCACCTTGCCCGCGAGCCGCAGTTTCAGGGCAGGTAGGCCAAAGCCCGGCGTGGGATAAGCGGTACACTGGTTCCAATCCAGCTGAAACGGAAACCGACCGTGAAAATACCCACTCCAAACTTATGGCCCGCCGCCCGCACCGGTCAGCGATGGCTGGTACAGGCAAAACGTCGTGAAACCGTGATCGATGGCCACCGTATGGTGTATCTGGAAAAAGGGACCGCTGTCGCGGACCGACCCACGGTTATACTGATGCACGGTTTTGCCGCCATGAAAGAGAACTGGGCGTTCTGGCTGCAGCGGCTGCCCGAACACTGGCATGTTCTGGTTCCGGACCTGCCAGGGCTTGGAGAAAGCGAGTACCGTTCGGACGCCGATTACGGCTACGAGGCCCAGGCATCAAGGCTGGCAGCCTGGATCGATACTCTGACCACCAACAGCCTCCATCTGGTCGGCAGCTCCATGGGGGGTGCCATTGCCACCGTCCTCGCCCACAAAATGACACCCGCACCCGCTTCCCTCACGGTGCTGAACAGCGCTGGCATACCCGAACATACAAACGTGGACCTCAACGCACCGTTCGAATCTGACCGCGACGCCATTCTCATTCCCCGGGACTGGACCGGTGTCTACCGGATGTTCAACAGCGTCGGCAGTGGCAGGCCAACCGCCATGGGCGTCGCCATGACAGGACTCCTGGGGCCGGACCTACTGCGACGAACCGAGTCGTTGCGCCACATCTTCAACGACATGCTCGCCGACGCACTGGCACCGGCACGCTACCTGGGCTCGGGCACGCCTCCTCTTCAGGTCCAGTGGGGTGATCGGGACGTCATCACTCCCACACGCTGTGTTGACTGGTATCGAAAGGTCACGCCCGAAGCAGATATTCACGTGTTCCGGCGGGTGGGCCATCTTCCCATGCTGGAGAATCCGGGCCACTCAGCCCGCACTCTGGCAGCCTTCATCGCACGCCACTCAGCGGGCGACCAGATCTGTTAATTGGCCTGCATATCCTGTTGACCCGTCAGCGAAGTCATGGGGTGGGAGGAACATTCCGTTCATAATCATGGAAGAAGTTTCATCCCTGACATAACAACAACAGGAAACACGAGGAAATCCCATGCGCGCCTCAGTATCTACCACTCAGGATCTGGGCATGCCGGCCATTTACCTGCACTTGCTGGCGGAGTTGCTTAGTACCATCGGCGTCGATGAAAAAGCGCTGCTCAAGCGTGTCGGCCTCGACCCGGTGCGTTTGCAGTCAACCGATTTAAGAGTCAGTCAGTCACAGGCCAGCGAATTCGTGACCCGCGCCATCATCGAAAGTGGCGAGCCCGGGCTCGGCATCATGCTGGCCCGGGAACTTCGACTACCATTGCACGGCGCCCTGGGCACTGCGGTCATGAGCAGCCGCACGCTGGCGGAGGCTCTGGACCTGATGACGCGGTACCTGACCCTGCGTGCCCCACATCTGCAGGTCAAGCGCTGGCAGCACGATGGCCAGGCTATCTACGCCATTTCGTGCGGCATTGATCTGGGACCATTACAGGGCTTTATCATGGACGCCATGCTGTTCGGCTGCGCGTCCATGGGCGCGCAGCTGACGGGCTCACCAGTTGCCGGCTCGTCGATTCAGCGACGCGGCCCGGAACCGGCCTACTTTCACCGCTTTCGCCAGCAAATACCGATTCCCGTGGTGTACGGCGCTGCCGAAGATGCGATTGTCATTCCCGATTCGCAACTGGCATTGCCCATCCGTTTTTCCGACGATCAGCTGGCCGCCTCCTCGAAAGCCCAGTGTGAGGAGGCCCTGCGCCTTCTAACGGAAGATGCCGGCTTTGCCTGTCGGGTCAGGCGGGTGATTGAAACCAGTCACCCGTTCCCACCGAAACTGGCCAGGGTGGCCACAACACTGTTTGTGTCGGAGCGCACCCTGAAACGACGTCTACAGGCGGAGGAAGCCAGTTTCCAGCACCTGGTGGATCAGGTTCGATTGGAAAGAGCGGGTGAGTTGCTGCAACAAACCGCCATGAACCTGAGCCAGATTGCCGACGCCCTGGGCTATGCCGACGCTGCCAACTTTACCCGGGCGTTCAAGCGCTGGACGGGACAGAGCCCCAGCCACTACCGAAACCAGGCCTCCCTGCCAACAACGACGTCAATCAAGAGAACACCGGCCAGTGCAATGGTCTGAGATACTCAGTCGATGCCAATGATCTTGTGCATCTGCAGGGTCAACCGCCACTGAGGGTGTGTCAGGCAGTAATCCGTGGCTTTGCGGGTGTTACTTTGCTTGACGGGGTCAGGCTCACCCTCTGAGACGGTCGGCGACGCCATTGGCGAGAGAAAGTAGTGGCTGGCCTGAATGTCAGTGAAGCGTTCCGGCATCGCCAGGGGTTGAGGGTACACCACTTTGAGCTCATCACACTGGCGCAACACTACCGGCGCGTCCGCCTTAGGGCTCACACACAACCAGTCAATACCGGCTGGTGCCGGCAGTGTGCCGTTGGTTTCCACGCCTACTTCAAAGCCGGCCCGGTGAAAGGCATCAACCAGCTCATTATCCAGTTGCAGCAAGGGTTCACCGCCCGTGCACACCACATAGGGCCGACCAGACGCATCTGGCCAAAGGCAACGAATATGCGCCGCCAGCGCATCCGCGGTTTCAAACTGGCCGCCGTTCTGGCCATCGGTACCTACGAAATCGGTATCGCAGAAACTGCATACGGCATTGGCCCGGTCCTTTTCACGGCCGGTCCAGAGATTGCACTTACTAAAGCGGCAAAACACCGCTGCTCGCCCGGCCTGGGCACCCTCACCCTGCAACGTATAAAACGCTTCCTTTACCCGATACATCAGGTTTTCACCTCATAAGGCAAGGGGTCTGAAACGCCGTTGGCGGCAAACGCCTCCAGACGTTCCACGCAGGAGCCACAGAGGCCACAGGCCTGATCGCGGCCGTTGTAACAGGTCCAGGTTTTGCTGTAATCGAGCCCCAGCTTCAGACCCTCGGCAAGGATGGCACCCTTGTCCGAGCCCATGAAAGGCGCTTCTATTTTCACGGGGTCGTAGTTGGCCACCTGACAGACGGCATCCATTTTTTCAACGAACTCCGGTCGACAGTCCGGATAGATAGCGTGATCGCCACCATGGGCACCGTACCAAACAGCAACAGCACCGGCGGTAACCGCATAACCGGTGGCCAGCGACAACAGAATCATGTTGCGGTTGGGCACCACGGTGGCCTTCATGTTGTCTTCTTCGTAGTGCCCCTCGGGCACTTCCACTGCGTCCGTCAGGGCCGATCCAGCCATGACTTCACTGAGCGCACGAATATCGATCACCTTGTGCGGCACAGACAACTCGTCGCATACCTGGCGGGCGACTTCCAGTTCGCGAACGTGCCGCTGGCCGTAGTCAAACGACAGAGCATGAACCTTATACCCTCGGGCACGGGCAAGGTGGAGCAGGGTGAACGAATCCATTCCCCCAGAGTAGATTACAACGACGGTTTCGGTCATCAGGTCATCCCGGTTTCAGACAGCCCGCAGGGCGTCACTGGATTGTTATAGGGTCGGAGTATCATCCGTGGACACATTGTAACAGTGGAATGCGACGATGGGTTCGCGTCTGCAGGAGCGTGCGGGTAAACTCTGATGACGGCACAGCAACAAAAACCAGGCGGAATGAAAACCAGAACCAGCCCAGCCTT
This sequence comes from Marinobacter sp. V34, assembly GCF_055524115.1. Lineage (NCBI taxonomy): Bacteria > Pseudomonadati > Pseudomonadota > Gammaproteobacteria > Pseudomonadales > Marinobacteraceae > Marinobacter > Marinobacter sp. V34. The sequence continues at coordinate 375,509 of NZ_JBUPZY010000002.1, read as the reverse complement.
TATTGACTTCGAGGCCTCCAGCCTCGACCTGATCGCCAGCTATCCGATCGAGGTGGGCATATGCCTGCCCGACGGCACCTTGCACAGCTGGCTGATACAACCCCATGTACTTTGGCAGGACTGGTCACAAAGTGCCGAGCAGGTTCACGGAATCACCCGGGAAACCCTGAAAACGGAGGGTACACCCGTGTCGGAGGTTGCGGCACACCTGAACCAACTGCTCTCGGGGCAGGTATTCTGCGATGCCTGGACGTTTGACAGCTTCTGGCTCCACCGCCTGTTCCGTGCTGCCAACACCCGCGCCGACTTTCAACTGGAATCCATTTCCATGTTGCTGGATGGCCATCAGGTAAGGCACTGGTCGGCATCGCGTCAGCAGGTTATCAACCGTCTGGGGTTACCCGTGCACAGGGCGGCAAACGACGCGCTTATCCTCCACAGAACCTGGGAAGAGATCCAACTGTTCGCTGCGGATGACGAACCGCTTCACGGCCGCAGCCGGCAGGTCTGAGATTCCCATCAAGGAACTCAGCGCCGGGAGCTATTCACCTTGAGGGCGAGGACTTCGAGGCCATCACGCAAGGTGTTCAATGTCCAGTAGGTCACCAGCACCATCAGCGCCGCCCCAATGACGGTAAAGGAAAAATCGTCACCTACCATCTCACTGCGAGCAATGAACAGGTAAACGGCGAGCGCCAGGACAAGCAGCGCTTCAACAATGGCGTGTGACTGTAACCGGTTTTGTGCAGATCCGTTTTCTTCGGACATTTTACTGGGTTTCAACCTCTGGTTTCTGGCAATACATTGCATTGATTAGTGTGCAAATTATCGCCAAATATGGCCCGGGCGTCTGTACGAACTAGTGGCTACGAGGTTTCCACGATGCCGTCAGACACACACTTTTCGGACGGCCAAAAAAAACGCAGCCCAGAGGGCTGCGTATAAAGGAGAGATCCATACGGTACGCCACAGGTAAAAGGTGGGCACCGAAGGATTGCACAACGTAAAACACGTGACAGGACGAATTATGGCTGTTTCGAGAAACCACGTCTGTAGGGGTTTGCCGAAGCACTCAGCCCCTTGCAAAGCCATGGGCAAGCGATACACTGATGACAGTACCGAAACCGATATGCTCGGCAAACGATGCCGGAACAAGGCCCATGACTATGCTTCAGAAATGCCAATATCTGATGAATGACGCGGACGCGATTGCGCACCGCAATGGTGGGGCGTGTGCACACTCCATGGTGAACGACATCTAACGGCTTTCGGTCAGTCCCGGGAGCCTTTGGAGCGACCGGGCCAGCTTCTCCGCGAGACCCCGGTTGCCCAGAGCGCCGGGGTTTTGTTTTTGCAGCCGCAAAACGACAAGGAGAAGATCATGAAGAGACATCTGACAAAAGCAGCAAACCAGCCGGCGAGCAGCCGCACGGGACCTATTCGGCGCCCGGAAAAGCTGCCGCTGCTGGATGCTATCTGCAAGAAACTGAACCAGCGCGTCAACCTGGATGACGAACAGCGGGTGCTGGGGCTGTATGAGCGTGGCTGGATATTCAAGGGTGTTCTGGGCAACCTGAACGATGGCGAAGCACGATACGTGCGTGCTCTTGCCACTCGATACGGTTCCTGGATCTCCCGCCAGGTTGCGTGATGGAAAACCCGATGGGCCGAACCGTCAGTGTTGGCGGTTCAGCCCCCGTATCATCGCGGCATCGCTGCCGTGCACCATGGCGTAGTTGTTCACCACGTCGTGGATTTTTTCCTGAGAATAGGGTTTGACCACGTAACCGTTAGCTCCGGCACTGATGGCTTTCTGGATGCTGTCGATTGAGTCATCCGCTGTCACCAGAACAATGTGCTGATCCTTGCGCTTGGCCTTGAACTCTTCCATCAACTGATGACCATTGCCGTCCGGCAGCCCCAAGTCCAGCAGGATGATCTGGAAGACGTCGGCCTCAAAAGCGGCCCTGGCACCCGCAATATCCGGACATTCAACCACGCTGCTTGCGCCAGCGGTGTAGAGCATATCCACCAACCGCTCCCTCATGACCGGCTCGTCTTCCACCACCAGTATTCTCATGTCACTCATATCCTGCCTCCTGATTCTATTTTATACCCAGCCCCACAAGGCACTTCAAAAGGAATCACCGCCGGTTCGCCGGGGAATGGCCAATGGCTCATGCTGAGCAGTGGCTGGCGCGGGTTCTCCAGTCTCGCCCTGGCGAACGCCAGCGGTGCGTGACGGGCTGGCGTCAGCGCCGCCGGACCGGGTCAGGATATTACTGATACTGACGGCCGTGGTGTAGAGCGAAATCGCGATGATCAGCAGGATAGGCTGAACAAACGCCACGAATCCGGGCACTTCGCGATGACCAGCGATACTGAGCATGAGGATGATGGCAGGTCCCAGCACCACAAACAGCGTCAATGCAATAAAGAACACAATGCGCTCCTTGTAACGACCCAAATCGCGGTTACTGACCAGCCCCAGCACGAACTTGCCTATGGCCAGCCCGGCCAGTATCGCAGCCGCAATGCTCAGATCGGGCCTTAACAGCGTCTCGTATAACTGGCCATCCCATAACCGTTGCATGCTTATGACCAGGAACGGAAAGAGGACAAACAGAATGTCGGCGTAAGTGCCGTACATCATGCTCAGCGAGTGCTGTTCGCTTTGCTGGAAGTTTTCACTCATCAATCATGATTCCTGTTGTTATCGGTAACCGAAATACCGGTTGTCATAGGCGTTCCTCTCGCCCCAGCAGTGCCCTGTCGATCATGTCACCCAGGGTTTGCAGTTGGCGGTGAACGAGGTCCCAGTCTTGGTCTTCAACGTTCACGCAAGCCTCCAGTTTCCCCGCCTGCCGTGTCATGTCAGGATAGCCCATGGCGCCGGCGGTGCCTTTGATCTGATGGGCTTCGGATGCCAACCGCTGCTGATCATGACCCGCGGCGGCGGCTTCCATGGCCACTTTTCGGGTCGCCAGCCCATCGAGGAAGCGTTCAACCAGGTGGCCGATGTCTTCATCCTCCGTAGAGTCCATGTTCGGGCCATCGGACTCTTCAAGGAAACGGTCCAGCGTGGTCAGCAAGTGCTTACTGTCGATGGGCTTGTTTAATACCCCATCGCATCCGGCTGCCATCAATGCGTCGGTTTCTGACTGACCACCGGCGGTGAAGGCGATAACCGGCCGGCGGAAGCCCGTCTGTCTCAGCAACCGGGTAGCCTCCACGCCGTCCAGACCCGGCATATGCCGGTCCATCAGGACCATCTGCACCGATTCGGACAGCGCCGTTCGGACCGCATCATCGCCACTGGCAACGGTGATGACATCCAGCCCCTGGGCCCCGAGCATTTGCTCCATCAGACGACGGTTGTCCCCGTTGTCCTCAGCGACCAATACCGTGCCGTTATAGTGCCGGTGACCATCGAGTTCACTCTCCGGCTGCACCACCAGATATCTGGCCATGACCTCATAGAAACGCTGTTTGTCGATAGGTTTGGCCAGATGGTCATTACAGCCTGCGAGGCGATAGTCTGCAATATCCTCCGCCATCACATTAGCCGTCAACGCGATGATCGGGATATTCAGGCCAGCTTCACGAATGGCGGCCGTTGCATCCCGGCCGTTCATCACCGGCATCTGGATGTCCATCAGGATCAGATCAAAGGACTCCCGCAGCGCCAGATCCAGTGCTTCAGCGCCATTGCCGACATGGACCAGCTCGGCACCCGTACGCCCCACAAGCAGGGACACCAGGCGACGATTCACGTCATTGTCCTCCGCCAGCAGGATACGGCCGGAAAGCCGTGGCGCAGTCACCATGGGAATACTGCGCCGACGTTGCGACAATTCCGACGCGTCGCGCAGGAAGTGGATATCCTCCAATGGGCCGGTGGCAATGGAGAGCTCAAACTCACTGCCTTCGCCATAGGTGCTGGTAACGGATATGTTTCCACCCAGCAACTCCGCAAGCCGACGAGAAATGCTCAGCCCAAGACCGGTTCCGCCATATTGCCGGGCAATAGCGGCGCTACCCTGGGCAAACGGATCAAACAGTCGACCCAGCTGCTCGGGTTTCATGCCGATGCCGGTATCCACCACCCTGGCCACCAGGGCCTGATGCTGCCGTTCACATCGAATGTTCAGAGAAATTGACCCTTTTTCCGTAAATTTAAGCGCATTTCCGCACAAGTTGATGATGATTTGCCGAAATCGGGTTGGGTCCGTCGCAATCTTCTCTGGCAGGGGATACTCGCAGATGATATGAAACTCCAGTCCCTTTTCCCGCGCCCTGGGTGCGAAGAAAGCGCGGATTTCGTCAAGCAGTTCCGGCAGGTTAACGGACACAATATCCACATCCAGCTTGTTGGCGTCGATCTTGGAGTGGTCCAGGATATCGTTGATCAGATCCAGCAGGTGACGGCCACTGCGCACCACCGTTTCCGCACTGGTGTGTTTCTCCCTCTCGGTCAGGTCCGGGTCGAGCAGAGTTTCGCCATAACCGATAATCGCCGCCAGCGGCGTGCGGATTTCGTGGCTCATGTTGGCCAGGAACTGACTCTTGGCTTCAGCCGAATTGCGGGCGAGTTCTTTTTCCAGGCGTTCCTGCTCCCGCTCACGTTCGATACGCTGGCGCTGATGGCGCTCGGTGGCGTCAATGCAGGTACCTTCAAGATGGGCGGGATCGCCATCGGGGGTATACACGGTATGTAAAGAGATAGTGGCCCAGCGCTCTTCACCGGAACGGGTGTAATACCGCGCCTCGATACCCTTGACCGTGCCCCGGGATTCCAACTGCCCGATCACCCAGCGGCGTACGCGCTCATCCGCAAAACAGGTTTCCAGTGCGTCCGGGTCAAGATCCAGCAGCTCCCGGCTGCTGGTGTAGCCCATTAACCTCGCCATGGCGGGGTTGGCGGTGACGAAACGCCGGTCCAGCGACATCTGGAATACGCCCTCGATGGCGTTGTCGAACAGCGACTGGTATCTCCGCAGGTTGGCCAGCGCCCGCTGGCTCCAGCCCAGCGCCTCACCCTGTACCTGTTTGATTCGGTCGGCCAGGGCAAAAGAGAACAGAATGATCTGGGCCGTCAGGCCAAACTGCGGCGCGTAAGACGTGAACATGTTCAGCGGCAGGTAGCCCATTACCGTCAGGCCATAGATGCCAAACCCCACCAGCGCCAGGGTCCAGGCAAAGAAGTAGGAGCGCGCTGCCGGGTTGTAATAGCGCCAGGACAGGTAACTGACCACGATCAGGATAATGCTGAGCAGGATCGACGCCAGCACGATCCATTCCATCGCCGTGTGATAGGGCAGAAATAGGGATAGCACAAAGGTCGCCACAATGGCGTACAGGCAAAGCTGGATAACCTTGTCCAGATCCGCCGATCGCTCCCGGGTTTCCAGCAGGGACCGGGCCATCAGCAGGCCCCAGAACCAGGTATTGATGATCTGGTAGTGGAGGTACTCCTTGTGCAACAGCGCGGGGCGATTCTCCAGTAGCTGGATACCATGCACCTGTTCGGTGGCTATGAATACCGTGGCCGATACCAGATACATCACGTAGTAAACATTGCTGCGTTCGCGCACGGACACGGCTACAAACAGGTTGTAGGCGAGAATGGCCAGGATGCTGCCAAGCAGAATACCCCGCACGGCTTCATCGACCGACACCTTCTCGATATAAGCATCGGGGTGCCACAGAGTGATAGGCAGGCGGAAGGTATTGGTATTGGTAATGCGCAGATAGATGCGGGTTGAGCTTCCCGGTTCCAGTGACAATCGGAACGTGGGGTTGGGTACTGCCAGGTCACGCCCGGACCAATCGCCCTCGTAGCCGGCACGGCGCTGCTCTACCAACTCGCCATCACGGACCAGATAGATCACCACCTCGTCCACCAGTGGCAGGGCCAGCTCCAGTATCCAGTCTGTCAGTGCTGCACCGGCACCCACCTCGACATCGAACCTGGCCCAGTAAGCAGACTCCGTGTAGCCAAAGTTCAGCACACCGCCCTCATGACGGGTGAAAGGCGCGGTATCGCTACTCAGGATGTCGCTGAAATCGAGGGTGTGCTCCGGGTCCTCCAGGTACCAGATACAACTACCCAGATCACGCACACTGCTGGTGGCGCTGTTCAGTACGATCTCGCCATCCTGGCATCGCTCCTGCGCCACGGCGGAGGCCGGAATAACAATAGCCAGAACCGCAAGCGCGATGAAACGGAGCCACCGGACGTGGCATTCCCATTGCTGCAAAATGTGATCTCCGCGAGGGCAGATGCCTTTTTTATGGTTTATTGTCAGCAGTCATGCAGGTGCCGAACGAATTCAGCGGCACCTTAGCTAAACACTTTAGCGTTTTACCGACAACGACGCATCTCAGGGTCACTTGAAATGAGACATTCCTGCATTTTCGCCGCCATTCCCCTGTTTGCCCTGACATTGGCCGGCTGTGGGCCGGACGACTCCTCCGACAGCAACTACATCAATCCGGCGGCCAGTGTGTCGTTGTCTTTCGAGAGTTTCGCCGTCAGGGACGAAGACGGCCTGTCGCCGGTACTCCCACAGACCACATTCTACGATGTGTATCGAGGCATTGAACCCGCGGACGGCGAGAACGACGAAGGCGTGGTCGCCCAGCTCCGCGATCGCTTCGATTTACTGATGGGGTTAACGCCAAGTGATGATGGGACAACCTACACCCAAGCGCGAAATCCGATGGACTTCCTCCACTACGTCATCAGCACGAATCAGGTGAACACCTTCAATGATGGCCGGCGGCTGATGCGCGACAGCATCACCCGGGGCGAGGGGTCCCGTTACAATACCCCGGCTAACGATGCACTGATCCGCTTTACCGAAACCGGCGGCAACAATGGCGAACCACCTGAGCCGGATCAGATCTGGGTATACGTCCTGCTCGACTGGACCAGCAACCCACAGCTCAACAAGGTTTTCCGGGCGGCCCAGTTTGTCGCCAGGAAACCCGCCGATGATGACACCTCGCCACCAGAGGTGAGCAGCGCAGTCTGGAGCGGCCGTTTTCACGGTCCGGATTTTTCGGTCAGCGGTTACAATCAGCCAGAATATGCCGTCATCAGCCTGACCGGACGGGAATTTGGCAATGCGGAAATGCGGCAGGAGTTTATCGGCAACAAACGCGACACGCTGTCACTGACACAGACCTCGGGAATAACCATTGACGGTGAAGAGCCCGATTGTATTCGAGTGGATGTGAACTATGAGGACGCCAGGGTGCGTGTATTCACATCCTTCGATGAGCAGCCCAGCAGCACCAACGACGGGGAAACGACTCTCAACCCTGCCCACTGCGGCAACCAGCAGAACGGTGTCGAGGCAATTGTCTACGAGTCCGTGATCATCAGCGAGCGTCAGTAAACGGCCCGGTCCTGCATGTCCCAGTTTTTGAGAAACCCCTTCTTGCGGTCAATCATGCGCTCGTAGGTCGAGATCATGATGGCGGCGTGGGGGGCTTTGGTCAGTCGGAGGGTTTCAATGCGGCGCTCAAGGCGCGCCACTTCAGTACTGACCTGCTGGCAGACGTGAGACCGAACACTGTCGTGATGGTCAAGCTTGACCGGGCGTGGCTGCTCTGGCCCGGGCTGTGGCTGCGTGTGTTTATCCATGATCGTCCTCTTCCAATGAGTATCCAATGATCAATACGCCGAAACCGTTGATTCCGCCCACGTTTCAATGGCTCTTTCTGGCCGGGCTGGAAGTCCTTTTATCCTTTTGTTTCGTCAGGCTTTTCAAAGCCTCAGTACATACTGTAGCAGGCTTTTGCCGCTTTGTATGATCAGACGCAATTCTGCACAACTGTCAGACAAAACTCAATAAAAATGAATAGAGTTTCATATTTTTTTCAGCGAATACGACTCCACTACCCAAACTACACGAACAAACCCCTGCTATAGTTCCCTTCAGATAGCCACATAGAGCGCAGCCGTTAGCAGTAACGACCCCCCTCCATTCGGGCCAGGAAGACCGCTTATGAACCAGACATCCGTTGCCGACACACTAAGGGAATACCTTTCCCTGCTGGAGCTTCTTGACGATGCGTACTGGGAAGCGAGCTCAATTCAGCACAAGGACATGCTTTACGACATCATCAGCATCTTCAGCCAGGAAGTGGCCGAGATCAACAAGCTCAGCGTCATGGACCATCATTACCCCTACGAAGTTATCACTGAGGGTATCCGGCGGGTGGTTCCCAAGCTGGAGCGGCTAGATGAAAGCCGGGAGGATGTAATCCAGAGAACCCAGACACTAACCGACTTCCGGGATATCCTGTCGTCAGTGCTGGGGATACTCGAGGAACAGCTGGCGACCCTTTAAATGGTCAGGCCGCCACCAGCGGCCTGCGATTTTCCGGCATCAACGGAAAGCGGTCGCACACAGTGTAGACAAACCGTGCCAACGCCGGCAGGTGGTGACCAACAATGGGCATGCCGGTATTGAGCAGGCTGACAGAAATATCCCGGGCCGCATCCGCCCAGCACAGCTTGTTGATCAAACCAATGTGACCGAAGGCATGCCTGCTGTGCTGGCCCCACAGCCCCACGGGGTTGCCTCCAAGCATCATGCCTGCGCTGAAGCGCATGGGGATCATCATGGTGCGGTCGATCTGTAGCGAGCCAAATTGTTGGATGGAGCGCCTGACGGTCATCTCGCTGCAGATGCGTTTGCCATTCCAGACCCCGCCATTGAGCATCATCTGAAAGAAACGCCCCATTTCTTCGGCGGTGCCACACAAGTTGCCCGCCGGTATAACCGCTTCCTGGAAGCGAGGATCATTGGAAACCCGTTCCACGGTGCGTATATCGCCTCCCAACGCCCGGTTCACGATCCAGGATACCGGAAAACGCGGCGTCGGGCCGGTGGCATAGTTGCCGGCCAGCTTATCCACGTCTGCAGGCGCAATCCCGTAGGTAAACCACTTCATACCCATGGGCTTGCGGAGGTGCCTGTCGATGTACGACTCGATGGTGTCGCCGGTCACTTTCTCCAGCACCCGCTGCAGCACGAATCCTCCGGTGATGGCGTGATACGCCACTTTCGCACCGTCCACCTCCACCGGCTTCGCCTCACACAGCAGTCGCCAGATTTCGTCCCTGTTCCAGAGCACATCAATGGGGGTTTCCCGGGGAATCGCCGGAATGCCACCACGGTGGGAAAGCACCTGGTGAATGGTGATGGTGCGCTTGCCACCCCCAGCGAATTCCGGGCAGTAGTACGACACCGGGTCCATCAGGTTGACCAGCCCTTGTTCCGCCAGGATGTGGATCAGCAGGGCAGTGACCGCCTTGGAGGCGGAGAAATAACAAATGGGCGTCTCCGTGGTCATCGGCACTTTCATCGCGTCCATGGCGTCGTGGGGCCCGTTGCCACTGGCATAGCCGATGGCTCGATGGAGGATTTGTTCGCCCCGGTGCCTGACCGAAAGCTGTATACCCGGGTGCACCCCGGTTCGGTACAACCGCTCAACGCTGTGCCAGATGGCCTCGACAACCTCGGGGCTCACACCAGCCAGTTCCGGTTTCTCGCCGGCCTCATCGCGGTGGGTTACTGACGCCAGATCATTGGGGACAAAAGAGGTGTGGAGCGCACGGCGGGCAATTCGGTTCATCGCTTGACCTTTGATTCCAGAGACTGTCTTTTCGCACATCCTGACGTTGAATGCCTCCCGGCTCATTGGCCGGATAGCGGGCCTGGCAGCGTCAACTCATCCAGCACATCGTCTTCAGGGATTATGGGCTTCCTCGGTCAAGGGTGCCAGTACCACCTGATTGCGGCCATCGGCCTTGGCCTGATACATGGCCCGGTCGGCTGCGGCGCACAGGGCATCGGCGCCTTCGCCATGGTCTGGGAATACGGAAACGCCGATACTGATGGTCAGTGCAACCGTGTTGCCATTCCCCAGAGGCTGCGGGGCATCACTTACCAATCTGCGAAGTCGTTCTGCCGTTTCCAGCGCCTCGCGACAGTCCATTTCCGGCAACAGAATAACAAACTCTTCACCGCCAAACCGACCGACACTATCCACACTCCGCACGCTCCCGGCTAGCAATGCGCTAGCTGCCTTCAGCACAGAATCGCCGGCAGCGTGTCCATGGTCATCATTAATGGTCTTGAAGTGGTCAAAATCGATCCACAACAGCGCCAACTCACGGTCGTAACGTTTGGCCCTGGCGATTTCCTCTTCCAATATGCGAGTCATCTCCCGGCGGTTCAGCACCCCGGTCAGCGAATCGCGGGTTGCCAGTTCCGACAATTCTTCCTCCAGTTCCTTACGATCCGAAATATCGAGGATAATCCCCTCAAGCACCAGTTCACCTTCTCCCTCGACACCCCGTCCACGCTCCCAGACCCATATTTTTCGGCCGTCCTTACGGGTTATCGGATATTCAATGGAGAACGGCTCGGCGTTACCGATGGCTGATTCAACCGTTCGCAGGATCGTTTCGTTGCTGGCCTCGTCGATGAGTTCTGCATAGCTGACCTGGCTGTTGTTCACCAGATCATCCGGCTCATAACCGGTCAACTCACGGCAGCCGTTGGATACAGACAGCATGGTCCAGAACTCGTCATACCGGCAGCGGTAGGCCATTCCAGGCAGGTTGTCCATGATCGTGGATAGCTGGCGTTCACGACGTCGAAGGGTGTTCTCCGCCTCGCGAATATCGGTGATGTCCTGGCCAATAGCAATGGAGCCGGTGATCACACCGGCGTCATTGCGAAGGCTGCGCGAGTTCCACGACAGCTGACGCTCGCGGCCATCGCGAGTGGTGATCCAGGTTTCGTAACCCACAACTTCACCTTCGTCACGCAGGATTTCACCGGCCCTTTCACGAATTCTCACCCGATCTTCGTCGTCCGGGTATAACAGTTGCCATATTCCGTCTGAATCCATAACCTCTTCTCTGGGATAGCCGCTTATATCTTCCGCAGCCTTGTTCCAGAGCACGACCCGCCCCTCCGGGTCCAGCACATTGATCCAGACATTGGCACGCTCAATCACGCTTTCGCGGAACTGGTTCAGTTCGCGGATCTCTTCCTGCTGATGGACATTCAGAGACAGCAATGTCCGGTCACTCACGAATTGCCGAATCAACGACAGGAAAAGTACGAGCGCCGTCACAAGGACGAAGAGCGCTCCTTTGTATGTCTGCACCCGGCTCAGTGTCTCCGGGTCGGGAAACCACTGCTGCACCAGGTAGTCTGAAAACGTTATCCACAACCAACCTACCAGCAGATAGGTTCCGACAATCCATAATGATCGCCGCAGCGGCGTATGGCGGCCTTGAATCTTCTCCATTGACGTACTTTCCCCGGGTTCCGGCTGCTTCCCTGTCGGTGCGAACACCTCGGGCCCAAATAACAGGCGCTACATTCTGAAAATAGTCACAGACGACCCTGTCGTCGAGGGAATATTGCAATTGATGATGTTTGAGGAGTAGCCGCATAAAAAAACCCGGAGGGTGTTTCCACCGTCCGGGTTTCGCCAGGCTCTATAACGTTACTTCACCTGTGCGCGAGCCTCTTCGAGAATACGGTTAAAGGTCTCGCTCGGCTGCATGATCTTGCAGACTTTCTCGGCCGGTGGGTGATAGTAACCACCGATATCGGCCGGATGGCCCTGAATCACGCTCATTTCTTCCAGGATCTTGTCCTTGTTGTCTTCCAGTTGCTTCGCCAGCTTTGCGAAGAAATCCTTCAGATCCTTGTCATCGTCCTGGTTTGCCAACTCTTCCGCCCAGTAACGAGCGAGGTGGAAGTGGCTGCCGCGGTTGTCCAGTTCACCGGTATTACGCGACGGTGACTGATTGTTCTCCAGCAAGCGCTCGGTGGCTTTGTCCAGGGTCAGGCCCAGCAGGCGCGCACGTTCGTTGTTCTGCTTCTCGCCCAGCTCCTCCAGGGAAACGGCCGTCGCCAGGAATTCGCCCAACGAATCCCATCGCAGGTGGTTCTCCTGCAGCAATTGCTGAACGTGCTTCGGTGCGGAACCACCAGCACCGGTCTCGTACAGGCCACCGCCGTTAAGAAGGGGCACGATGGAGAGCATCTTGGCACTGGTACCCAGCTCCAGAATCGGGAACAGGTCGGTGAGGTAGTCACGCAGAACGTTACCAGTCACGGAGATGGTATCCAGACCACGAATCAGTCGCTCCATGGTCCAGCGAATGGCGCGTACTGGCGACTTGATGAGGATATCCAGGCCGTCGGTATCGTGCTCCTTGAGATACATTTCCACTTTCTTGATCAGTTCAGCATCATGCGGGCGCTCGTCGTCGAGCCAGAACAGGGCCGGCATGCCGGTGGCGCGGGCACGGTTAACGGCCAGCTTGACCCAATCGCGGATCGGCAGGTCCTTGGTCTGGCAGGCGCGCCAGATGTCACCTTTCTCGACCTTGTGCTCGGTCAGCACGGCGCCGTCTTCGGCAATGACGCGAACTACACCGTCTTCCTTGATTTCAAAGGTCTTGTCGTGAGAGCCGTATTCTTCGGCCTTCTGCGCCATCAGACCGACGTTCGGTACCGTGCCCATAGTGGTGGGATCGAATGCACCGTGAGTCTTACAGAAGTTAATCACTTCCTGGTAGATGGTCGCGTAGGTGCTCTCAGGCATCACCGCCTTGGTGTCCTTGAGCTTGTTGTCTCGCGCCCACATCTTGCCGGAGTTACGGATCATCGCTGGCATGGAGGCATCAACGATGACGTCGCTGGGCACGTGCAGGTTGGTGATGCCCTTCACCGAGTCCACCATGGCAATTTCCGGGCGATGCTCGTAGCAGGCGTGCAGGTCTTCAAGGATCTGCTCCTGCTTGGACTCCGGCAGTTGCTTGATCTTGTCCGTGACACTGGAGAGACCGTTGTTGGGATTCACACCCAGCTCGTCGAACAGTTCGCCGTACTTGTCGAACAGCTCCTTGTAGAAGATCTTCACCGCGTGACCGAAAACGATCGGGTGGGAGATTTTCATCATGGTGGCTTTGACGTGCAGGGAGAACATCACACCGGTTTTTTCGCAGTCTTCAATGCAGTCATCGAAGAACTTGCGCAGTGCCTTACAGCTCATGAACATGCCGTCCAGCACTTCGCCTTCCTGCAGTGGCAGTTCACTCTTAAGAACCGTCTGCTTACCTTTGGCGTTCTCGAAAACGATACGGGCCTTGGTGGCCTTATCCAGTGTCAGTGACTGTTCGTTGGAGTAGAAATCACCGCCACGCATGTGGGCCACGTGGGTGCGTGACGCCGGGCTCCACTCACCCATGGTGTGGGGGTGCTTGCGAGCAAAGGCCTTGACGGCGGTCGGGGCACGACGGTCGGAGTTGCCTTCACGCAGTACCGGGTTTACGGCGCTGCCCAGCACTTTGGAGTAACGGGCGTGAATTTCGTTCTCTTCGTCTGACTCAGGATCTTCTTTGTACTCGGGAACCTTGTAACCCTGGTCATTGAGCTCCTTGATGGCAGCCCGCAGCTGGGGAATGGAGGCACTGATGTTGGGAAGCTTGATGATGTTGGCTTCCGGGTCCTTGGTGTAGTCACCCAGCTCTTTGAGGTCGTCGGGCACGCGCTGGCTTTCTTCCAGGTAGTCGGGGAACAACGCCAGGATGCGAGCCGCGAGGGAGATGTCACTGGTGCCAAATTCGATGCCTGCTGGCTTGGCGTAGGTTTCCAGGATGGGAAGAAGTGACCGTGTTGCGAGGGCGGGGGCCTCATCGGTCAGTGTGTATATGATCTTGGCTTTGGATGATGTCATTTTCGTCCTCAGGCTGATGGGTGAGTTCAGGACGGTCACCGCAGGGTCAGCCGTCTTGTGAACGTCTGGCTTGAGCGATGACTGATTCGGGAACTTTTGATAGACCTACTAAGATAGCATTTTTTTGGCAATTCTGGTTACGATCTTAGTATAAGAACCGACTAAAAGTTCGCTAAAAGCCGTTACAGGACTATGAAAAGGCGGGAATTTACGAAACTTTCGAACATTTTGACATGGAGGCGGCCGTGGTGGGGAGGCCTTCTCCCGAAACCCGCCTCACGACATCCCTGTGCGGCTTGAGCTCCGCCATCCATGGCTCCGCACAGTTTCGGGAGAAGGCCTCCCCACCACTAACATACTCCGTGCGTATCGCCACAAGAGCAGGACCGTAAGGCGGATCAGGCAAAGTCGTAATTCGTCAGCCGATCCACCAGCGAAGTCACCCCTTCGGCAACAAACCCGCCTCTTCCAGGCATTCCCGAATCCGGTCCAACGCCTCCGGATTGCCAAGAGCATCCCGGTTGTCGGCTTTGTTGGAACCGTTGATCAGGCGCGCCACCGCCAGCTCCACTTTCTTACCACTGCGGGTGTAGGGAATGTCCGGCACCTCGATGATGTGCTTGGGCACATGGCGGGGGCTGGCGCCTTGACGGATGCGGGTTTTGAGGTTTTTCTGGAGGTCGTCGGTGAGGGTCTGGCCCTCCGCCGGGACCACCAGCAAGACCACTTCCACGTCGCCTTCAATCTGGCGACCAACCACAAGGCTGTCTTTCACTTCCGCGATGGTCTCTACCTGCCGGTAGATTTCGGCGGTACCGATTCTCACACCGCCCGGGTTGAGGGTGGCGTCGGAGCGGCCGTAGATGACGGCGCCGCCGTGTTCGGTGAATTCAATAAAGTCGCCGTGAGCCCAAACACCCGGGAAGGTGTTGAAGTAGGCGTCTTTATAACGTTCATTGTCGGGGTCATCCCAGAAGGCAACTGGCATGGAAGGCAGAGGCTGGCGGCATACCAGTTCTCCACGCCCCTGACTGACCGGTTGACCGTCGTCGCCATAGGCAACGGCGTCGACGCCGAGGAAGCGGCACTGGATTTCGCCACGCCGTACCGAGAGCAGTGGTGTGGAGCCCACAAAACACCCGCAGATGTCGGTGCCACCCGCAATCGAACCCAACAGTACATCGGGGGCACCGTCACTATAGACCCAGTCGTAGTCTTCCGGCAGCAGAGGGGAGCCGGTGGAGAAGACGACTCTCAAGGCAGTCAGGTCCAGGGTTTTCGCCGGAGCCAGCTCGGCCTTGCGGCAGCCAGCAATGAAGCGTGCGCTGGTGCCGTAATGGGTGACTTTCTCGTCAGCCACAACCTGCCATAGATAGTTCAGGTCCGGGTAGCCAGGGGAGCCGTCGACAGTGATGACAGCGGCGCCGGTCAGCAGGGCAGACGCCTGCCAGTTCCACATCATCCAGCCGCAGGTGGTGAAGTAAAGGAAGCGGTCCTCGGGGCCAACATCACCGTGGAGCATCAGCTCTTTGGCGTGGTTGACCAGCAGTCCGGCGTTGCCATGCACGATGCATTTGGGTTTACCGGTGGTGCCGGACGAGTAGAGGATATAGACCGGGTGTTCCGGCGGCAGCGGCGTGAAGGAGGGCGCCTGGCCATGGCCCTCTGCAAGGGCATCGTCCCAATGGGTAACCTTGTCGCCGGCGACGGCGGGTTCGCCCGGAAGTTGTTCGATGCTGACAACGCAGCGCAGGCTTGGCAGGCCGTCAATCAGGCCGGCGAAATCATCCTGGCGGTTGAAGACTTTGCCACCATAGCCATAGCCGTTGACCACAATCAGCGCTGCAGGCTCGATCTGACCGAAGCGGTCAAGAATGGCGCCCACGCCGAAATCCGGTGACGCGGAACTCCAGACGGCACCCAGGCTGGTGGCCGCCAACATGCCCACCAGGGCCTCATAGCCATTGGTGACAACACCGGCCACGCGGTCACCCTGTTGAATACCCTTATTGCGCAGGAACGCTTCCAGGGCACCGGTGTCCGCTTTCAACTCAGCGTATGTGCGGCGCAGCACCGGCCGGGTTTCGCAGTAGGCCACAACCGCTTCGCGCCCGGCGTGATCGCCTTCCGCCAGCCGCAGCAGATTGGCTGCAAAGTTTAGTTTCATACCCGGGAACCACTCCGCGCCAGGCATGTCACGCTTGCCCAGAACGGCGTCGGCCGGGGTGTCGCATACCAGGCCACAGTAGTCCCACACTTTCTGCCAAAAGGTTTCAAGGTTCTCAATCGACCACTGATGGAGGGCGTGGTAATCGGCAAACGGCCCGAAGCCCTGTTGCTCCAGCCAACCCTGGAACTGACCCATCTGGCAGTGTTTCAGTGTGTCCTGCGAAGGAGACCAGACCACTGGTGATTGTTCTGTGTTACTCATCCGTCTCTCCTGTTGCTTACTGCATATGCCAGCCGTGACTGACCACAATGGATTGGCCGGTCAGTGCCGCCGATGGGAAGGCCGCCAGATGCACTGCCAGCTCGGCGACGTCTTCCAGGGTGGTGAATTTGCCATCGACGGTATTCTTCAGCATAACCTTACTGATGACGTCTTCTTCGGAAATACCCAGCTCCTTGGCTTGTTCCGGGATCTGCTTGTCCACCAACGGCGTTCTGACAAAGCCAGGGCATATGATGTTGCTGCGCACACCGTGCTCCGCCCCCTCTTTTGCCACCGCCCGGCACAGACCGAGCATGCCGTGTTTCGCTGCTACGTAGGGCGCCTTGAGGGGTGAAGCTTCCTGGGAATGGACAGAGCCCATGTACAACATGGTCCCGCCCCCGCTTGCGTACATCTGTTTGAGGGCCGCTCGCGTTACGAGAAACGCCCCGTCCAGATGAACGTTCATCACTTTGCGCCAGTCAGCAAAGGCCAGTTTGTGCAATGGGTCGATATGCTGAATACCGGCGTTGGCCAGGGCAACGTCAAGGCCGCCCCACTTGTCCACGATGGCGGCCACGCCTTGGTCTACAGCCTCTTCGTCGGTCACATCCATGGCCAGGGCCATGGCGGTGCCACCTGCTTTTTCGATGGCCTCAACGGCCTCCTGGGCACTTTCCAGGGTGAGGTCGGCCACCGCAACCCGGGCGCCCTCACGGCCATATTGTTCGGCTATGGCCCGGCCGATTCCGCGCCCCGCCCCAGTGATCAGGGCTATCCGGTTTTCTAGACGCATGTTTCTTTCTCCTTAGTCGTAAGCCACGCTAGGCAGCCAGGTCGCGATTTCGGGCACCAGGAAGACAATCGCCAGAGCCACCAGCTGAATAATGATGAAGGGTATGACGCCCTTGTAGATGTCGGTCACCTTGATTTCCGGCGGCGCCACACCTTTGATGTAGAACAGTGCAAAGCCGACAGGTGGCGTCAGGAACGACGTCTGCAGGCACATCGCGAAAAGGATGGTGAACCACACCAGATCAAAGCCAAGGTGCTGAACCACTGGGGCCACCAGAGGCAGGATGATCAGAGTGATCTCGACCCAATCCAGGAAGAAGCCGAGCAGGAAGACACCAAACAGGATGGTAAGAATTACGCCGTAGGGGCCGAAAGGCAGACCCAGCAAAGCGTCTTCGATAACCTGGTCACCACCGAGCCCCCGCAGGACTACAGAGAAGGCTGTGGCACCCAGAAAAATGGCGAAAATGAACGCAGCCGTGCGGGTTGTCTGCTGCATGGAAGAATTGAGCACTTTGATGCTCAGGCGACCCGACATCAGCGCCAACAGCAGAGCGCCCAAGGCGCCAACACCGGATGCTTCCGTTGGTGTTGCGATTCCGGCAAAGATGGAACCCAGCACGCCCAGAATTAGCGCAGCTGTCGGCACAACGGCCTTTGCTACTTCCCAGACAATGCTCCAGGTCACTTTCTCTGTGCCTTCCGGCACCGGCGCAATGTTCGGCTGCAGCATAGGACGGATGATAGCGTAGGCGACGTACATGGCGCCCAGCATCAGCCCCGGAAAGAACGCCCCCATAAACAGATCGCCAACCGATGCTTCCGGAACGGCCAGCCGATCCGCCATCAATACCAACATGATGGACGGGGGAATCAGAATGCCCAGGGTCCCGGTAGCACAGGCCGTCCCCACAGCGAATCCCTTGTCATACTTGTTCTGCATCATCACCGGCAGGGACAGCATGCCCAGAAGCACCACGGACGCACCAATGATTCCGGTGGTCGCGGCGAGCAAGACACCGATGACAATCACGGTTACCGCGTAGCCGCCGCGGACAGCGCCAAACAGTTTGACCATGCTGTTCATCAGACGCTCGGCTACCCCGGACTGGTCAAGCATGATGCCCATGAAAATAAACATGGGCAGAGCGACAAGGGTCTCGCTGTTTACAACCTTCCATACCCGCTCGGGCACTAGCCCCATGGAGGAGGAATAGTCAAACCACAGATTTGCCCCAAAATTCTCTACGGCGATTACACCGACAACGGTCCAGATAACCGCGGTGCCACCCAATACCCACGCAACCGGAAAACCGGTCATCAACAATGCCCCGAACGTCAGGAACATGCCGATTACAAAAAGGGTTTCAAGCTCCATCAGGACGCATCCTCTTTCTTGTTATTCCCGGACTCGATCCGAATTGGCTTCGGAAAACCGAAAAGCAGAGCAGTGACTTTCAGCAGACGGGATAACGCTGCCAGAATCAGAAGAACAAAAGACAGTGCCAGGATACTCTTGAGAATCCAGCGATAAGGAAGCCCGGCAGGCGCCTGGCTGGTCTCACCCTGGACCCAGGAACTGAAGGCATAGGGAATCATTTCGTATACAGCCAACCCGAGAAACGGCAACAGCAGGAGTAACAGGCCAAGCAGTTCAATCCATGCCTGGCCTCTGAGAGACAGGCGTTCATGGATCACATCGACCCTGACATGGTCATCCGTCACCAGGGTATAGCCCAAGCCCAATAACCAGCCTGCACCGGCCAGATGCCATTGGACCTCTTCAAGAGTGACTGAACCCATGCCAAAGGCATAGCGACCCACCACTGCATAGATAATCACACCAGTGACCACAATCCAGAGCCAGGAAGCACTCTTACCAATTGCAGAAATCGCACTGTCGACACACTGGCTGAGCCAGGTTGTCGGAAACTCCGTGTGATGATGAATAAATTGACCGGCGTCCGACGCCGATGCGTGCACATCTGGCGATGAGCCTTTATCAGACACTGTCATACAACAGTTCCTCGTTCAGAAAGCCTGCCATGAAACGAGGATGGCCCCGCAGGGCCATCCAGACTTGATAAGGGAGCACCGGATTTTCTTCCAGTGCTCAGGGTCAGCCCCGAACCTTACAGGTCCGCCGGAACATAGGCGCGAGTGTCCCACACCTTGTAAGATTCCATAAACTCCTGCTGGCTTTCATAGACGCGCTTGAAGTCGGCATCCTTGGAAGCTTCTTCTTCAAGCACTTCCTGAGTCACTTCCTTCAGCTTAAGCAGAACCTCACGCGGAATCTGGTCAGCCTGAACGCCTTTTTCCTGGAATTCGGCCAGAACCTTACCGTTCTTGTACTCGCCCTCTGCAAGACCACGCGTGGTCGCTGCGGTGCAAGAAGCCTCAACCAGCGCTTTCTGCGCGTCAGTCGCACCAGCCCACTCATCCTTGTTGATCAGCATATACTGAGCCGTGAACTGCTGGTGCCAACCCGGGAACAGGTTGTACTTAACCACTTGATTGAAGCCGAGAATCTGGTCGATGGCGGGCATGGAGAATTCGGTGGCATCAATGGTGCCTTTTTCCAGTGCCTGGTATAGCTCGCCGCCGGGCATCATGGTGACAGACGCGCCCAGTTTTTCCAGAACTTTGCCACCCAGGCCGGCGAAGCGGATCTTCAGGCCTTTGTAGTCTTCCAGTGTTTTGATGGGCTTGGAGTACCAACCCGCAGTTTCAGGCCCAATGATGCCGCACAGTTGTGCGTGTACATCGAAGCCTTTGTTGGCATAGGCTTCCTGCAGCATTTCATGACCACCACCGTAGTAGTACCAGCCAATATAGGCGGGTGGCTTCATGCCGAACGGAACAGCGGCAAACAAGGGAATCGATGGCACTTTGCCCTGATCGTAGCCGATCCAGGTGTAGCCGGCAGAAACCTTGCCGTCGGAAACCGACTGCAGAATATCGAACGGGGGTACCAGCTTGCCGGGCTCGTAGACGCGAACCTGGATGCTGCCATCGGAAGCGGTGTTGAGGTTATCGGCGACCCAGGCGGCGGGAGAGCCCAGGCCCGGCAGATTGGTAGCGAAGGCGACCGGCATTTTCCAGCGCAGGTCATCAGCGAACGCCGATCCGGTAGTCAGGGCGATCGCACCGGCGACACCGGTAAGGGCCTTGAAGAGTTTCATTGGCAAGTCTCCTAGCATTGTTTTTGTAGTAGGCCATGCAGGAATTTTCCCGACGGGCCTCATCTGAGTGTAGTCAGACATCGCAGGAAACGAGACAGACAAGATGTGTTTTGGGTCCAACGATAGCGCCAGTCTTGTTTTCTGCGTTGTTCTGACGTCCTGCATCCGGGATATAGCAGGCACTGTGCCAATCATAATATTTCGTTATTTATCAGCTAGATAAAAATACGTGGAGATATTGCCTGTGATGGGTAGTCCGGAAATCCGGACATATTTAGAGAACAGTCGTAGGGGTTTGTACGGACAACAGGACATGTGTCCTGATGTCAGGACATTTTGGCCAGCTTTTCGTAGAGTACGGATCGGGAGATACCCAATAATTTGGCGGCACGGGTGCGGTTTCCACGACTGGCAACCAAGGCTTCTTCAATCGCCTGAGCTTCAGCATCCGCCAACGTTTTGGCCAATGGGCGCACAGGCTGCGGCACAAGCGATGACGATGGTCGATTACCGCTGCGGGGTAATACCTTGAAAACAGCGTCTGCGTCTAATAGACCGCCATCTTCCCCCATGGTTAACGCGCGTTCCAGTACATTACGCAGCTCACGGATATTACCCGGCCAATCGTATCCACCCAAAGCTGCCACACCAGCGTCGGTAATTTCACCCCGCATCTCCAGGCCGTCACAGATTTCACCCAGCAGGGCCTCGCACAGTACGCCCAGATCGGCCAGGCGGTCGCGCAGCGGGGGGATTGGTATCTCCAGCACGTTCAACCGGTAATAAAGATCCGACCGGAAATCACCCTCCGCAATCATTGCTTCAAGGTTGCGGCTGGTCGCGGCGATCACACGCACGTCCACCGAGGCCACCTTGTTGGAACCCAGAGGCTCAATCTCACCTTCCTGCAGGGCCCGCAGCAGCTTTGCCTGTAACGGCAACGGCATATCTCCGACTTCATCAAGAAAGAGCGTACCGCCGTTGGCCAACTGGAATTTGCCGTCACGAGTGCGTCGGTCTGCTCCGGTATAGGCCCCCGGTGCAACACCGAAAAACTCTGCTTCCAGCAGATTGTCAGGGATAGCGGCAACGTTCACCCCCACGAAGGGTTTTTCGGCCCGAGCAGACACGGAATGAATCGCCTGTGCCAGTACCTCCTTGCCAGTACCGGTCTCACCGAGCAACAACACCGGCATATCGCGACCGGCCGCCAGCCGGGCACGGCGCTTTACCTCCAGTGCCGCCGGACTGGCACCGACGAAGTCAGCCAGGTTGTAACGAGTACCACGCGCCTTTTTTGCCAGGGCTTTACGAGCAGCTGCGAGGTCCTGATGCAAACGACGATACTTGGCCACCAACGGCGTCAACGGTTGCAAGTCGTCATACAGAACAAACGCCACCGCCCCCATGATCCGGCCATCTTCGTCGTAAAACGGCAGCCGGGTAACCACGAGCTGTTGCTTGTTGTGCTCCATAATATCAAGCAGCAGTGGCTTACCCGTTTCCACCACTTCCGGCATGCGCGTGTGGGGAATCACCTGACGGACAGGCTTACCAATGACGGCGCCAGGGTCGCTCAACCCCAGTAGATGTGAGTAACTGTTGTTAATCCACGTAATCCGGCCTTGGTGATCAACAGCAATCGCACCGGCGCTGGCTTCCTCAAACATTGGAAACAACGCCTCAATCAGATCCCTGGTCAGGCCACTCTTATTTTTCTCGCTAAACAGCTCGGTCATGTACCCTGTACCACCGGGTTGGATGTTATTCATGGCAATATCCAAGGCACCCGGCAAGCCGGGTGCAGTGACAGAAGTATATGGCGCCCCCGGAACGGGGGCAAACAATGCCGGCACGGAATCTGACCGGGCCGGCCGACAGGCGTGTCAGTCTGGAATCTGTACCTGATCGTCAGCGAACACGATGCGGTCGCCGGCATCCGGGCTGGGATTGATCGGGGTCAGGTTGGCCGCAAACAGAGGTGTGGCCATATCGCCACGCGGTACCGTTCTGACCACCTGGCTGGGCGGCAAGGCCTGCTTCTCGGCGAGGTTCGCCCACACCAGATCCAGGGCCTGGAAGAAGTAGTGATGCAGCGGCACATACCGGTCTGCAATACCTGGAAAGCCATTAAGGACATCCAGGTGGTGGGCATTAAGAATCTCGTAATACCTCAGCTTGCTATCGCTGCCCTCAACCCGCTGATTCAGCCCGAAATAGGGCCGCGAGGTGTGATTGATAGGCAGGATGGCGTCGGCACGACCGGTCACGAAGACCGTTGGTTTGCCCCGCAGGTTGCCAGACGCGCGGATTTGTTCGATACCACCGGCGATACGCTCGGACCATTCCGCGGCATCACCCGCCAGCGGGCTTCCGGTCACAACATCGGTGCCCACGGCAAGGCTTCTCAGGCACAGCAGAGCATCCAGACCGTAATCCTGCTGGCTGGTACTGGGCGACGCACTGGCACCCAGATTGGTGGGCTGACCTTCGGCACCGTCGTACACCAGATTCACCCCGGCACTGGGAGGAATACCGTTACTCGCAGAGAACAGCGCTGCTTCCTGCGCCGCAGTGATGGGCGTGACCGCGCCGCCAGCTCCCGTAGCCGCCAGGCTGATATCACACAACCTGTCCTCAACACCGGCCTGACTGTAGGCGTTGACGTACGTCATGGAGATGCCCTGCGACACCGCAAGCCCGAAATGGACCGGTGCCAGCAGGTTCTGTTCGGGCTGAATACCCACTTCCTCTTCCAGGATGCGCAACGCATCAGATGCTCGGTCGTCGGTGGTGGCACCTGTCACCAGGCCCTTGTTGGCCAGTGAATTACAGATGTTTTCCGCAATCGTGAAGTTGTTGAATGTGGCGTTCAGTGGCGCCACATCACGCACTTCCGGTGCAATGTTCGCGCAGCCCTGATACACCGCCAGTGCAGTGGTGTAATCCAGCAGGCTACGGCTGTGTTCGGCAAGCTCGGGGCCACTGCCCTGACGGATGGTAAAGCTTGTATCCACCTGCGGATTGACGTTGGGCTCCGACACCGCCACCCCGTCGATCAGCCCCTTATCGTCAAGTTCAGCGGCACGGACCGAAGCCCCACCGCCGTTGGAAACGCTGGACGCAATTACCAGGGTGTCCTTCGGCTTTACCTTGATCACTTTGCGACCATTGCCGGTTTCCTGACCGAATTCCTCGTTCAGTACATAGAAGCCGAACTCAATCGACTGCAGTACATGCTGCCCCCAGTCAGCCTCGGGATTAACCTTGGAGTGGGCATGCTTGTAGGCAAAACGGTCCGGCCAGGCAGCGTCAAAATCAGCCCGCGCCTGGGCGTCCAGGTCTGCCCTGAACTGTACCGGCTCGTCGGCCTGGGTAAGCGTACCGTCGATACGCTGGGCGGCGTTGGTAGCCAGGTTGTGGGAGCCTGTGCCCGTGCCCTTATCGGTGTAAACCACTGCGCAGCCTTTCTTCAGGCCCCATTCGCCGGCGGTACCAATCGCGCCGTAAACGCCGCGGGAGCCCGACGAGGGCGCCGTTACCATACAGGCCTGCTTGGGATCGAAACTGTCCGGCACCTGTACCATCACGGTCACCGGCACATCGCTGCCATCAACCGTCATGTAGGCCAGGTATTCATTACCTGGAATCCGCCCTTCGCCACTACTGTCGACCTGGGGGCCGAAAAATTCGCCGTAACCTCCTCCGGGCACGGTGTCCACAAGCGCGCGATAGTTGTTGTAGATAGCCAGCGTTCGGAGTTCTTCAGACGTGGGATTGACCGGATCATCGAAGGCCGGTGCCGTTGCACTGGCCAGGCCGCTGGCGCCAAGGCCGCCAGTCAGGAGGTCATTGGTGACGCCATCATACTGGGTAGACTGGACCTCTCCCTGGATGAATCCCGGGAGCTGGTTGAACGGTTTCTTGCTGCTGTCGTTGCAGGCGGTACCCGTCAGAGCCACCGCACCAATCAGCGTGTACTGAAATAGCGTTTTCATAGGTTGTTCCCTGTTGTTTTTGTTAGGCATGAGAACCCAGCGCACACGAACGAAGCCGGGCATCATGACCGAAGCCATGCGCATCCTGTGCCAATACAGCAGAACATTGATTTTAATTGCTTTTTTCGAAAACCGCTCTGATTTCCAAGCATTATTTCCGGGTTTCCGGACAGCGCTCAGAGGGGGAAGTGGGCAGAAATGCCCTGTGCAGGCCGTCTCGCGACATTGTCCTGAAGCCAGGACAGTGTCCCGTTATCAGGACAGTGCTGAGCACTGCACAATGCATCCGCGGTCATATTCGAGACGTATAAGTCTTCGTTTCCGCCCGGATGAACGGAGAGTCCATGCACGTCAACCGCCTGCTGGCATTGGCCGCCAGCACTTTGCTATCCGCCTGCGCCTCACACCTGAACGCACCGGCGGAAACGGTGTCGGTACCCGATACCGGCTTTCGCACCACAACCGGCATCACCTATTCCCCGGACAACTGGCCTCAGGAGCTCCAGGCGGATCTTTATCTGCCAGACAGCCCCGACCCCGCACCTGCGGTACTACTGGTGCATGGCGGTGGTTGGGAACGGCGTTCGCGGGAAGACATGACATGGATCGCAGAGCACCTGGCTGGCCGGGGCTTTGCCGTGATGAACATTGACTATCGGTTTGCGCCTGAACACACCTTCCCGGCGCAACTCTACGATCTTCAGATAGCCATGAACTGGCTTCATGCCAGGGCGGGGACCTACAACCTGGACCGGGCTGCGATCAGTGCGTTTGGTTTTTCTTCTGGCGCTCACCTGGTCAGCTTGTTGGCCGTGATTGCGGAAAGCCAACACCCGTTGAACCAACCACACGGAGGCGCGGAGGCCCGGCCGGAGGCTGTTGTTGCCGGTGGCTTGCCAGCCGACCTGCGAACCTTCGGATCCGGAAAGCTGATCCGTCAGTTCCTGGAAGGTGATCAGCAGGACATTCCGGGTGTTTATGAGGCCGCCTCGCCGATCACCCACATTACCGCCGGCACGCCTCCGTTTTTCCTGTTCCATGGCGCCCAGGATATGCTGGTGCCTGCGGATCAGGCGCGGGATTTCCGGGCACGCCTTGCGGAGCATCACGTTGAGAGTGAACTTTACCTGATGCACCTGCGAGGCCACATCACCAGTTTCCTGACTGCCGGCAATGCCGTTGAGAAAGCCACAGACTTCCTGATCCGGCACACGGAAAAGCAGCCGGAGTGACTAAAGCGTCACAAACGGAGCAACCGTCAATGCCAGGATGACAGCGATGGCCAAGCAAACCGCCAGGGTCGTCACCGGCTTACGGCGAAGCCGGTGCCAGAATCCGCCGACCCGGCCAGCCGCCAGATCCTCCTCGTAGGCTTCACGCTGACGGTGCAGGCGCTCCTGCTGATAGGTTTGCAGCAATTCCCTGGCACGCTGGGCCTCCTCATTGTCGTGGACCCAGAATCCACCCATGCTGATACCCCAGCGACTGGGAGGCGTCTCGTAGTAGGACACATTGTGCGTCTCGAACAGCTCGCGTATTTCGTCAGCTTCGTCGTCGGGGACGTGACGAAGGTTCATGAGGTGGTTGGTCATGGTAG
Source organism: Marinobacter sp. V34 (assembly GCF_055524115.1). Classification (NCBI taxonomy): domain Bacteria; kingdom Pseudomonadati; phylum Pseudomonadota; class Gammaproteobacteria; order Pseudomonadales; family Marinobacteraceae; genus Marinobacter; species Marinobacter sp. V34. The sequence continues at coordinate 349,718 of NZ_JBUPZY010000002.1, read as the reverse complement.
GTCCGACACCGGTTTATGGGATACCCTTATCATCCTAGACCCTTATCCTAGCATTCCGCGGCGGCTCTCACCGCCCAGTTGAACAGGATACTCAATGCCAGACAGCGCCATTCGACGATTACTGGAGTTCGACAATCAGGTTCAGCGCGACCGCGACCAGAACCCGGTGTTCCTGCACCGGCGGGATCGCCGTTTTGCCCTGGACTGCCACGACCAGGGTGTCAGCCCTGACCCGGATCGTTGGCTTGAGCATGTCAGGCGCCTCTCCAGCCGTGCTTCGACCCACGACCCGCTGAAACCCTGGCGAAGGATGACCACCGGTTTTGCCCTAGCAGGGCTCGTTGCCGGAACGCTGGCCATGCTGGGGCTACTGTTCTACGACGGTGGCCAGCGAATCAATCTGACGGTGATCCTGGCCTTTACGCTGCTCCAGTGCATCCTCGCTGTGGTTACCACTGTCCAGGCCTTCGCTGGCTGGCAGCCCTGGCGCTGGTTGTTGAGGAAGTTTGCAGCTGAACGCCCCTCCGACGCCCTGCGAACCTTACAACCTCTGTTAATGGCCCGTGCAGCCCATACCGGCGGACTGGTGTTTGGTGTCGCCGGATTGATGACACTGCTGATACTGGTAGTGATCCAGGATCTCGCCTTTGGCTGGAGCACCACCCTGAATACCGGGACCGATAGCTACTATCGCCTGCTGGCCGCCACAGCCACGCCCTGGCAGCACCTGTGGCCAGCGGCCATGCCGGACCGCGAGCTGGTGAATGCCACCCGATTTTTCCGTAGTCAGTCTTCCACAAATACCGATCCCGCCCTCTGGGGGAGTTGGTGGCCATTCGTGACGATGGTCTGGATGACCTATGTTGTCCTACCCCGGCTCGCCCTGCTGGTGCTGGCAATCGTTCACCCCCAACTGCGTGCCCGCAAGGCGCTCCAAACCCATCATGGGTGGATCGCCCTCCAGTACCGCATAGAAACACCTACCGTGGACACCGGCAACCGCCACAATGACGCCGCCGACCAACCGGATACGTCAACGTCTGCAAGGCTGCAACCTCTCCCCAAGGCCCAGGCTCTTATTCGCTGGGCGGAAGCCGGCAAGCCAGCGCTGCCGCAAACCATCATCGCAGGAGACCAGGAGCCCCTCGCCGCCGGCGGTAGCGCCTCACTCGAGCACGACCATCACATCATCGAACTGGCAAACCAGCGACTGACCAATGCCCTAACTCCGGCGGCGATCGTCGTCACCCGCAGCTGGGAGCCACCCACCGGCGAGCTTACGGATTTTCTACAACAGGCCCGTCGCGTATGGCCAGGACACACCATAATCGCCCTGGTGCCGATGGCGCCTCAACCGGACCAATCGCCACCCGACCATCAACTCAGCCAGTGGCTGCGATTTGCCGAGCGCACGGGAGATGAGAAAATGGTGGTCAGCACACCGATGACGACACCGCCAGATATCCTTATGCACCGCGCACTGCAGGACGAAGACGAATAATGGAAGCCCCCGTGTTTGCCGTCGTCGGCCACCCCAACAAAGGGAAATCCAGCATTGTCGCCACCCTGTCCCAGAACGACGCCATCGCCATTGCGCTGGAGCCTGGAACCACTCGCAAGCATCAGGCGTATCCGTTGGCCGTCGACGGCAAGACGCTGTACACCCTGGTAGACACTCCGGGATTCCAGCGCCCCCGGCGTGTACTGGAATGGCTGGAGGCCCACAGCGTGTCAGCCTCTGACCGTGCGGAAACAGTCGAAGCCTTTGTGGTCCAGCACCGTCAGGATGACGGCTTTGTGGATGAATGCGAACTCTTGCAACCTCTCATTGACGGCGCGGGCATCATCTACGTTGTTGACGGTTCTGTACCCTACAGTCCCCAGCATGAAGCAGAAATGACCATCCTGCGCTGGACCGGTCGGCCAAGCCTTGCCTTAATCAACAGCATTGGCGAGGACGACTACAGCGACACCTGGGCCAGGGCACTCGGCCAGTTCTTCCAGGTTGTCCGGACCTTCGATGCCGTTCGCGCGCCCTTTGAGCAACACCTCAGCCTGCTGCGGGCCTTTGGACAACTTGAGCCGGACTGGGAGCAGCCCCTGGCCAACGCGACCGCGTTTCTCTCGGCGCAAAGACAGCAACGCCGCACCCAGGCGGCCACATTCATCGCCCGCAGCCTGGAAGACATGATGTCCTTCCGCGAAAAACGGACACTGACCACGCTCCAGACCAGCGAAATTTCCGATCACGACCTGGCCGGGCAGTTGCGCAAGAGCTGGTATGACAACCAGAGAAAACGGGAGCAGCACCTTCGAATTGCCATTGAGAAGCTCTACGAGCATCACCGTGTGCAACGACAGGAAGCGGAACTGGAATGGCATAGTGAACACGATCTGTTCAGCGAAGACAGCCACAAAGCCTGGGGTGTAAACCGACGCTATCTGGCCACCGCAGGCTTCGGTGCGGGCGCCGTGAGCGGGGCCGGAGTGGATGCGTTGACCCTTGGCCACTCACTGGGCGCCGGAGCCCTGGTAGGCGGGCTGATCGGTGCCGCAGGCAGTTATTTTTACGGCGACCGCCTGGCACTGCCGGTGCTCAATACCGGGGTACTGAAAAACGGGCTCCGGACCGCCACCTTCGGGCCTGTACAAGACAGTCAATTCGGCTATGTTGTATTAGGAAGGGCCGTTAATCACTGGTGGCATATCAGCCATCGGAATCATGCCGGCCGGGAACTGCTTGACCTTGAACCTGCGAATGACCATTGGCTTGAGCAACTCGATCGCAGGCAACGCCGGACCATCCATCAGGCCTTTGAACGTTGCCGAAAAAAGCGCGCCCTGGATGACAAAATGAGAATGGCCTTTATCGCCGCCATCGAGCAGTCGCTGGATGCCTACGACGATTGGCGGTTGAACCGAACCTGACGGGGATGTTTATACTGTAAGGCTGTTCCATCACACAGCGAGGGATAAGTATGAAAATTGTACGAGTTCAGGACATCATCGGTACCGAACGCGAAGTTAGCGACAAGCAGTGGACCAGTCGTCGTTTGCTGCTGAAAAAAGACGGCATGGGTTTCTCCTTCCACGAGACCATCATCAAGGCGGGGTCTGAACATACTTTCTGGTACAAGAATCATCTTGAAGCCGTTTATTGTGTGGCTGGCAATGGCCGCATCAAGGATCTCGAGACTGGTGAAATTCACGAAATCACAGATGGCACACTTTACGCGCTGGACAAGCACGATCGTCACACCCTCTATGGCGGCACCGAAGACATGCGCCTGATCTGCTCCTTTAACCCGCCGGTCACAGGCCGCGAAGTACACGACGAAGACGGCGCCTACATCGCGGATACCAGCGACGATTAAACCCGGCCCCGTGGCTGACGTTTCCGACACACCGACACCGCCACCGGCAGTCAAACTGCTCCCGGTGGCGGTGTTGCTTTGGCTGGCCGGTGTTTACCTGCGTATACCAGTGTTGGTGGCACCGCCCCTGGCGCCATTCATCAGCGACGAACTCGGCCTCTCCCAGGCCCTGACTGGCGCACTCACCACCCTGCCCATACTGATGCTGGCGATCGGATCCATGCCCGGCTCCCTGGCCATCGCACGGCTGGGTCCGCGAAACACTCTGGCACTGGCCATGGTCATCATGGTCATTGGCTCCGCAGGGCGCGGCCTGTCACCGGACACCGTCACACTCATGCTCACCAGCGCAATCATGGGGCTGGGCATCGCCATGATGCAGCCGTCCCTACCGGCTCTACTGCCCCGCTGGCTCGAACCCCGTCACCTGGCAATTGGCTCCGCGATCTATATGAATGGCATGCTGATGGGAGAGTTCATCGGCGCCGGCATCACCCTACCGGTGCTGATGCCACTGATGAACGACAGCTGGCGAGCCACGCTGCTGGCCTGGTCACTGCCCGCGTCGCTGGTCGCTGCCGCTCTGTTCCTTCCCCGCCGGGAAATGGCACGGCCGGTGAAAAAACCGGCCTGGCTGCCCGACTGGAAAAACCCACTGACTCTGCGAATTGGCCTGCTGCTGGGCCTGTCAGGCTCCCTGTTCTTCGGCCTTAACGCCTACATGGGCAATATCCTAGAACAACAGGGTAACTTCGACATGCTGGCGGATGCGCTGTTCTGGTATAACTTCGCCCAGGTGATCGCCTCCCTGGTCATGCTGAAAATGGCGAGATACTGGGTAGGCCTCAAAGCACCCATCATGGTGACGGCACTCTGCAGCACCCTGGGTACGGTGGGAACGGTCGTCTTCACCGGTTGGTGGTCGATAGCCAGCGCAACGTTTATGAGCTTTACGGCCGGTATTCTGCTGATCCTGTTGGTGGCGTTACCGCCGGTACTGGTGGAATCACGGGAAACGGGTCGACTCTCAGCAGGAAACTTCCTGGTTGGTTACACGGTCGCGTTTTCAGTTCCCATGATCGGTGGGTTACTGGCCGACTGGAGCAACGACGCTCGATACGCCATCATCTTCATCATCGCCTATTGCGTTCTGGTTCTTCCCCTGACTTTTACCCTGGACCTGAAACGACAAAAGGGCCAACCCGAAAGCTGACCCTCTGTTTGGTGTCGTTGATCTATGCCGGGCCGCGGGGTGGGGGTATATTTTCCTTGGAAATGGAACTCGCTTCGCTCAGACACCCATTTCTGGCGGAAAATATACCCCCACCCCACGTCCTTACCGCCTGGCTTAGATGTAATAGTCCTTTAACGGAGGGAATCCGTTAAATTCTATTGCACTGTACGTCGTGGTATAGGCACCGGTGGACAGCCAGTACATGCGGTCGCCGATGGCCAGATTCAGCGGCAATGGGTACTTGTGATGCTCGTACATGATGTCGGCACTGTCGCAGGTTGGGCCTGCAATTACACAGTCCTCGCCTTCGCCGGATTTCTCTGTGTAGATCGGGAACTTGATGGATTCATCAAGCGTTTCGATCAAGCCACCGAATTTACCCACATCGGTGAATACCCAACGGTGCAGGGCAGTACGCGATTTACGTGAAATCAGCACCACTTCACTGACCAGAACACCTGCGTTGGAAATCAACGAGCGGCCAGGTTCGATAATGATCTCCGGCAAGGCATCGCCAAAGTCTTCCTGAAGAAAGCGCTTGATCTCTTCCGCGTAGGTTTTCAGATCGTTGGTGCGGGTAATGTAATTCGCCGGAAAACCACCGCCCATGTTGATCATTTTCAACTCGATGCCGTCTTCTTCCTTCAGGCGCTCGAAGATCACTTTCACCTTGCCCAGGGCTGCATCCCAGGCGCCGATTTCCCGTTGCTGGGAACCCACATGGAAGGACACTCCGTAAGGCACCAGGCCAAGGTCACGGGCCAGTATCAAAAGATCCATCGCCATGTCAGTCTGGCAGCCGAATTTGCGTGACAGGGGCCAATCAGCGGTCAGGGTGCCTTCGGTCAGGATGCGAACATACACTTTCGAGCCCGGAGCCGCTTTGGCAATGTTGCGCAGGTCCGCTTCCGAATCCGTCGCGTAGAGGCGAACACCTCGCTCGTAGAAGGTGCGGATGTCCTTGGCCTTCTTGATGGTGTTGCCGTAACTGATGCGGTCACCAGCTACACCCAACCCCATGACTTTGTCGAGTTCGTACACCGACGCGATATCAAAGCTGGCGCCCTTGTCCCGCAGCATGGTCAGAACCTGCGGGGCCGGGTTGGCCTTCACCGCATAGTAGACGTTGGCATAGGGAAAGCCTTCCACCAGATCGTCGTACTGACGGTTGATGGTCGCGGTATCAATCACCACGCAGGGGGTATCCCTGGTATCGGCAAAAGCCTTGATACGGGCAAAGGTCTCGGCGTCGTAGTAATCAGAGAGGATGGCGTTGGCAGACTCGGTCATGGATCGTGTTTCCCTCCACGGGCAAACAGACAAAAAAAGGCACCACAACAACGCTGCAGTACCCGTCAATCGCGCGATCATCGGTTCTTTTCCCGGGGCAGGATATGAGCATATCTACCCATAAACACTCGCCGCTCAATCGCTCAGGATCGTGACGATGGTTTCAACCGTGTCGCATTCATCGGTGGTTTTGTTACGGTCTGCTACGGGTGGCTGGAAGCGCCAAATCGATGTGGTAGAGTGACTACTTAATCACCAGACTGTTGGAGGCCCCTATGTCTGATGTCGCATCCCTGGCGGCCAGCGCTACCCAGATGAGCCAGCAGAATGTGCGCGAGCAGGCGCAGATCGCTGTGCTGAAACAGTCCATCGATATGGCCAGTCAAGGTGCCCTTCAACTACTCGAAGGCGTGACGGACACCGCTGTCGCCACCACTGGCGCGAATCCGTCGGACAATGTCGGTAGCATGGTCGACGTCAGGGCCTGAACCCCAAGCCCCCGATCCCCACCAAAAGCCCCAGTCCTATCTATAGCCAACGACCAGAACCAGACTCATCGAACAGGACGCTTCTTAGTCCCCTGACTCGCATCCGCCGTCAGGGGATCTTCCGGCCAGGGATGCTTGGGATAACGACCGCGCATGTCCTTGCGGACGTCCGGGTAGGCGTTCTGCCAGAAGCTCGCCAGGTCGGCCGTAACAGCCAGCGGGCGTTGGGCCGGAGATAGCAGGTGGATGACCACCGGCACCTGGCCTCGGGCAACCGTAGGGGTTCTGGTCCAGCCAAACAGAGCCTGGAGTTTGGCCGCCAGTACAGGGCCGTTTTCTGCGGTGTAATCCAGCGCCACGGACTGGCCGGTGGGAATCGTCAGGCGGGTGGGAGCCAGTTCTTCCAGAGCCTGTTGTTGCGGGTAATCCAGCAGGCTGGCAAGGGACTGGTTCAGATTGAGTTTGTCCAGGTCACGCCAGCGGGTCATCCCTGCCAGGAACGGACCCAGCCAGGTTTCCAGGTTGTCTGTCAGCCAGCGCTCGCTAACCGTTGGCCATTCGCCGGGAAAGCGTTCCGCCAGCAGGGTGATGCGGGCCAGCCATTGCTCCGCCGCCGACGTCCACGGCAGGCTCCCAAGGCCTTTTTTGCGCACGGCTGCCAGCAACCCCTGCTGTACCAGTTCCGGTGGCGGGGCCGGCAGAGCTGTTTCTTCCAGTACCAGTTGCCCCAGTGTTCGCAAGCGACGGGCCACGACGGTTCCGCGTCGTTCGTCCCAGATGGCCTCTTCATACTCTTCAATGTGACCAACCAAATCCTGTTCCAGCATCGCTGGATCAACCGGCGCGGCAAGATAAATCGTGGCCTCCCTGGCTTTGCCGTCCAGTTCAGCAGCAACCAGCCATTCATAGCGAGCCAGCCGGTCGGCATGACGAAGGGCTGCGCCGCGACCGTTACTGAGCAGGTATCGAGGTGCCTCGCCCTGTCGTTTACGGGCGATCCGGTCCGGATACGCCAGTGCCAGTATGCGTCCTACCTCATCGTCGGTGGGCAATGCCTGTGGTCGCTCAAGACCGGCCGCCAGGCGGGACACCGATTTGGCGATGGATGTCACCCTGGCGGCGTCCACACCCGGCCTGGCTCCCAAGCCCCGCAGTATCCGGACACGCTCCTGCATGTCCGCCCCAGCTGATCGGCCAGCCAGATCACGCTCTTCCAGCAGGGCCGCGAGCTCGGCTGCAAGATAGCCCTGGCCGATATCGCGCCCACGAAGAATCATGTGCGCCAGCCGTGGGTGAACACCCATATCCCGGGCCGCCTTGCCATGGTCGGTGATCACACTGTCGGCATCCAGCATGTCCAGCCACTGCAACAACGCCACAGCTTGCTGCCAGTGCGCGACGGGAGGTAGGTCAATCCAGTCGAGCTGCTCTGGTGACCGCGCGCCCCATTGCGCCAGTTCCAGCACCAGGGGTGCCAGGTCCGCTTCCTGTATTTCCGGCGGGGTGAACTCGGCCAGACCGAACTGGGCGGATTCACTCCACAACCGGTAACAGATGCCAGGTTCAATACGCCCGGCCCGCCCCTTACGCTGCTCCGCAGACGCTTTCGAGACCCAGCCCGTCACCAGCCGTGTCATACCACTGTTGGCATCAAACACCGCTCGGCGTTGCTGGCCGCTGTCGATGACGACGCGCACGCCTTCAATGGTGAGGCTGGATTCCGCAATAGCGGTGGCCAGGACCACTTTGCGATAGCCTTCAGGTGCCGGCGCGATGGCCCGGTCCTGCTCCTCGCTCTTCAGGTTTCCATACAGTGGCGCCACAACCACATGGCTGTCTGTCTGGTCCTGAAGCTGGCGCTCTACCCTGCGGATCTCGCCAGCACCTGGAAGAAACACCAGCAACGACCCGGTCTGCTGCTCCAGCGCCTCATGAATAACGGATACCACCTGTTCCTCAACCCGGCCATTGCGAGGAACGGGGCGGTAGGCCACCTCGACGGGAAACGCCCGGCCTTCGCTACTCAGCACAGGCACATCACCCAGTAACCGGGCAATGGGGGCGGTATCCAGCGTGGCAGACATCACGATGACCCGCAGATCCTCCCGCAATGCCTCGCGAGATTCCCGCACCAGCGCCAGACCAAGATCAGCCTGCAGTGACCGTTCGTGAAACTCATCAAAAATCACAACGGCGTAGTCTTCCAGCGCCGGATCGTTCTGAATCAACCGCGTGAGAATGCCTTCAGTGACCACTTCGACCACCGTCTCCGACGTCACCCGGGTATCCAGCCGCGTGCGGTAACCCACCGTCTGGCCCGGCTTCTCTCCCATCTGCCCGGCCATGTACCTTGCCGCCGACCTCGCCGCCAACCGTCTTGGCTCCAACATCAGGATCTTGCGACCTTCACGCCAGGGAGCATCCATCAGAGCCAGTGGCACCCTGGTGGTTTTACCGGCGCCCGGTGGTGCCTGTAGCAGGATGGTTGTTTGGGACTCCAGGTTGTTCAGGAGGTCCGGGATGATGTTGTTGATTGGGAGCATTTGTTTGCTTTGTTTAGGACTGGTCGGGTTGGGGGAGGGGCGTGGTGGGATATTTTATCCGCCAGGAATGGGTGTCTGAGCGCAGCGAGTTCCATTCCCAAGGAAAAATATCCCACCACCCCGCTCATGCACCCTAACGATCAGTCCTGCCAGGATCTCCAGGCAAAGGCACAAAGAACGCAAACACCGCTCCAAGAGCCAACGCCACCACCCCGATGCCAAAGGCCGTAGTCAGGGTACCACCGGCGTCCAGCCATTGCTTGGTGAGCCAGGGGCCGGCCATCTGGGTGAAGCCGTAGACCGACACCATTGCCGCTGACAGTCGCGGCCCCTGGTGCGGATGCAGGGCCCGGCCAATGCGTTGGGTGAGCATTACCGTACCCACGAACGTGCTGCCCACCAGCGCTGCGCAAACAGCCAGACCTAAGGCACCGGGCAAGACCACCGCAGCCAGGACGCCGGCAAGCTGTACAACGAAGTTCAGCCGTAATGCAGGAAGATCGCCGATTTTCGCACCCAGATGGTTCCAGATCGATGGCGCCAGGATCGTCGCCAGGGCCGCCAGGAACCAGGCGCCATCCAGCAGCCAGTGGTCGGCCGGTAACTGGTCCTTGGCCAGCAATGGCAGGAACGTCATCGGCAGTATGTAACCGAGACCAGCCCCGGCGTATGAGAGAAACAGGGGCACACTTGCCCGGTCAAACAGGGGCGATTTTCCCGGAGGGGTTTCACCGTCGCTTTGTGCCCTCACCGGTACGTCCAGTCGGAGCAACCGCGCCGTGGCCCACCAGGCCAGGGGAATCGAGAGAACCACCGCCGGCCACCAGCGCTCAGTCCCTTCAAGCCAGTGGGCGCTGGAGCTGACCAGGCCACTTGATACCAGGAGGCCCAGACCTACACCGATATAGAGATGCCCACTCAGGGTTGCGCGGTTGCGCAGTACCAGCCACTCCAGAATCAAGGCCGGGGCCTGGACAAAGACAATGCCGTTGGCGATGCCATTGAACAGGCGGGCGGTGGACATGGCGACAAGATTGTCTGTCTGAGTCATCGCGAGGGTGGTCAACAAGTGAACTGCCAGGGAGGCGGGCAGCAGCATGCGAATGTGGCTGATGGTGTGCCAGCGGATGGCCAACAAGGCACCGAGCAGATAGCCAAGGTAATTCCAGGTGGCCACAGCAGCACCCTGCCCGGCGCTGATCTGGCCATCGTCCACCAGATATGGCATCAGTGGCGTATAGATAAAGCGGCCCAGGCCATGGGTGACCAGCAACAGGATGGCACCCGCTACCACGACCAGATAAAGATCCCGCGGCGGAGTGCAGGAAGGGTGGGAATTTGGCATCACAGAACCCCAAGGGAAAGCCGGTGGGCAGTCTAAGCCAGCATGAGCAGGAAGTCAGCCGTACTTAAGGCGCAGGAGTATAATGTTAAGACTGGGACGCCCTTGGATGATTTTCCCGGGCCCACTGATAGATCTCACGATAGGCCTCAACCAGATTTTCCGGTTTGTGGGGCGGCTGAAGGACGGCGGCCATTTCTCCATCCGGGTTGATCAGTGTGAAGTGCCCGCTGTGTTCTACCAGCCGCTCACCATCCACTTCACGATGGGAGAATACCGCGTTCATGTTTCTGGCAAGTTCTCTCAGTGTTTCAATGTCGCCAGTCAGGCCGTGAAAGTCGTCGCCGAAAAAACCCACATAGTCGTTCAGTCTCTGGGGTGTATCGTGCTCGGGATCGGCGGAAATCAGCAGGAACTCTGGCTGTGGCAGCTCCTCCGGCAGCATCTTGTCGGTTTTGCGCAGGGTCGCCATGGCGGCGGGGCAAATATCCGGGCAGTTGGTGTAGCCTACGAAGGCGAACGTCCATTTGCCCTGAAGGCTCTCCCGAGTGACGGTTTCGCCCTTTTCGTTAAGTAACTCGAAGTCGGCGAGTTTACGACTTTTTTCATACACGTAGGCATTGATCTCGCTGAGTTCCGGCGGGGGTGAAGGCTGGTCATTTTCGACCAAAAACGTCTGCCGCCCAACCACCAGCCCGAAGACCAGCACGACAACCAATAGCAGCAGGATCAGCGTCAGGCGAATTGAACGGTTCATGAAATCTCCGGTAAATCAGCATTCAGAAAAACACAAAGTGGTCGACCAGCAGCACCACAAACAGGGCCATCAGATAGGTGATGGAATATTTGAAAGTCTTGAGTGCAACCCGGCGGTCGTCCCCCCTGAGCAAACGTACGGCATACTGCAGGAAACGCAGGCCAAGGGCCAGTGCACCTGCCAGATAGATAATGCCGGACATGCCGGTGACAAACGGCAACAGGCTGACGGCGAGCAACATCAGGGTGTAGAGCAGAATATGCAGCTCAGTGTACTTGTTGCCATGGGTCACGGGCAGCATGGGAATACCGGCCTTGGCGTACTCTTCCTTGCGATGGATTGCCAGCGCCCAGAAGTGTGGCGGTGTCCAGGCGAAGATAATCAACACCAGCAGCAGGGCGTGGCCTTCCACCTGTCCGGTGACCGCGGTCCAGCCCAGCAGTGGCGGCATGGCGCCGGCCAGGCCACCGATAACAATGTTTTGGGGAGTCATACGCTTGAGAAACAGGGTGTAGACACCCGCGTATCCCACCAGCGAAGCCAGGGTCAGCCAGGCCGTTAACGTATTCACCTGCCATACCAGAATCACCATGCCGGCAACCGCCAGCGTGGTGGCGAAGAGCAGCGCGTCCAGCGGCGAGATTTTCCCGGTGGCTACGGGCCGCTTGCGGGTGCGGGCCATGACGGTGTCGATTTTCTGGTCCACCACGTGATTGACAACCGCAGCCGCGCCAGCCAACAGGGCGATGCCCAGGTTGCCGTAGAGCATCACTTCCCAGCCTGGAACCCCCGGCGTGGCCAGCAGCATGCCAATGACCGAGGTGAGAATCATCATCGCCACCACGGTGGGCTTGGTCAATTCCAGAAAGTCCCGCCAGGAAATGCCCGCAGCTGCGGACTCATCGGTCGTTCCCTGCGCCGGCAGTGCCTTTACATGCTCGCTCATGCCGTCACCTCTCGCTCGGTTATTGTTGTAGGTTTTGTTCTCGCTGCCTCTGGCAGGGCTTGTTGGTGAAATCGCCAGAGCAGGTTGATCACTGCCAGCAAAAGCCCTGCGCCCATCGCGTTGTGCGCCACCGCCACTGACAGGGGTATGTGAAACACAATGTTGGCCAGGCCCAGCGCAATCTGCGCAATCAGGGCCATGGCCACCAGCTGCACATGCCACGCCAGTGGTGTTCGTCGTGTCCTGCGCCACAGTAATGCCAGAAAAACCGTGAAGTACGCAAGCACTATCATCGCACCCAGCCGGTGACTGACATGAATGGCGACACGACCATCAGCTGTCAGCTGCCCGCCCAGATAATTCGGCCCCACATGCTGGGTCACATCGAACCCATGCTGAAAGTCCATGTCAGCCGGCCACCATTCACCCTGGCAGGTGGGCAGGTCGGTACAGGCCACGGCCGCGTAGTTGGCCGCGGTCCAGGCACCCAGGGCGATCTGTATAACAATCAGAGCCAAGCCACCGTATAGCCACGGCCGGAAACGGCCCAGCCCGGGGGGGCGGTGATCTGTGCCGGACACGGCCCCGTTGAGTTGTCGTTTACCGCGCAGACGAAGCGTGAGCAACGTCAGCAGGCTCAGGGTGGTAAAGCCTCCTAACAGGTGCAAGGCAACCACTTGTGGCCAGAGCTTCAGGGTGACGGTCCACATGCCAAAGGCGCCCTGGAGCAGAATGAAGGCCGCAATAAACAGGGGCAGCCGAAGAGGTACACCTTCACGACGATGTCGGAACGCGTATATTGCCAGGCCAAATACCACCAGCCCCAGCGTGCCGGCGGCGTAGCGGTGGATCATCTCAGGCCAGCCTTTCTCCACGTCAACCGGTGTGTCGGGAAAGCGCGCGTTGGCGATGGCCATCCGCGACTCATCATGGGGCACCGTCAGAAACCCGTAACAACCAGGCCAGTCCGGACAGCCAAGACCCGCGTCCACCAGTCGGGTCCAGGCCCCAAGCATGATGACAACCACCGCCAGCAGGGTTGCCAATACCGACCAGCGCGCCATGCGGTGGGCAGGGCGGAAAAGACGGGTTTGGGTGGTGTTCAACGAGGCGCCTCCGGTTACTGATCGTCAGCCGATCTGTGACAGCTTCAACAGGTGTTTCAGATCTTTCAGCATATCCTTTCCCGTGTGTTCAGTGCCGTAGTGCATGATCACGTTACCAAAGGGATCCACCAGCAGTATCCGTGGCTGATGCTCCGGGTTAATGCCGGACGGCCATTTCGGAGCACCGCCCTCCATGACACTCAGCCGTTCCATGGAACTGTATTCGTTGCTCCATCGGGCCGAAAGCTCGTCAGGGACGGTGCCAAGCCAGGCGGAACGATTTACCCGGTTAGCGTTCTTGCCCAGGGCAATATTGACCTGGCGCGCCAGATACAGAAGTTCTTCACACTCCGAGGCGCATTTGTCGGAAACCACCACCATCATCCATTCAGCGTCAGGGTCGTCGGGGCCAAAACGGTCGACAAACGGGTTGCCGCTGGCTCCCTGAAGCTGCATTTGGGCCAGAGGTGCCGGCGGCTGGATCAGTTCGCCATGATTGCTATTGCCGGAGGGATTCAGCCAGCCGGTGTAGTACATGATGGTAGCGAAGATCATCGGGCCAAAACCGATGGCAAACAGCAAAAGAGCGGTTCGCCTGCCGCGACGTACCTGCTCGGGAGAAACGTTGTCGTCCGGGTCTTTCTGGTCCATGCGTTCAGCCGTTGTCATTGTGGTTACGGGTTCCTGTTTTGCGATAGCTCGCTACGACCGTCAATATAACCAGCGCGATGGCCAGTGAAAACCATTGCACCGCATATCCGTAATGGGTTTGTGGCCCCATCCTGTCTGGAGTCCAGTCGGCGCGGTAGGCACCTGATTGTTCCGGCCCGGAAAGCCTGAGTACCAGACTGGCGACATTTCTTTCGATTTCCCGAGCCTGGGCGTGGGACAGGGACTGCGCTCGCTTCGGCCAGCCCGCTTGATCGGATGGCACGGACTTAAGCACCGGGGGTTCCGGAAACTCACTCAAACGCCCCTCAATGCGAAGCTCTCCGGACGGATGACCAACATCGGGCAGTTGATCACGGCGCCGGGGCGCTTGCACCCAGCCGCGATTCACAACCACCGGGCGCCCCTGAACCGGGTAGAACAGGGTCAATACCTCATAACCCGGCGCGCCATCGCGTGTGCGGTTATCGAGGAGCCAGGATACCTCGCTGAAACGGCCCGACAATGTCACCGGTTGCCCCGCTTCAAGGCCTGCCGCCAGATGTTGCGACCAATCCAGATTTCCTGCCTGTTGCTGCCACTGTTCAAGCTGGACCTGCTTCTCTTCAGCCCGCTCCAGCTGCCAGACGCCCAACCCCACCAGTACAGGCAGAAAGAAACCGGCAAACACCAACAGACGCCAGTCAAAATGCCATTGGCGACGAGAACGGCCGGTCGGATCAGACATGCTCTGCTATAGTGGGCTCTGAATCTACATTCCCGTTTACAGGATTTCCCATGCTGAAAATTCTCATCGTCGTACTCATGCTGGCCGTTCTGGTGAGCCTGTTCAGCGGTCTGTTCTTCCTGATCCGGGATGGCGGGAAAACGAACCGGGTCCTGAATTCCCTGGCGTTGCGGGTCGCTCTGAGTGTAATGCTGCTGGCAGTCATTCTGATTGCATTGTGGCAAGGGGGCCTGACCCTGAATCCGACCCCCTGACGCGCACCGTCAGAGCACGTAAACGAAGACGAACAGCCCGAGCCAAACCACATCCACGAAGTGCCAGTACCACGCCGACGCTTCGAATCCGAAGTGATAGTCGCCCGTGAAATGGCCTTTATTTATGCGGATTAACATGATTGTGAGCATCAAGGTACCCAGTATCACGTGAGCGCCGTGAAAACCGGTCAACATGAAGAAGGTGCTGCCATAGATGCCCGACTGCAGGGTCAGGTTCAGGTCCTGATAGGCATGAGCGTATTCATAACCCTGGACACAAACAAAGACCAGGGCCAGAGCGATGGTGGCGCCCAGCCAGAGTTTGACCTTTTTACGGTTGTCTTCCTTGAGGGCGTGGTGGGCAACCGTGACCGTGAAGGACGACGTCACCAGCAGAATGGTGTTAATCAGCGGCAAACCCCAGGGACCGATTATGCCTTCCGGTGCCGGATAGGCATCGGGGTCAGGGTTGTTGATCAGCGGCCATGTCGCCTGGAAACCTTCCCAAAGCATGTTGGAACTGCCACGGTCGCCTTCACCCCCAAGCCAGGGCACCGCGAACATCCGGGTGTAGAACAGAGCCCCGAAAAAAGCCGCAAAGAACATCACCTCGGAAAAAATGAACCAGCTCATGCCCCAGCGGAAGGAACGATCCATCTGTGGGCTGTACAGGCCTGAACGGCTTTCCTTGATGACCGTGCCGAACCATCCGAACAGCATGTAGGCCATTATCAGGGAACCTATCAGGAACATCACCCAGGAACCGGTGGTGCTCTCACCCTGCTGGCCGTTCACCATAATGGCAGCCGCGCCGTAGAGGGTAACCCCCAGGCCAACGGTGGCGACAATCGGCCACTTGCTCTGTTCCGGAACGTAGTACGTCTGGTTTTCCGCCATGACAATCTCCGATGGCTTATCCGTTATCGTTTGTTGTTGTGGGCGCCAGTCAGCCTCTGTTTCACTTCACTTCCGGCGGCGTGGCAAAGGTGTGGTAGGGCGCCGGAGAAGGCACCGTCCACTCAAGGCCTTCGGCACCATCCCACGGCTGGGCAGAGGCCTTTTCACCACCTTTCACGCACTTGACCACAATTACCAGGAACAGGATCTGACTGGCACCAAACATGAATGCGCCAATACTGGACACCATGTTGAAATCGGCAAATTGCAACGCGTAATCCGGAATACGCCGCGGCATACCCGCCAGCCCGAGGAAGTGCATCGGGAAGAACGCCAGGTTCATGCCAATGAACGACAACCAGAAATGCGTCTTACCCAGTGTTTCGTCGTACATATGACCGGTC
Source organism: Marinobacter sp. V34 (assembly GCF_055524115.1). NCBI lineage: Bacteria > Pseudomonadati > Pseudomonadota > Gammaproteobacteria > Pseudomonadales > Marinobacteraceae > Marinobacter > Marinobacter sp. V34. The sequence goes on along the minus strand of NZ_JBUPZY010000002.1, from coordinate 333,687 downwards.
CACTTGGGCAGCCAGAAATACGCCGAGGCAAAAATGCCGAAGATGGCGCCCGGCACCAGCACATAGTGGAAGTGGGCGACCACGAAATAAGTGTCGTGATATTGGAAATCAGCCGGTGCAATGGCCAGCATCAGGCCTGAGAATCCGCCAATGGTGAACAGGATGACAAACGCCACCGCAAACAACATCGGCGCTTCGAAGGTCAACGATCCCCGGAACATGGTCGCCACCCAGTTGAACACCTTCACCCCCGTGGGCACGGCAATCAGCATGGTGGCGTACATGAAGAACAGCTGGCCGGCGATGGGGATACCCACAGTGAACATGTGGTGGGCCCAGACCACGAATGACAGCAGAGCAATGGCGCCCACCGCATAAACCATAGAGGCGTAACCGAACAGGGGCTTACGGGAAAACGCCGGAATGATGTGAGACACCGCGCCGAACGCCGGCAGAATCATGATGTAGACCTCGGGATGCCCGAAGAACCAGAACACATGCTGGAATAGTACCGGATCACCACCACCGGAAGCGTCGAAGAAGCTGGTGCCGAAGTTGATGTCCATCAGCATCATGGTGACCACACCCGCCAGAACTGGCATCACGGCGATCAACAGGAACGCGGTGATCAGCCAGGTCCAGACGAACAGAGGCATTTTCATCAGGGTCATGCCGGGGGCACGCATATTCAGGATAGTGGCAATTACGTTGATGGCCCCCATGATCGACGACACACCCATGATGTGAATGGCGAAAATAAAGAACGTGGTGCTTGGCGGGCCATAGGTCGTCGACAACGGCGCGTAGAAAGTCCAGCCAAAGTTGGGCGCACCACCCTGCATGAACAGTGTGGATACCAGAATCAGGAAGGCGCAGGGCAGGAGCCAGAAGCTCCAGTTATTCATTCGTGGCAGCGCCATGTCCGGGGCGCCCACCATCAGCGGAATCATCCAGTTGGCAAGGCCAACGAAGGCCGGCATTACTGCACCAAACACCATGATAAGACCATGCATGGTGGTCATCTGGTTGAAGAATTCCGGTTCCACAATCTGCAGACCAGGCTGGAACAGTTCGGCCCGGATCACCATGGCCATGGTGCCGCCGAGCAGGAACATCGTGAAACTGAATATCAGGTACATGGTCCCGATATCTTTGTGGTTGGTCGTCAGCAGCCACCGAGAAAAACCCTTTGCGGGGCCGTGGTGATGATCGTCCTGGGCGTGGGTATCTGCAACCGCACTCATGAAAAACCCCCGTTACCGCCGTATATTCAGGCTGGTGATGTCATTAATCTGGCGTCATTGGATAGGGTGCGCTGAAGCCTTCGCTCCAACCCACCCGGTTCATCATTCCTGATTCTTGTACTCAAAGACTTCTTTTGGCGTCACCATTTCACCGGTGTCATTACCCCAGGCATTCCGCTCATAGGTGATGACCGCAGCGAGATCGACTTCGCTCAGCTGTCCGCCAAACGCTTGCATGGCAGTGCCGGAAACGCCGTTTACAACAATGTCCAGATGCGCCTGCATGTCCTCAGTCGCGACTTTGCTTCCCTTCAAGGCCGGGAACGCTGGCGGCGCACCGCTACCATCCGCCTGGTGGCAGGCAGCACACGCGCTGGCGTATGCTTTCTCGCCACGTGCCATCAACTCTTCGAGGGTCCAGTCCTTCTCGGTCAGTTCACGCTCACGCTGGGCCGCTTCCTTCTGTTCAGCCACCCAGGCGTCGTACTCGTCCTGCGGAACCGCCTTCACAACCACCGGCATGAAACCGTGTTTTACGCCACACAGCTCGGTGCATTGACCACGATAGATGCCCGGCTCGTCGACCCTGGTCCAGGTTTCGTTTACAAAGCCAGGAATAGCGTCTTTCTTAACGCCAAAGGCAGGCACCCACCAGGAGTGAATAACGTCATTGGCAGTGACCAACAGGCGGATCTTAGCCCCTACGGGCACTACCATCGGATTGTCCACTTCCAGCAGATAGTTTTCGGTTTTCTCGGTGCGGTTGTAGATTTCGTCGTCGCTGGTAGTGATGTTCGAGAAATAGCCGAACTCCTCATCGACGTAATCATACTTCCAGCGCCACTGATAGCCGGTGACCTTGATATCGACGTCAGCCTCAGTGGTGTCGTACATGTCCACCAGCGTCGCGGTGGCAGGAATGGCCATCACGACGAGTATGACGAGGGGAATGATGGTCCAGAGAATCTCGACCAGGGTATTTTCGTGGAAGTTTGCCGGTTTCCGGCCCGGGGACTTGCGATGGGCGAAAATTGACCAGAACATGACCCCGAATACCACGATGCCGATGACAACGCAGATCCAGAAGATCGTCATGTGAAGGCTGAAGATTTCATTACTGGTACCGGTGACCCCGGGACTCATGTTCAGCGTCCAGTCCGCCATGGACAACGCTGGCGTCATAAGCCCGCCCAAGAGGACACCTGCCCGCTTAGCGTGCACGCGCATAATACTGTGTCTCCACAGAGTGTTATTCTTGTCGGATTTTGCGTTCAATCCCCCCTGATCAAGATAGTGCTCGCACACACTATTCAAGCTAGGGTGGAAGTCTGCTATGGATAATACACGACCCAGTATAGACACAGATCAAAAAAATGCGAAAGTCCGTCCACCCATAAATGTACTAAAGAAGGAAGACTGCTCATCCCCATAGAATCCACTCCGCAACTCGCCACCACCGATCGCAGGCTCTGGGCGCTGGCCTGGCCACTGATGCTCACCAATCTTACGGTGCCGCTTTTGGGGCTTGTGGATACCGCTGTGCTGGGGCACCTCGATACACCGGAATATCTGGGTGCTGTCGCGGTGGGTGCAAACCTGTTCAGTATTCTCTACTGGACCTTCGGCTTCATGCGCATGGGCACAACAGGGCTGGCCGCCCAGGCCTGGGGCAAGCGCGATGAATTCGCGCAGATTGCCCTGCTGCTGCGCTCGGTGCTGCTGGCCTTCGGTATCGGCCTGTTGCTGATTCTGTTTCATCAGCCACTGATCAAACTGGGCCTGACCCTGATGAACCCCAGTGAACGTGTTGCCGCGCTGGCGGCGGAGTACGCCAGCATTCGTATCTGGAGCGCTCCGGCCGTGCTCTGCCAATACACGCTGGTGGGCTGGCTGATAGGAACCCAGTATGCGCGGGGTCCCATGGTCATGTTGATTGTGGCCAACGGGCTCAACATTGTTCTCGATGTGCTCTTTGTGAGTGGTTTTGGCTGGAACAGTCGTGGCGTCGCCATGGCAACAGTGATAGCGGAGTACTCGGCGGCCATCATCGGATTTTACATGGTGCTGAAACGGATGCCGGACGGCCAGGGGTTCGAACGTGCATTGTTCGGGCAGTTGCGGGATTACCTCAGGATACTGCAAGTGAACCGCTATATTATGGTGCGCACCATTGCCCTGCTTCTGGTGCTGGCCTTCTTCACCGCTCAGGGCGCGCGACAGGGCGACACCATACTGGCCGCCAACGCGGTGCTGATTACCTTTCTACTGATCATTTCCAACGGCCTTGACGGCTTTGCCAATGCCGCAGAAGCGTTGGTTGGTGAGGCCGTGGGGAAAAACAGTCGGCGCCAGTTCAAAAACGTATTCCGGGTAGCGTTCCGGTGGTCGTTGTGGGGCTCGGTGCTGTTTACCGTCGCCTTTGTTCTGGGCGGACGCTTTCTGATTGGCTTGCTAACAGGTATCGAGGAAGTGCGCGCAACCGCGTGGGATTATCTACCGTGGCTGTGGATGCTACCGCTGGCCTCGGTGTGGGGCTTCCTTCTGGATGGCGTGTTTATCGGCGCAACCCGAACACGGGACATGCAGAACACCATGCTGTTTTCGGCGCTGGTGGTCTTCCTGCCAGTCTGGTGGCTGACGACCGGGTGGGGTAATCATGGACTGTGGTTCTCGCTGATCTGCCTGATGCTGGCACGGGCAATTTCCATGGGTTGGCTGTTTGTGAGCCATTCACGGCACGATCGCTGGTTTTCAGAACAGTGAGGGCGTCCGCGGGTAGGCCGGCTACAACCTGTTCAGGTTTAATGTGCACACCACAGCAGCCTGTCAAAACTCGTCTACACTTGTGAGAAAAGGCAGGCATGTTGCGGTAGCCAGCCGCTTCCCCATGCCCCTGACGATCCCAAGCGTATAACGGGAGGCGCCTTGCGACCCCATTCCGTTCAGAGACCGGCATCTCCTGAAATGACACCAAAGGTAGTTCTCGACATCATTGATCAGGCCCGAAGGCAGGAAGCTCGCTCCGGCACCTTTCTCAAACAGATGCGGGAAAGGGCCTCGTCGTTGCCTGCCACCATCACCATTGACGGCTACCAGCCGGCGACCTGCCTGTTCCAGTTCACCATTGAGTACATCGAAATGGCGCCCCGACTGATTGAGTGCGTGGAAGCCTGCGCGAGAGAAGCCGGCAAGGCCGAGCTGTTTGCGCCTTTTGTGAATGCAGCAATCGGCTACTTTACCCAACCATCGGTTCTTCTGGTACGTTATGATGGCCTCGACGGGCTTCTTATACGGGCCTACCTCTGTCACCGGCTGATGGAGGAGATGTGCGAGAACAACCGCTCCACCCGCGCCAGCGAACTGGTCGATGTGGAGGCAACACGGGCAAACCTGCTGGCGCATCAGTTGATTGGCGAACCGTTCGCCAACGAACTGGACCAGTCCATCACCGTCACCATGTTGCAGATCGCCGGTTCACCGGACTATTACGAACTGAATCTGGATCCGTTCGTAGAACAGACAAGGAACGCTGCATGGGACTGGATGAGACACTATTGGGAAAACCTGCTAGTCCGTAACCACATACATTTGTCGTTGGGAGCGGGTCTGTAGAAAACACGGATGAACAACATTGATGTACAAGCTGACCGTTACCCTGTTTCTGTTGCTTGCAGGCTCTCTCTGCGACGGCGCCGAGACCAACACAATGCCTCTTCAACTGACCGACAGCCTGTCAGGAGAACCGGTCGTCAATGCCGTGGTGATTCTGGAAAACGGCCTCTCGGAAGCCCCCATAGAAACTGAAATTGTTCAAAAAAATCGCAATTTTCACCCCCACACGTTGATCATACCCAAACATTCCAAGGTAAATTTTCCCAACCAGGACAACACTCAGCACCACGTCTACTCATTCTCACCCGCCAAGGCCTTCAACATCGAGCTTTACGCCGGACGTCCGACGGAACCGGTTGTCTTCGACAAGACCGGTGTGGTGGAAATTGGCTGCAACATCCATGACCACATGCAGGCGTTTATCCTGGTCACCGACAGTACTCCCTCCGGCCGAACCGATGAACAGGGCCGATTGCCGATTGAGATTCCACCGTCGGCAGACAGTGATTCGGGTAAAGAGATCGAGTTGCTGGTCTGGCACCCGCGACTGAGAGACAACACCCGTATGGCTCGATTCACCGTTGAGCAACCTTATCCAGAATCGCTCGAACTGTCGGTGGAGTTGTCTCCTGAACCCGCGAGTGATGACAGGCTGGATGGCCTGCAAGAACGATTCCGGGAGCTTTGATGGCGGTCGCTAGCCGAATAGGGTTTCGTGGACGCCTGGTGACGGTCATGGTCACCATGGTCGCCATCGTCAGCGTGAGCATCGGCGCACTGTTGATGCTTTACCTGTTCGAGGATGAAAAAGCGCGCGCGCTTGAACAGCTGAGTCTCGGTGAGCGAGTTGCAGAGGAGGTGCTGGAGCGTCGCACCAGCCTGATTCTTTCCCGGCTGGATGTTGTGGTCCGTGATTTTGGCTTCCGCTCCGCCGTTGCCAGTGGCGACCGCACCACCGCAGACAGCGCATTGACCAATCAGGCCCAGCGGGTGAATGCCGATTTCGCACTCTTACTTGGTAGCGACGGCCATATCCTTGCCGACACCTCCGGGCTGCCCGATTCGTTAACCAATAGCCCACTGGCAACAGAGTTGCTGTCCGAGGCGCGACAATCAGGCTTTGCCCGCCAGATGAGCGTGTTCGGTGCCGACGGCTTTGAATTGCTCACCATTCCGGTGGAAGCACCCGGATTAAGGGCATGGTTGATTGCCGGTTTCAACATCAACAGTGATCTTACCAACCTTATCGGTCGGCTAAGCGGAACCGAAGTGTTGTTCCGGGCCTCCTCCGGTATGGGCGATGGCTATCAGATTCTTACCGGTCCGGGTGCCATCAACCCGTCCAGGCTGGACGAACTGAACAGTGCCATGGCCAGGACCTCCGGCAAGGACCAGTTTCTTGAGAGTAAACACTACTTCACCCGCATCATAAGCCTGACCGGAGACGAAACGCCGGCCCTGCAGCTGCTGCTATTAATCAACCGCGAGGCCCGTCTCAGCAACTACTATGAGCGTGCTTTGGAGATTCTGCTTCTGGTCAGTGCCGTTCTTGTACTGGCTGCCCTGATTGCGCTGATTATCGCTCGCAACATGGGGCGACCGGTGTTGCAACTGGCCGATTATGCAAAGGCCATCGGCGATGGCGATACGCCTACACCTCCCCACATTCGTGCCGGCGGTGAACTGGCCGAATTGCGCCAGGCGCTCGGCGACATGCTGAGTAAACTGCGGGACCGCGAAAACCAGATACACTACGCCGCCAGCCACGACGAAATTACCGGGCTACCCAATCGAAATGCCTTCCTGGCGTGTCTGCGGGAGCAATTCAACAACCGCCGCCCCTGCAGTCTGATGGGCCTGCGCCTCAACGATATCTCTGACGTCAATGACACCCTTGGGCTCGAGTTCGGAGACAAGGTTCTACGGGCGGTATCGGCAAGACTGGAGGAATCACTGCCCGGCAGCTCGACACTGGCGAGGACCGGCGGCGCCGAATTCCTGATGATGGCCGAGCCAAGGTCACAATCCGAACTTGATAAACTTGCCATGAGACTCAGTGCCATCGTGGAGTCGCCCTTATTCATCGACAACACTCCGTTCTCCCTTCGTTGCACCATGGTGACGCTACAGCTACCCCAGGACGCCATCGACACTGATCAGGTTCGCAGGCGACTGAATCTAACGTTCGAACAGGCGCAGAAAAGCCGGCTGCCCGTGACTCACTATCAGCCAGGACATGATGAAAACCACCTGAGAGAGCTTCAGCTAATCTCTGATCTGCATCACGCCATTGCCAGCAATGGCTTGCATATGAACTATCAGCCCAAACTTGATATGGCCTCCGCCAGCTTCCATCAGGCCGAAGCGCTGGTGCGATGGATTCACCCGGACCTGGGCTTCATTTCGCCGGAGGAATTTATTTTCCTGGCAGAGCAATCCGGCCAGATCACCGACCTGACCCGACACATACTCCGCCGTGTTGCCAACGATGCGGGCAAGTGGCACGCCGCTGGCTTGAATATCGGGGTTGCCATCAACCTGTCAGCGCTCGACCTGACTCGCCCGGAACTCGCTAAGGAAGTTGCAGAGGCGTTTTCCCAATGGCAATTACCCATGTCCAGCATCACCTTGGAGGTGACCGAGAGTGCCCTGATGGAAGAGCCCGAAACAGCCTTTGAAACCCTGAGGCGCTTACGCCAGCTCGGCGTCACACTGTCGGTGGACGACTTTGGCACGGGCTATTCCTCGCTGTCGCAATTGCGCAATCTGCCGGTGCAGGAACTCAAGATCGACAAATCCTTCGTCCTGCGCCTGAATACCGAACCCCAGGACCAGCTCATCGTTCGTTCCACCATTGATATGGCCCACGGCCTGGGGTTACGGGTTGTCGCGGAAGGGATCGAGAATGCAGAGAGCTGGGCGTTGCTGCGGGACTGGGGCTGTGAGATCGGGCAGGGGTTCTTCCTCAGCCGCCCCGTCGCCGCAGGCGACCTGAAGGATACAGCACAGTCGTTGATGAGCCGTCAGCAGGAACTCAGATACACAGGAGAAACAACGTCATGACACGCATGGCCCGAGTACTCAGCACCGGTTTACTGGCATTAACGGTATCGGCGAACCTGTCCGCAGACACGGGCAGCAGGCTCTGGGCCACAGGCGGGGTGACCTCCGTCGGGGGCGGCGCCGGTGGCGGTCTGTCACCCTGGGCCCTGCTTGGCGGCTATGCCAGCGATGAAGAGTGGGGGGGCACACTGACCCTATCCCGCGCCGAAACCGACGATTATACCCTGTCGGTGGTCGGGGCCGGCGTCACCTGGAACAATCGTGTCGAGCTGACATTTGCACGCCAGACCCTGGATCTGGACAGCCTGGTGTTCACCCTGAAAAACGGCTTTGGCCTTGAAGAGGACGAATTGGTGCAGGACGTTTTCGGCCTCAAGGTGAGGCTCGCCGGCGACGCCCTCTACAGCCCCTGGGGGCAATGGTCAGCCGGGCTTCTGCACAAGCGCAACCGCGAGTTCACGGTACCCGACGCCATCGGCGCCAAAGACGACAGTGGCACGGACTTTTACGTTGGCGGCAGCAAACTCTTCTTCGCAGCGGTGATGGACCGGAATCTTCTGGTCAATGCCACCGTTCGCGGGACCAAAGCCAATCAGGGCGGTCTTTTGGGTTTCGGTGGCGATCGCAACGACAGCTACGAGGCCATGTTTGAAGGTAGCGTGGGGTTGTTTTTAACCCGCCAGTGGCTGGTGGGCACCGAGTATCGCCAGAAGCCGGACAACCTGGGTTTTGCCACCGAGGACGACTGGTGGGACGTCTTCGTTGCCTGGGTACCCGACAGGCGCTTGTCAGTCACGGCCGCCCTGGTCAATCTTGGTGATGTCGCCACTCTGGAAAACCAGCGCGGCGCCTACCTTTCACTGCAGGCCAGTTTCTGACACCCGGGAGGATACTATGAAACATTCCGTCATCATCATGGTTCTGTTACCCCTGCTGGCTCTCTCCGGTTGCCAATCCATGACTGAAACCAACCAACAGAACTCATCTCTCTATCAACAGCTGGGGGAACGTTCCGGCATTGCCGATATCGTCGAAGACCTGCTCTACCGGATCGTCGACGACGAGCGCATCAACGAACAGTTTCGCGGCATTGACGTGCGCCAGTTCCACACCAACCTTACGGATCAACTCTGTGAACTCAGTGGTGGCCCTTGCACCTATTCCGGCCGCGGAATGCGCGAAAGCCACGCCGATATGAATGTGACAGACACCCAGTTCAATGCCCTGGCTGAAAACCTCATCCTGGCCATGGAAGAAAACGGCATTCCCACCGGTGCACAGAACCGGCTGATCAAAAAACTGGTGCCGCTTTACCCCCAGATCCGCAACCTTTGAGCCAGGCGATAAACCGGTTAAGCTTGCCCGCCTACTGATACACCTTAACTGACGGGAGAAAAACCTTGATCGACAACCCGGATCTGGGAAAACTGATTGTTCGACTGACTCTTGGTGGCCTGCTGCTGTTTCATGGCATCGCCAAGCTGTTCCATGGCGTGGGCTTCATCGAAGGACAGTTAGCCAGCCATGGGATTCCCGCCTTTTTCGCGTGGGGCGTGTTCATTGGTGAGTTGCTGGCACCACTGATGGTAATCCTGGGCTACCAGACTCGTATTGGTGCCTTGCTGATCGCCTTCAACATGCTGGTGGCCATTGCACTGGTACACAGCCACGAACTGTTGTCACTGGGTGGCAGTGGCGGCTGGGCGCTTGAGCTTCAGGGTTTCTTCCTGTTCATCGCGGTGGCCGTTATCTTCCTCGGCCCTGGCCGCTACAAGCTCAAAAGCTGACGCTACGAACTGGCGATGACCTGGGCGCCGGATTCCCGGAATACCATCACCTGGTTACGTCCGGCGCCCTTAGCGGCATACAAAGCCTCATCGGCCCTACTGATGAGCTCCGCAGGCCGGCTGCCCGGTTCGGGCAGGATGGTGGCTACCCCCGCGCTCACCGACAGATTCACCGGGCTGACGTGGTCACCAACGTAAACCGGTGTGCCCGCCACCACCACCCGCAGACGTTCGGCGACACTGGCGGCCCCGGCTTCCGGTGTCGCTGGCAGGAGCACACTGAATTCCTCACCGCCGTATCGCGCCAGTAAATCTCCTGAACGCTGGATTTCGGAAGCACAGACCCACGCGACACTGACCAGGCAGTCGTCCCCCGCCAGATGGCCGAAGTTGTCGTTTACCCGTTTGAAGTAATCAATATCCAACAAAACCAGACTGAGAGGATGTCCATGTCGCAGCGCGCGGTGCCATTCTGCCTCTAGCTTTTCGTCAAACTGGCGGCGATTGGCAATCCCCGTCAGGCCGTCGGTAACAGAAACCGCCTTGAGTTGTTCGTTGACTTGCTCCAGTTCTTCGGTGCGTGCCTGAACGCGGGCTTCCAACGTCTGGTTGGCCTGCCGATGTATGTCCAGGGCATGATCCTGAGCCTCAATTCTGAGCTGACGTTCAAGGTTGATCCTATATGCCAGGGCAAACGACATCAGAATGACCTCTAACGCCACACCGGTCTGGGGCGCTAGCTCCGTTAACGTGCTGATAGGGATAAGGCCGATTTTACTGATCGACATCACCAGATGCCCGAGCAGCAACGGGGTCCATGCCACCACGTAGAACCCCGCCAGTACCTGGCCCTTTCGCCAGATGATCAAGCCAAGAATCCACGTAAGGGGAGTGATCACCGCCCCGAATACGCTGATAATGACTGTCGAACTCTGGTACGACCCGAAAAGGCCGTACACAAAACTGCACCCACTGACCAATGCCACCAGTTGCAACACGCGGTACGACACCCGGCTGAACTTCCTGACGACCAGAAAGTTCAGTGCAAACATGACCGCAAACAGGATATTTGCCGCTATGGCCGGCGTCGGGAAGTAACGGTTCAGAATCGGTACATCCGGCCAGAGCCACTGGAACACCAGACCGTTGAAGTTCAGCAACACCAGCGCGGAAGCAACCACGGTCAACACGTACCACAGATAGGCCTGCTGCCGGACGATAACGAATACAAACAGGTTGTACAGGGCCATGGCGATCATGATGCCCAGGAAAACCGCCTGCCAGCCGTAGTCCAGTTGCTCACGCGCCAGAAAGTCCGCTGACTCGATGACCTGCGTTGGGACCTGCACCGCCCCCTCACTCTGGACACGGACATACGCTGTGGTGGGCTCGCTGTTCGAGGGCACCGGGAAAACAAAGTTACGGTGGTAAATCGGGCGGGAGCCGAACTTGCGACTGTCCCCGGTGGAGTGACTTTCCACCTGTTCACCCCCGACAAACCAGTAGACCCGCACATCGTCCAACAGGGGATAGCCAATTTCCAGCACCCGGTTAACCGGCTTGGCAGGCACTTCAACTCGTAGCCAATAGGTGCTTTTGGTGAAACCAAAGTTCAGAGTTTGTTTACGGGCAACCGGTTGCCATTGCGCTTCCGCCAGACCACGGATATCCTCCACATCCGTCTCTGGGCCCGACGCTTCAAACCAGGCAAACGATGCGCTTTCACCGTAGGCCGGGCCAGTTGCCATGGCCAACGCCAGCAACAGTATCCGCACCCACCGGCAAGTAAAAAAAACGCTCATAGTAGCCATGTTACCCGGAACAGGAAAACTCAACTAAACTGTCGACGCCAACAGTCACTCCCAATGCCTCCTTGCGCTCACTTCCTACCAGTCTAGACGTTTATAGGGAGTAAGTCCGCCCCCAAAAATACGTAGTAATCAAGTACGTATGGAGAAGAATACGATGACCGATAAAAAATCAGAGCTACGGCCAGGCCGTTACCGCCACTACAAAGGCAGGGACTATGACGTCATCGGCGTGGCCCGTCACAGCGAAACCGAGGAACCGATGGTTGTTTATCGCTGCCTGTACGGTGACTACAGCCTATGGGTGCGACCATTGGCGATGTTCCAGGAGACGGTGGAAGTCGCTGGCGAGGATGTTCCCCGGTTTACCTACGTGGCGGACGACCACCGGTAAGCACGATTTTTGACTGCAGCACGCGTTTCCGGCACATTAGCGCGCTTTCCTGAACCGCCCCACCTCCGGGGCGCTGAAAGTCATCCCCGAAATCCCGGAGTTTGCCATGAATGCCGTTGTTGCTGCGGTGGCGATCATGCTCGTGCTGAGCTTGTGCCGCATCCACGTAGTTGTTGCCCTGATTGTTGGCGCCGTCGCCGGCGGCCTGCTCAGCGGGCTATCACTGGACGCGACCATTGCCGCGTTTAACGAGGGCCTAGGGGGCGGTGCTACCGTCGCCCTGTCCTACGCCACCCTAGGCGCCTTCGCCGTCGCCATCGGCAAATCCGGCCTCGCCCACGCCCTGGCCGACAAAGCCCTGAACCTGGTGGGTCGGCAGGACGATGGCAAAGCCGCTGGTGGAATCCGCCTGCTGATCGTTGGCCTGCTACTGGCCATCGCCATGTCGTCCCAGAACATCCTGCCGATTCACATCGCCTTCATCCCGCTGGTGGTACCGCCACTGCTGTACGTGATGGCCAAACTGAACATGGACCGACGCCTGGTAGCCTGCGTGCTGACGTTCGGCCTGATCACACCCTACATGTTCCTGCCTGTAGGCTTCGGCGGTATCTATCTCAACGAAATCCTGCTGGCGAATGTCGGCGAGAACGGCATCGACGCCACCAACCTCAATGTCATGTCCGCCATGGCACTGCCGGCGCTCGGCATGCTCTGTGGTCTTCTCATTGCGGTCTTTTTCAGCTATCGCGGCGACCGACACTACAACCTGGATGCCATCGCCCGCACGGAACGGGTGGATGTTACCTACAACAGCGGAACGCTGCTCATGGCCCTGGTCGCCATCGTGGCAGCGTTCGTGGTCCAGCTATGGCTGGGCTCAATGATTCTCGGCGCATTGGCGGGCTTTGTACTGTTCAACCTGTCCGGCGTGGTGAAATGGAAAGAAGCCGACGATCTGTTCACCGAAGGCATGAAAATGCTGGCAATGATCGGCTTCATCATGATCACCGCCTCCGGGTTTGCGGAAGTCATGCGCGAAACCGGTGACATTGCCACCCTGGTGGAAGGCTCCGTCTCCGCCATCGGCGACAACAAGGCCCTGGCAGCACTACTGATGCTGGTCGTCGGCCTGCTGATCACCATGGGCATCGGTTCGTCGTTCTCCACCATCCCCATTATCGCCGCCCTCTATGTGCCTCTGGCTCTGGAGTTGGGCTTCAGCCCCCTGGCCATCGTGGCCCTGGTAGGCACCGCCGGCGCCCTGGGCGATGCCGGCTCCCCGGCCTCGGATTCCACCCTCGGCCCCACCGCCGGCCTCAACGTCGACGGCCAGCACAACCACATCTGGGATACGGTGGTGCCGACGTTCCTGCACTACAACCTGCCGTTGTTGGGCTTTGGGTGGTTGGCGGCTATGGTTCTTTGAGGCTGGGAGTTGCCTGCTTTTTTGTAGCCTGCTGGTTTGTGGGGGCCTGGACGGCGTCGTGATGCTTTCTTCTGGGAAAAAGAACTCGCTGCGCTCAGACACCTTTTCCCGGCAGAAAGCACCCCAACACCCTCCGGATTAAACCAGAAAGATATCGCCGTGCGGGACGAGCCCTCGGCGTTTGCCTGGCGATATCGACGTGGTTCGTTCGTGAGGGGGTAGGGGGATTTTTACTCGCCAGAAATGGGTGTCTGAGCGCAGCGAGTTCCATTTCAAGAGTAAAAACTCCCCCTGCCCCCTCGCAGCCCCAATCCAGACAGGCTACAAAAAGAGGGCAAACTCCCGACCATCAGTCGTCCTTGGAAGAAAAGAACACCACCTGCTTAACGGTATGATCATCTTCGTTGTCGCGCTTGTTCACGCGGGTTTCCAGCTCAGGGTTGGTCGGCTCCGGGGTATCAGACACCGCATCCGTGAAACCGCAGGCCACGCACTCGCGAACCTGATCATCGTCGTCGGTGGTAAACATCATGATCTTGTCCATCTCCGCACAACGGGGACAAACAGCGCCGGCGATAAAACGTTTGGGGGTCGCCATGGTAAAGACTCCAACAATTCGAAAGCCCGGCCGATCCGAAGACGGCCGGGCAGTAGCGGATTACGCCGCGTCTTCAGTGATACCTGTCTGTTTCAGCAAAGCACCCACCTCCGGTTCACGACCACGGAACGCCTTGAACAGTTCCATCGGTTCCTGGGAACCGCCTTTTTCAAGGATGCTCTGCAGGAACGCCCTGCCAGTTTGCGGATCGAAGATACCGTTTTCCTCGAACAGCGAAAACGCATCCGCCGCCAGCACCTCGGCCCATTTGTAACTGTAATAGCCCGCTGCGTAACCGCCGGCGAAGATATGGGAGAAACTGTTGGGGAAGCGGTTGAATGGCGGCGCTTCCACCACAGCGATTTCGCTCCGTACCGTGCGGTGCATGTCCAGCGGGTTGGTGGGGGCATCCGGGGTGAATTCCGCGTGTAGGCGGAAATCAAACAGCGAGAACTCCAGCTGCCGCACCATCGCCATGCCGGACTGGAAGTTCTTGGCCGCCAGCAGCTTTTGCAGCAGGTCATCCGGCAACGGCTCACCGGTTTCATGGTGCGAGGCGATCAGGGCCAGGGACTCCGGATTCCAGCACCAGTTTTCCAGGAACTGACTGGGCAGTTCCACCGCATCCCAGGCAACGCCGTTGATACCGGATACATCCAGCACGTCCACTTGGGTCAGCATGTGGTGCAGGCCGTGGCCGAATTCGTGAAACAGCGTGGTGACTTCGTCGTGGGTCAGCAGTGACGGCTTACCGTTTACTGGCGGCGTGAAGTTACAGGTCAGGAAGGCCACCGGCAGCTGTAGCTGGCCACGCAGGTTGCGCCAACGCACCCGGCAGTCGGCCATCCAGGCCCCACCACGCTTGCCCTGGCGTGCAAACAGGTCAAGATAGAACCAGGCCAACGGCTCGCCATTGCGGCTGATGCAATAGGCGGTCGCGTCCGGGTGCCAGGTTTCCACCTCCTGTTTGGCTTCAATCTGTACGTCGAACAGCTTCTCGGCCACGGCAAACAGGCCCGGAATCACCTTGTCGACTGGGAACCACGGGCGCAGGGTTTCCGGGGAAATGTCGTAGCGTTCCTGGCGCAGTTTCTCGCTGTAATACCCGATATCCCAAGCCTGCAGGTCGTCAACACCGTGGGTGTCCTTGGCGAACGCCTTCAACTCGGCAAATTCCCGCTCAGCGATGGGTTTGGACTTGGCCGCCAGCTGGTTCAGGAAGTCCAGCACCTCGTCCACATTGCGGGCCATCTTGGTCGCCAGCGAACGCTCGGCGTAGTTGTTGAATCCGAGCAACTGAGCCATTGCATGACGACGCTTGAGGATTTCCGCCATCACCGGGGTGTTGTCCCAGGTGCCGGCATCCGGGCCCATGTCGGAAGCACGGGTTACAAAGGCTTCGTAGACTTCACGACGCAGGTCGCGGTTGTCACCGTAAGTCATGACCGGATAGAAACTGGGAAAATCCAGGGTGATGACGTAGCCATCCAGATCTTTCTGCTGCGCCGCCTGCTTCGCACCCTCGATCGCGGATTCAGGAACACCCGCCAGTTCGTCCACATCGGTGATATGCTTGAACCAGTGCTGGGTAGCATCCAGGACGTTGTCACTGAAGCGGTTGGACAGCTCAGACAGCTCCATGGACAAGTTAGCATACTGCTCTTTCTTCTCCTGCGGCAGATCGACACCACCAAGGTGGAAATCCCGCAGTGTGTTGTCCACGGATTTACGCTGAGCCTCGTTCAGCTCGTTAAATTGGTCGCTTGCCGCCAGCTTCTTATACGCTTCGCAAAGTTCAGCATTCTGGCTCAGCTCGGTGCTGTACTCGGTGAGCTTTTCCAGGCAGTTCTTGTACACCTTACGCAGGTCATCGCTGTTCATCACACCATTCAGGTGCGAGATCACGGACCATGCTCTTTCCAACCGGTCCTCGGTTGCCTGCATCGGTTGCGCCAGGGTTTCCCACGTGGGCTCGTCCTGCTGCGCCAGTTGTGAGATTTTCACGCGGTTTTCGCTGAGAATCTGGTCGATTGCCGGTTCCATGTGCTCGGTGCGAACATGGTCAAACTTCGGCAACAGGTCGTCGGTCAATAACGGGTTATTCATAAGTCCCCTTCTCAGCTCCGGATGTCTGATGTAATTTGAAGTAACTCCAACGCTTGGGGAGTCTCTGGGGGAGGTCTTTCCAAAACTGTGCGGAGCCATGGATGGCGGAGCTCAAGCGTCACATGGATGTGCTTGAGCGTGTTTTGGAAAGACCTCCCCCAGAGACTCCTTCCCCACAAGCTTTAATCCACTTAAAGAGTATATGTAATGTCGAATGTACGAACACACAAGGGTAACACGCCAAAATTTGGAGAACGCGCCTGGATTGATCCCAGTGCGGTGGTCATTGGGGATGTTCAGACAGGGGATGATGTCTCAATCTGGCCAATGACGGTCGTGCGCGGTGACATGCACAAAATCCGCATTGGCAATCGCTGCAGTATCCAGGATGGGTCAGTACTCCACATCACCCACGCCAGTGATTATAACCCGGGCGGCTATCCACTGCTGATAGGGGACGACGTGACCGTTGGCCACAAGGCGTTGCTGCACGGCTGCACCGTAGGCAACCGGGTGCTGGTGGGTATGGGCTGCATCATCATGGACGGCGCCGTGGTGGAGGACGAGGTGATTGTCGCCGCTGGTTGCCTGGTACCACCGGGAAAAACATTGGAGTCCGGGTACCTGTACGTTGGGTCGCCCTGCAAACAGGCCCGGGCGTTATCGGATAAGGAAAAGACCTTCTTCAAGTACACAGCGGCCAATTACGTCAAACTCAAGGACGACTATCTGAATGAAGTTTAGTGGAGAGATTCGCCATTGAAGCGACTGCTGTTCACCACCATCCTGCTGAACGTTTTGTTTCTGGCGTTGCTGCTACCTCACTATTCCCAGGCACCCTGGTTGGCAGCGGAAGCTCTATTGGTAAGTGGACTGTTTGCCCTGCTGCCTGAGAGCACAGGAAAGCGTGTCGGAGCAGCAATTGTCGGTTCTCTCTTCAGCTTGCTCGCATTCTTTGCATTAAGTGATGTCCTGGTTCGCCACAGTCTCGGACGGCCTTTCAATCTCTATCTCGAGTTGGGCCTTGCCAGTTCGGTGTTTAACCTGTTGCAGAGCAACCTGGGAATGACGCTGTCGCTGACGCTGATCGTCATGGCCCTGGCTATCTTCGTGGGGTTGGGCATCTGCGTAAGCCGGTTACTCCGGCAGGTTGACTCAAACCGCTCCCGTACCTCGGCAACGGCTGTTGCGACCCTGGGCGTCGTTGCCATTGGGATAGCGTTTCTGCCGCAACCATTCGTGGGGCTGACAGCAGCCCGAGCAGCCACCCAGCAGGCTGAACTGGCCGCTGATACCTATCAGTCAACGGCTTCTTTCCAGCAGCACTTGATGGATAACCCGGACGCCAGGCAATCCAGACCACTGCAGGCATTTGCGCAAACCGACGTGATCCTGGGGTTCATTGAGTCCTATGGCATCTCTTCAGTCACCAACCCGCGGTATCGGCCCCTGATTCAGTCTCGGCTCCAGCAAATGGAGCAGGTGCTGGCGACCGCAGGCCTTCATATTGTCACGGGCCGCTTGCAATCCCCCGTTCAGGGTGGCCAATCCTGGCTGGCGCATACCACGCTGCTCAGCGGCCAATGGATCGACACCCAGCTCGATTACGACACTTTCCTGGCCAGTGACTATCCCACACTGATTGATGATATGGGCGCGACTGGCCATGACACGGTGGCCGTTATGCCCGCCATTACCCAGGAGTGGCCGGAGGGTCTTGCGTTCGGCTACAACCGGATCTATCACTCCACCACCATGGGGTATCGTGGACCCACCCTGAACTGGGTCACCATGCCGGACCAATACACCTGGTCATGGTTTCAGCGCCAGGTACGAGAACGGTCGGAGAAACCGGTCTTCACGGAAGTGGCACTGATCAGCAGTCACGCGCCCTGGGTGCCGATATTGCCGGTGCTGGAGGACTGGGACAAGATTGGGAACGGAGAAACCTTCAACCGTTGGAAGGGGGCAGGCGAAGCACCCGCAAGCCTGTGGCGAGATCCTGACCGCGTACGCGATCACTACGCACGCTCGCTGGATTATGCGCTGAACGTGGCCACCGAATACGCCAAACGTCATGTGGACGACCAGACACTGCTAGTGCTGACAGGCGATCATCAAGCGGCTCCGTTGATCACAGGCGACGACGCCAGCCGCGACGTCATCGTTCATTTGATCAGTGCCGACCCTGACTTACTGAGTCCGTTTGTTAGCGACAGAAACAAACTGGGTGGACTTCATGGGTTTCGCTGGGGCGCGCACCCCCATTCGGATCAACAGGGGCCTTCAATGGCCCGCTTCAGGCCATTTCTTCATCGGTCTTTCAGCCCTGTTCGCATCCCGGTAAAAATTTCGGCTTCGGGCGACATTGAGCAGTAACCGGTAAGAAGGAGAGTGATGGGCCTCAGTTCCCGGTCTCTGCGGTTGTTTTTGCGCCCGCTTTCCGAAGTGTTTCTATGTATGCGGTGCTGCGACGGTGCCGCGACACCAGGTCCAGGATGGTCTCACCATTTTCATCGACAGCGTTGAGATCCCGCCCCGCTTCCACAAAGAAACCGACGAAACGGTCAAAGTCTTCGGCAATCATGGCCTGGTAGGCCTTAATCAGGGCGTTGAAGTCGGCATTGATACGGCTGTCGTAGGGTGTGATGGCCAGAAACCCCTTTACCCGTTCATCACTCCACTCCTCACCAATGACTTTCGGCTTGTCTGGTCCACTCATAATCGCTCTCTGATCCTGTTAATTCGGCATATGTGTTGGCGTTGGGCTGCACAGTATAAAGATCTAAAAGCGTCGGGGTTATATAAATTGACTATGAGGAGCTTCCCGGCAGGTATATGCGCGTTTCAGGGGTTAATTTCCACCGGTAGCTGGTCCGTCTCCACGCTGTCGTCGCATTGCGGGTTGCGGATGGAAATCTCCACCCTCCGGTTCTTGGCCCGGTTCTCCGGGCTGTCGTTGGGCGCCAGTGGGTTCGTTTCCGCCCGGCCCGCCGCGACGACCCGCTCCGCCGGCACCTGACGATTCAACACCAGCTCGTGCACCACCGACACGGCACGCGCAGCGGACAGATCCCAGTTGGAGCGATAGCGGCCACTGGCAATCGGGCGGTCATCCGTGTAACCCGCCACCAGAACATCACCGGTGCAACCGGACAGCACCTCTACCACCCGCTCGATGATCGGCACCATTCCCGGCTTGATTGCCGCTTCTCCTGAGCGGAATGTGGCTTCTTCCGAAAATCGGATCACCACCCGGCTTTCATCGTAGTTGACGCTCAATGCGTCAGAAGCCACTTCCGGTTCAAGCTCTTCGATCATTCGGCTGGCCAGATCGATCACACCCGCCGGAATCTTGGTCGGGGCATCCGCTTCCGCGCGCTCATCAATGAATTCTGGCTCGTCGGTCTCTGTATCCATCGGCTCCGGCAGGGAAACCGTATCCGACTCTATCAGTGTCAGCGGCGAGCCCCCAACCGCATCGCCGAGCACCTGGTTGCTGCCAAAGGCCACCGCCATGGAGTTGGCCATGGCACGGTACTTTTCAACATCCATTTCCGCGAAGGACAACAACAGGATAAAAAAGGTCAGCAGCAGGGTGGCCAGATCGGCAAAGGTGACGATCCAGGCCGGGGAGCCACGGCCATGCTTCTTCTTTTTGACGGGCTGGCGGACCACCAAAACTTACGACTCCCGCTCCGGCGTAAGACCATTGCGCTGTTCCGGCGTCACAAAAGAAGACAGCAGTTCAGTCATCACCCGGGGATTCTCGCCGCGCATGATAGTGCGCATGGACGTGGTGATCAGCACCTGGTTGCGTGCCTCATCTTCGGCTTTGAGCTGCAGCTTGTCGGCCAGGGGCAGGGCGATCAGTTGGGCGATGAAGGCCCCATAGAGCGTGGTCAGCAGGGCGATCGCCATGGCCGGGCCAATGGAGGACGGATCGTCGAGGGTGTTGAGCATCTGCACCAGGCCAACCAGTGTGCCCAGCATACCGATGGCCGGGGCGGATTCACCAATACCGCGAAATACCCGTTCTGAGACTTCGTAGCGCTCGGCCGTCTGCTGGGTTTCCTGGGCCAGAGCTTCTTCAACCAACTCGGGTGGGTGGCCGTCCACACACAGATTGATGGCTTTTTGCAGAAACTCGTTCTTGGCGGTGTGGTTTTCCAGGCCCAGGATACCTTCCTTGCGAACTACAAGAGCCAGTGTACCAACTTCGCGGATCAGCTCCGCAGGCCGTTCGACACGATCTTTAAACGCCGCTGCAAACGCCAGCCTAAAAGCACTCATCACCGAAGACAGACGAAACTTGATCAGGGTGACGGCAAAAGTGCCACCCAGCACAATCGCCAGCCCCGGAAGGTTGAAAAAGGTAAGTATCGACGCGTTGGCTAGCATCGCGAGCACGACAATCAGTACGCCTGCCACCAGCCCGACAAGGGTGAGAATATCCATCAGAGACCTTTAATCAGCGACCTTCGGGAACCGTTTACACCTGCGAAGCATAGCCCATTCATCCGGGTTGGGCTCAGTCGTTTCGCAATTCTTCAATGACCGGACGGGTGTCCGGGGTTTTTCCACGCCATATCCGGAACGCCTCCGCCGCCTGTTCCACCAGCATGCCCAGGCCGTCGAACACCCGGGTGGCCCCCTGTTCCAGCGCCCATTCGTTGAAGGTGGTGGTCTGCAGAGAATACATCATGTCGTAAATCACCGTGTCGGCACCGATCACACTTGCGGAGATTGGTGGCAAATCTCCCTGCAGGCTGGCACTGGTGCCATTGATGATGACGTCGAAAGCGTCGGCCGGCTGTTCGAACCCGCAGGCCTCCAGGTACGTATCGCCGGCCACGGGTTCGAAAAAACTGACCAGCCCCTCAGCTTTCGCCAGGGTGCGGTTGGCAATCGTCAGAGCGGCAGGTTCTTCTGCGAGAATCGGCCCCAGAACACCACGAACGGCCCCGCCGGCGCCCAACACCAGCAGGCGCTTACCCGCCAGGCGAACGCCATGGTTGATCATGAGGTCGGTAACCAGTCCTTTGCCATCCGTGTTGTCGGCGGTAAGTGAGCCTTTACTGTCCTTGTAGAGCGTGTTCGCCGCACCCGCTCGCTCGGCGCGTTGGGTTCGCAGGTCCGCCAGCTGCCAGGCCTGCTCCTTGAAAGGCACGGTGACATTCAACCCCTTACCACCGCGCTCGAAAAAGCCTTTGACGGTACCCGCAAAATCGTCTTCTGGCGCCTGTATGGCCGTGTATTCCAGCTGCTCGCCGGTCTGGCGGGCAAACAGGCTATGAATGCGGGGGGACTTGCTGTGACTGATGGGGTTACCCACCACGGCGTAAAGATCGTTATGCATCGGCACTCTCCATCCCCTTCCCCAGCCGATCCCCCAGCCAATCCCTTCCGGTAAGAAAGTAGTCCGTCAACCGTGCCTCTTCCGAGCCGGGCTTCGGCACGAAGTCGTACTCCCAGCGCACCAGCGGTGGCAGCGACATCAGGATGGATTCCGTGCGGCCACCGGACTGCAGGCCAAACAGGGTGCCCCGGTCGTACACCAGGTTGAATTCCACGTAGCGGCCGCGGCGATACAGCTGGAAATCACGCTCGCGATCGCCCCAGGCCAGGGCCTTGCGACGCGCAACAATGGGCTCATAGGCATCAATGAAGCTGTCTCCGACAGACTGCATCAACGCAAAATCACGACTGAAGTCCCCGGTATTATGGTCGTCGAAAAACAACCCTCCCACACCCCGGGGTTCGTCCCGATGTTTGAGGTAAAAATAGTTGTCACACCAGTGTTTGTACTCGCGATACAGGTGATCGCCGAACGGATCACAGGCGGCTTTCGCAACCTGATGCCAATGGACGCAATCCTCGTCGAAGCCGTAATAGGGGGTAAGATCATAGCCCCCTCCAAACCAATAGACTGGCTCTGCGTCCTCGGGGGTTGCAACGAAAAACCGTACGTTGGCATGGGACGTGGGAACATAAGGGTTTGTAGGATGCATTACCAGAGACACCCCCATGGCCTGCCAAGGCGCACCCGCCAGGTGAGGCCGATGCGCGGTGGCTGACGCAGGCATGGTCTCGCCCATCACATGGGAGAAGTTCACACCGCCTTTCTCGAACACCGCACCGTCGTTGATTACCCGGCTGATGCCGCCCCCGCCTTCGGGCCGGTCCCAGGCATCGGTCTCGAAAACGCCCTTGCCATCGACCGCTGACAGCCGTTCGCAGATCTGATCCTGAAGGCCTAGCAGGTACTGTTTCACGGCATGGGTGTCGGGGTGCTGAAAAGGATGCTGAGACATGGGAACTCCTAGCGCAGTTGCTTTCCGCTGACGATATCGATGATACGGCTGGGTTGACGGTTACCGCCCAGTTCGCCCGGCACCAGCCAATCCAGTTGGCCCTCGAAATAACGACGCACCTGCCAGGAGGTACGGGCCGGCTGACGCCCTGCCGGGTTACAGGAGGTTGAGACCAGGGGGAAGCCGGTCGTCTCGCACAGCGCGCGCGCAATCGGATGGTCACTGACCCTGACGGCAATAGAGCTGTGACGACCCCGAACCTGCTGTGGGATTTGCATCCGGACATCCGGCAGAAGACAGGTGACCGGGCCGGGCCAATGACTCATCGCCTGGCGTTGCTGCTCCTTCGGCAAAGGGTCGAGCAGGAACCGTACCTGATCGACAGACGACGCCACAAGGATCAGCCCTTTTTCCACCGGACGCTGCTTGAGCACCAGAATGCGTTCAACGGCGTCCTGATCCCAGGGGTCACAACCCAGGCCCCAGACGGCTTCTGTAGGATAGGCAATGACACCGCCACCAAGGATGGTGCGGCGGGCGCAGTGAAGGTGCCAGTCGGACAAAGGTTGCTGTGGTGGTTTCATGAAATCTTCAAGTCTTTAAACGCGGCTCAGGCAATCCGTTGAAACCCTCCCGGCGCAGAATCCACCAACCCCTGTAACTCCAGGAGAAGCAGCGACTGCATCAACTGATCGGCGGGAAGGCCGGTCACTGAACACAAATCATCGGTTGACTGCGGATCATACCCTAAAGCCTCCAGCACCGCGATTTCCCGGGAATCCAGGCCTTCAGTGGCCGGCCTTTGCACGACCACCGAAGACGGATAGCCCTCGCTCTGACCGGTCCACCAACCGCCCAGCTCCTCACAGACATCATCCACCGTCTCCACCAGCTTTGCGCCCTGGCGTATCAGGTGATGGCAGCCATGGGCCAGGGGATTGTGCACGGAGCCGGGAATGGCAAACACCTCACGCCCCTGTTCCAGCGCCAGGCGCGCGGTGATCAAAGAGCCGCTTTTAAGTCCCGCCTCTACCACCAGGATGCCGCGGCTGAGGCCACTGATAATCCGGTTTCGGCGGGGAAAGTGGCCCGCCTTGGCGGAGGTGCCCGGCGGGTATTCGGACACAATCACCCCCTCACCGGCGATGCGTTCACTGAGGGTGCGGTGGCGATAGGGGTAGGGCTTATCAACACCATTACCAATCACCGCGACGGTCGGGAAGCCGGCATCCAGGGCACCAGCATGGGCGGCGCCGTCCACCCCCAGAGCCAACCCGCTGGTCACCAGCAAGCCTTTTCGGCCCAGCGCAGCGGCAAAGGAACGGGCGTGCTCCAGCCCGGCCCGGGTAGCATTGCGGCTGCCCACAATGCCGATCTGCTCACGCCCGAGCAGGGAGCGATCACCGCGCACGTAGAGCACCAGCGGCCCGTCGTGAATATGCCTTAGGGGTTCAGGGTAGTCAGCATCGGCCATGGTCAGGATATCCGTGCCTGTCCTCAGGCAATCCCGGTATATAACGTCGGCACTGGCGACAACAGGGTGGGCGCTATCCTGGCGGCGCCATGCTTCGAGGGCTTCGACCGTTTCCGTCACCAAACCCAGTGCTTTCAGCGTGGCGGCATTATGGGTCAGGAGCTGCTGAAAATCCGGAAGCTGTTCGAGAATCGCCTGCTGACGACGGGCTCCGAATTTCGGCAGACAGGAGAGGAATATCCAGAATCCGTGACCCGACTGGAACAGGTTCGGGACAGACGGGGAGTCGGTAGAGAGGGGCATGGCATCCTTCCGTGGATCAGGGTTGGGTAACGGAGCTTGCCTTCCTGGCAGGCTGAAGGTGAATTATGCCATAAAAAAAGGAGCCGGCGATGCGGCTCCCTTTCTACAGGCGTATTTACGTCGTTCTAACCTCAGGGATTGGTCACCTTGTCACCAACCGACAACGGACGGGTCGCCTGCAGGATCAGGCCATAGCTCATTTTCTCATAGGTCTGGAACACCATCATCAGCCCGGCACGCTCGGAGGGCAGTTCGATGGTTTCATCAGTGATTGGGTCCCGAACCAGGTTGCCGCTCTTCAGCACAGCCATGACATTGCCCGGCTTCAAGCCTTCCCGTTCACCACGGTTAATGGCCACTACATCAAACTGCCCGATCTGGCTCACACCACCATCGACCGAAATCATCTGGGCCTCGATGTCACTGTCGGGAGAACTGGGCACAAAACTGGTGGTGATGCGACGCTCTTCGCCCACCAGCAGTCGGTCCCCGATGCGCACTTCCTCGTTGGATTGCTTCAGTCGGAGTGTCAGAACGTCTTTATTCTCGGCAATGACTTCACCGCGGGCGATACTCCGGGCCTCAAGGCCAAGGAACTCGCCAGTTTCCGGATCGCGGAATTCCTTGCTGCGGCGGAAGACGCCCACATTGTCAGCCGGCTTCTCACCACGGGCGTAAATCCGATCACCCGCGCCGGTAATAATCCGGCCGTCCTCGCCTTCCAGCACGTAAGGCGCGCCATTGAGTGCCTCAACGTCAACGATACGCGTGTCGGTCAGGAAACTGCTGATCGCATCCAGGGGAATAGCCGGAATCGGCGTGTCGATTGGCTCGGAACGCACTTTTGGCGAGAGCTTCACCACCCGGTCACTGGAAACCTTGGTAACACGCGGCTTGCCGTCGATGTAGACAAGCGCCAGTTCGTCACCCGGATAGATAAGGTGTGGGTTTGCAACCTGTGGATTCACGTGCCAGATTTCCGGCCAGTACCAGGGGTTATTCAGGAAGCGGGCGGAAATATCCCACAGGGTGTCACCCTTCACGACAGTGTAACGCTCGGGATGATCGGACCTCAGTTCCGGGGCGGCGTGGGCCCAGGAGGTTAGCAGCAGCATGCTTGCTGCCAGAGCGTACAGCAGTTTCCTCATTGTTTAAGTCCTTGATCGCGTGCCTTGAATCGATAGATTCTGTTCTTGGTATGCAGCCGGTACTCTGCCTTTTATACCACTACTATAGAAGATGTCTCGCAAATTGTGATGTTATCTTTTGTTCTTCCAGTAATTTCTACGCTATGGTCAAAAGCTTTTGACTATCAACTGATCAGTTTGTACTCAATGAGCGAGTTGAGGGATAATAGCATTATAAACGGCAACAACCCGTTGAAACCGGCTCTTTCATCCCGATCATAATAGTCACGGGATGGAAAAATGCGCAGTACGCTGTCGCATTTCGGAGACAGTATTCACACCGTTACAAAAGATAACGGTGAAAGCCAGAATCAGACACCAAAAGTACGAGCGCCATGATACTAGATATTCTCGAATACCCGGATCCCCGCTTGCGCACCATTGCCAAGCCTGTGGATCAGGTGACCGACGAGACCCGCAAACTGATCGACGACATGTTTGAGACCATGTACGATGCGCCCGGCATTGGCCTGGCTGCCAGCCAGGTCAACGTGCACAAGCAGATCATCGTCATGGACCTGTCCGAGGACAAAAGTGAACCGCGGGTATTTATCAACCCGGAAGTGGAAGTACTTGATGGCGAGCTTGAAGACATGCAGGAAGGCTGCCTGTCAGTGCCGGGTTTCTACGAGGACGTCTCCCGTATTGAACACTGCATGATCAGGGCCGTTGGCCGTGACGGAAAGCCGTTTGAGCTGGAAGCCCGTGGCCTGTTGGCGGTGTGTATCCAGCATGAGATGGACCATCTCAACGGCAAGCTGTTCGTGGACTATCTGAGTTCACTGAAGCGCACCCGTATTCGCAAGAAGCTGGAAAAGCTTCACAAAAAAAGCGCCTGAAGCCGCCAGAACAGCGTAAACCGGGACCGGGTGACAACCCGGTCTTTTCGTATTCAACGGACCAGGAAGCGATACCCCGTGCGACTTGTTTTTGCCGGCACCCCCGATTTCGCAGCCACTGCGCTGAAGGCCTTGCTTGCGACCCACCATCAGTTGGTTGGCGTTTACTCCCAACCCGACCGGCCTGCGGGCCGAGGCCGCAAACTGACACCCAGCCCGGTCAAACAGGTTGCCGTTGAGGCGGGCATTCCCGTGTTCCAACCGGAGTCCCTGAAATCGCCCGAAGCGCAGGAACAGCTCCGCAACCTGAACGCAGACGTGATGATCGTCGCAGCATACGGCCTGATACTGCCGCAGTCGGTGCTGGATATCCCCCGCCACGGCTGCCTGAACATCCATGCATCGTTACTGCCTCGCTGGCGCGGTGCCGCGCCTATTCAGCGCGCGATTGCGGCGGGTGACCGGGAAACCGGTATTACCATCATGCAAATGGACGCCGGCCTGGACACCGGCGCAATGTTGCTGAAAGCCATCACCCCGATCGAAGACACCGATACCGGCGGCAGCCTTCACGACCGCCTGGCAGGCCTGGGTGGCGAAGCCATCGTCAAGACACTGGAGCAGCTTGAGAAAGGCAAGCTGCAGGGCGAAACCCAGGACGAGGCCCGAGCCTGCTATGCCCGTAAACTCAGTAAGGAAGAAGGGCATATCGACTGGACCCGGGACGCCCCCGCCATCAGCCGTCTGATTCGCGCCTTTAATCCCTGGCCCGGTACTTACACCGACCTCGAGGATCTGCGCATCCGCATTCACCAGACGGAGATTCTGGACGACACCAGCGACAAACACCCGGGTACCGTGATCCGCCGCGACCGCACAGGGATCGACATTGCATGCGGCCTGGAATCCCTGAGGATCACCCGTTTGCAGTTGGCCGGCTCGCGGCCACAGTCGGTGAACGACCTGATCAACGGCGGCAAAGACATACTGATGCCCGGCCAGGAGCTGAACTGAATGAGCCAGCAGGGCCAGCCACTGCGGGCGGTTGCTGCCCGGGTTTTGCAATCCGTTGAGAACGGCCAGTCGCTGTCCCAATGCCTGCCCCACGCCATGGGTGATGTGGCAGACAGCGAACGACCACCACTACAGGCACTGTGTTATGGCACCTCCCGCTGGTTTCATCGGCTCGATGCCGAATTGCAGGCGCGCCTGAAAAAGCCGCTGCGCAAACCGGACCGGGTGGTGCACCACCTGATGCTGGTGGCGCTGTTCCAGCTTCGCTTCAGCCAGCAGGCCATCTACGCAGTGCTGAATGAAACCGTGGAAGCCTGCCGCGCCCTCGACAAACCACACCTGACGGGGCTGGTAAACGGCGTGTTGCGGGCGGCGGAACGGGAAGGTGAACCATCCATAACGGACGACGTGGCGCGTTTCAGCCATCCCCACTGGATGCTCGAAAAGCTACGCCATAACTGGCCCCACGACTGGCAGGCCATACTCGAGGCTAATAACACTCAGGCTCCCATGACCCTACGGGTGAACGCCCTCCGCTTCCGCCGCGGCGACTATCTGCAGTTGCTGTCCGAAGCCGGCATCGATGCCAAAGCGACCCTGTTTGCGCCCCACGGTATTCAACTGGCCACCCCGGTGCCGGTGGACTACCTGCCATGGTTCGCAGAAGGCGCAGTCAGCGTTCAGGACGAGGCCGCCCAGCTTTGCACCACCCTGATGGATCTGGCTCCCGGCCAGCGAGTGCTGGATGCCTGTGCTGCTCCGGGCGGCAAAACCTGCGCTATTCTTGAAAGCTGCGGGCAGTTGGAAGAAGTGGTGGCCATCGACGAATCCGCTGATCGACTACCAAGGGTGCAGGAAAACCTGGAGCGGCTGGACCTCGTGGCCACGCTGAAGCAGGCAGATGCCGCCGACATTGACCAATGGTGGGACCAGAAGCCGTTCGATCGCATCCTGCTGGACGTTCCCTGCAGCGCCACCGGCGTGATTCGCCGCCATCCGGACATCAAGCTGCTGCGTCGGGAATCAGACATTGTTCCGCTCGCCAGCATTCAACTGGGCCTGCTCGCGTCGATGTGGCAAGTGCTCGCGCCCGGAGGGCGCCTGGTCTATGCCACCTGTTCGGTGTTTCCGCAGGAAAATCACCGTATAATCCGTCGATTCCTGAAACAGCAGGATGACGCCGCCCTGGTGGAGCCCGACGTCCTGTGGGGGCGCGATATGGAAACCGGCCGCCAAATGCTGCCTGTTCCCGAAAGCCACGATGGATTTTTCTACGCCGTGCTGGAGAAACCCGAACCATGAAAATCCTGATTCTCGGTGCCGGCCAGGTGGGCGGGACCCTAGCGGAAAACCTCGCCAACGAAGCCAACGATATCACTGTGATCGACAGCGACAGTGCCCGCCTGCGAGAGCTTCAGGACCGCCTTGATATCCGCACAGTCCAGGGCAAGGCGTCGTTTCCCACGGTATTACGACAGGCCGGTGCGGAAGACGGCGACATGATCATCGCCGTTACCAACAGCGACGAGACCAACATGGTCGCCTGCCAGGTCGCCAAATTGCTGTACAAGACCCCCACAACGATATGCCGAGTCAGGGCCAACGCCTATCTGGCGAAGCCAGAGTTGTTCTACCAGCGAGAGCAGAAGAAGGACCTCGACAGTCTACGCGGGTTCCCCATTGATGTACTGATCAGCCCCGAACACCTCGTGACCAAACACATCACCCGACTGATTGAATACCCGGGCGCGCTGCAGGTACTGGAGTTTTCGAAAGGCCTTACCCAGCTTGTCGCGATTCGCGCGACAGAGGGCGGGCCGTTGGTAGGTCACGAGTTATCCTACCTGCGTAGCCACATGCCCAAAATCGAAACCCGGGTGGCGGCGATCTTCAGAAAAGGCCGGGCCATCATGCCTCAGGGGGATACGGTGATCGAAGACGGCGACGAGGTCTTCTTCATCGCCGCTTCCGACCATATCCGCTCGGTGATGAGTGAGTTGCAGCCGCTGGAGAAGCCCTACAAACGCATCTTCATCTGTGGCGGTGGCAACATCGGCCAGCGCCTGGCTCACACCCTGGAATCCCGCTACCAGGTGAAGCTGCTGGAACGGGGCCACGAACGGTGCGTAATGCTGTCCGAGAATCTGCGCAAAACCGTGGTACTGGAGGGCAACGCCGCTAACAAGGACATCCTGCTGGAAGAGAACATCGAAAACACCGATGTCTTCTGCGCCGTCACCAACGATGACGAAGCCAACATCATGGCGTCATTGCTGGCCAAACGCCTGGGTGCCCGTAAGGTACTGACCCTAATCAACAACCCGGACTATGTTGACCTGATCCAGGGGGGAGACATCGACGTCGCCATTTCGCCCCAGCAAACCACCATCGGCAGCCTGCTCACTCATATTCGTCGCGGCGATGTAGTAAATGTTCACTCACTGCGCAGGGGCGCTGCCGAAGCCATCGAGGCCATCGCCCACGGCGATCATCGATCCTCCCGGGTGGTGGGTAAGCGGCTTGACGAAATCAACCTGCCGGAAGGCACCACCATCGGCGCCATCGTCCGCCACAGCGAAGTCCTTATCGCCCACGACCACCTGCGGGTGCAGCCCGATGACCACGTTATCCTGTTTCTGGTGGACAAGTCGCGGATACGGGATGTCGAGAAACTGTTCCAGGTGGGGCTGACGTTCTTCTAGCGCAAAATCAATCTCCTGAACCCAACTTAGAAATACGCGATTGGCAGGCGTATAATGCCCCTTTTTTCCGGAGTGCCCCGGCCGAATGCCCGGGCGCCACACACAGACTGACCAGCAGGCAAACGTCGTGACAGACAAGGCAACTTCCGCAAACACGCCGGATATCAAAACCTTCCAGGGCCTGATTCTCGCCCTGCAGAATTTCTGGGCGCAGCACGGCTGCGTGGTCCTCCAGCCCCTGGATATGGAGGTGGGCGCCGGTACCTTCCACCCGGCCACCTTCCTGCGCTCCATTGGCCCGGAAACCTGGAACGCCGCTTACGTTCAACCCAGCCGCCGCCCTACCGATGGCCGCTATGGGGAAAACCCCAACCGCCTGCAACACTACTACCAGTTCCAGGTGGTGCTGAAGCCGTCTCCGGACAACATTCAGGAGCTGTACCTGGACTCCCTGAAAGCCCTTGGGCTGGACCCGCTGGTACACGACATCCGCTTCGTGGAAGACAATTGGGAATCACCCACGCTTGGCGCCTGGGGCCTTGGTTGGGAAATCTGGCTGAACGGTATGGAAGTGACCCAGTTCACGTACTTTCAGCAAGTGGGTGGCCTGGAGTGTTACCCGGTCACCGGCGAGCTTACCTACGGGCTTGAGCGCATTGCCATGTACCTGCAGGGAGTAGACAGCGTCTACGACCTGGTGTGGACCGAAGGCCCGGATGGTGTGGTCACTTACGGCGACGTGTTCCACCAGCAGGAAGTGGAGATGTCCACTTACAACTTCGAGCACGCCGATACCGAGTTCCTGTTTCACAGCTTCGATGTGCACGAACGCGAAAGCGCACGTCTGATTGAAGCAGGCCTGGCATTGCCTGCCTATGAGCAGGTGCTCAAAGCTTCACATACTTTCAACCTGCTTGACGCCCGTCACGCCATCTCCGTGACCGAGCGCCAACGTTTTATCCTGCGGGTTCGCACCCTGGCCCGGGCCGTTGCCCAGGCGTATTTCGACAGCCGCCGCAAGCTTGGTTTCCCGCTGGCACCGGACGCCCTGCGCAAAGAGGTATTGGCTGCCACCGAGACCGCCGCCGAAAAGGCGAATGGCAAGAAGGGTAAGAAAGCGAAAAAAGCTCAGCAGGAACAGGGGAACGCATAACCATGGCAACACAGGATTTTCTGGTCGAACTGGGCACCGAAGAGCTGCCTCCCAAGGCCCTCAATACACTGTCGGACGCGTTTACCCGTGGCATTACCAATGGCCTGGAAGAAGCCGGTATTCAATTCGGCAAGGTGGAAGCCTTTGCCGCACCACGCCGGCTTGCCGTCAGGGTCCGTGACCTGGAAGACGCCCAGCCGGACAAACCGGTGGAAAAACGCGGCCCCGCCGTGAAAGCCGCGTTCGACGACTCCGGCAACCCCACCCGGGCACTGACCGGCTTCGCCACCTCTCTGGGCGTCACACCGGACCAGCTCGATACGATGGAAACCGACAAGGGCGCCTGGGTAGTCTATCGCACCATCGAAAAAGGCCGTCCGACCGTCGAATTGATGCCGGAACTGGTGGACCAGTCCCTGGCCGCGCTGCCCATCCCCAAACGCATGCGTTGGGGTGCGCACAGGACAGAGTTCGTGCGTCCGGTGCACTGGGCCATCCTGCTGTTCGGCAACAAGGTGATCGACACCCCGATCATGGGGCTGACCCCGGGCAACAAGACCCGCGGCCACCGCTTCCATTGCCCGAAATCATTGATCGTGCCCACACCCGGCGACTACGAAGTGGTGCTGCGCCAGGAAGGGTATGTGATCGCTGACTTCGCCGAACGCCGCGAACAGATCCGTGACGGCGTCACCGCCATTGCCAGGAAGGAAGCAGGCGGCCAGGCGGTTATCGATGAAGACCTGCTGGACGAAGTCACCGCCCTCAACGAGTGGCCCGTGCCTCTCATGGGCCGTTTCGAGGAACGCTTCCTGGAGGTTCCCGCCGAGGCGCTGATTTCCTCCATGAAGGAACACCAGAAGTATTTTCACGTGGTCTCCGCCGACGGCCGGATGCTGCCGCTGTTCATCACCGTCGCCAACCTGGAAAGCAAGGACCCGGAACAGGTCATTTCCGGCAACGAGAAGGTCATTCGCCCACGCCTGTCCGATGCAGCCTTCTTCTATGACACCGACCGCAAGACCAGACTGGAAGACCGCATCGAGAGGCTCAAACCGATCGTGTTCCAGGACAAACTGGGCAGCATCTATGACAAGTCCGTGCGGGTGGCCGCACTGGCAAGGAAGATCGCCGACGCCATTGGCAGCGACCCCGTTCTGGCCGAGCGCGCCGCCATGCTTGCCAAGACCGACCTGGTCACCGAGATGGTGCTGGAGTTCACTGACCTGCAGGGCATTATGGGCCAATACTATGCTGCCAACGACGGTGAGAACGAGGACGTGGCCAGTGCACTGAACGAGCAGTACATGCCGCGCTTTGCCGGTGACGACCTGCCCGCAACACTGACCGGCTGTGCTGTGGCCATTGCCGACCGCATCGATTCCCTGGTCGGCCTGTTCGGCATCAACCAGCCACCGTCCGGTACCCGTGACCCGTTCGGGCTGCGCCGAGCCTCTCTGGGGGTGTTGCGCATCATCATCGAGCGGGAGCTGCCGCTCGACCTGCAAACCCTGTGCGAGTGGGCGGTAGAGGAACACAACAGCATCACCGAATCGAATGTTGCCAACACGGTGGTGGATTACATGCTCGAGCGTTTCCGTGCGCACTATGAAGAGCAGGGCATCAGTGCCGAGGTCTATCTCGCGGTGCATGCCCGTCGCCCCACGCGCCCGCTGGACTTCGACCGCCGGGTGAAGGCCGTGGAGGCCTTCCGCCAATTGCCGGAGGCCCTGGCCCTGGCCGGCGCCAACAAACGGGTGTCGAACATCCTCACCAAACAGGGTGGCGACAGCATTGGTGAAAGCATCGACAGTGAGTTGTTGCAGGACAAGGCTGAAATAACATTGGCCGACCAAATCCGCCAGCAGGCTGATAAGGCCCTGCCACTGTTTGAAAAAGGCGATTACGCCACCGCCCTGAGTTCCCTGGCCAGCTTGCGGGAGCCGGTGGATAACTTCTTTGATGAGGTCATGGTGATGGCCGACGACGAGGCCGTGCGCAATAACCGCCTGGCCATGCTCAACCTGCTGCGAAACCTGTTCTTGCGGGTCGCGGATATCTCGGTATTGCCCACCTCCAGTGGGCAGTGAAAATCTTACGGGGGCTGGTAAACAACCAGCCAATCCGTATAATACCGGCCGTTGATCGGCGTGTGGCGCAGCTTGGTAGCGCACTTCGTTCGGGACGAAGGGGTCGCAGGTTCGAATCCTGCCACGCCGACCAGATTATCCCGCAGTATCAGTAGCTTAAAATCCCTTCTTCTTTGTTCGCCAAACATCAGATTCCGCTAACCACCAGTCTCCATCTTTTTCTTTCCTTGCCTTCGAACTAGGCCACAAAGGTTTAAGAATACTCCCACTCAGATTTCGCAATGCAAATAGGCAACAGAGTAGCTAGACTGCCTTCTCTGATCCAAGAAGGACCTGATGTGAACGACGTTTCCCAAATTCACAGAGAGCGACTGGAATTTCTCAAGGAATACATTCTGGCCATGGACATGGGACGCCGCTTTGCCGGTGACCAACTCGTTGCCAGAAAAACGGCAGAGCTGGAGGCGGCAGGCTTTTTACACGGGGGCTCAGAAAAGGACGATCATTCTTGGGCCCGCAATGAAATTGGATACGTGCAACTTTTCGCTTTGCAAACCAGGGAGATGCTTTGGGCTCAGATGACGTTAATCATCTGGACTTTTCTCGAGCAACTTTTTTCCGATGCGATGCCTTCTCTGGCGATGAGCCTGGGGATAGAGGAGAAGTTTGATAAAGACAAGGGTAATCAAAATTTAGTTAGAAAGTGGGAAGCGTATTTCCAAAAGACTCTGAATTTAAAGCCCAATCTAAAAAAAGATGACTGGCAGGATCTTGAAGCTTTTCTTCGCATCCGAAACTTCATAAGCCACTCAACTCATAGACCCGGACGTCCCCCGACTGGCGCTCAGTTCAAAGCCGCCAAACGATTACAAGGACTGACAGTAGAACATGATGGTTTAGGAATTTCAGCCCAGTTCGTGCAGTCTTCATACGGACTGGCCAAACGCTGTCTCCATGCTTTAGCTGGAGAGCACTGGCTTGAAAGTGAGAAACTCGACTTCTCTTAAAATAACCAACGGGTTCTCAAAATAGTTGGCGGGTAACTACATCTAATAAGCGAACAGAATCATCAAGGCGCAGAATCGCCATGCGATGCTACCAATAGATAACCACCTTGGATATTTTCGTAAGTCTGCTAATGTTCCAAGGTAATTCTAGGTTGGTGAACACGCCGAGCGGAGACAGCATGTTGGCCTTCGAGTGAGCCAATCCCTGTCCTGAAAGTACCTTAGTATTTTGAAAGCCAAATTCATCGGAGAATAAGGACATCCCTTTGGCTGGGAACCCCACAACTGGCAATCAAGAAACACATGATCACTGGGAAGATGACCAGCTCGGCCGAAAGGACCAGGCAAAGCTCTTGACCAGCTTTCTCGAGCAGCAATATAACCGTATGCTCACAGAAGAAAGGCCTCGACATTTTGTTCTAAACATCAATTCCTCTTGGGGTTTTGGTAAAACTTTCTTCCTTGATCGATGGCAAATAGATTTGGAGGACAAGCATCATTTCGTACTGAGTTTCAACGCTTGGGAAAACGACTATGCTAAAGATCCTCTAATGTCTTTTCTTTACGAGGTCAGTACTCAACTAACAACACGCCTTCAAGAAATGGCAGAACAAGATGCAAACGCAAGAGCAATCGAGAACACAGCCAACTGCCAGGATGCCGGAAACAAACTGACCCAATTCATTCAGGAAAACGGTTACAAGCTCTTGCGGTCAGGCCTCTCGATAGCGACTGGCATTCAAATCCCCGAAGGCATGGGAATATCGGATCCATTTGAAGCCGAAAAACAGCGCAAGCACGCGATCGAAACATTTAAGGATAAACTTAGAAATGTAATTGATGCCATCGCTCGACATGAAGAAGCCGAAAACTCCTTCTTTAAATTGCCGCTCTTCATCTTCGTTGACGAGCTAGATCGCTGCCGACCTGACTTCACGATCGAGCTAATCGAAGTCGTCAAACACATCTTCAACGTCGACGGCATTTTCTTTGTTTTTGCCACGGATGGAGATCAACTTCAGGCATCTCTTCAGGGTATGTATGGGAGTGGCTTCGAAGCAGAAGTCTATTTCAACCGGATCTTCTCGAGGGAAGTGCACCTCCGTCTCCCTGATAACTTTCAGTTTGCTCAAGCTTTGGCAGGTAAGTACACCATGTTTGCAAACTCGGAAGATCTAAACGCACTTATTACAGCTTCTATTACTGAAGGAGGCTCTGAAGCAGATTCCTTTTGCCGAGACTTCGAGTGGGTTTCCGATGTGTTTGGCCTCACTATGCGTGACCAGCATCAGATGGCTGCAGCTTTTGACGTACTGCATAAGACGCGTGTTATTAATGGGGAGAAGACGTTCACAATAGCGGCCCTTGTACTTATCTTTTTGTGGCAACACAGAAAGCGGCTGTTTCGAGAGCTTATTTCAGATCCTGAAAAATATTCAAGTGGTGAAGCTCTATCCTCTAAATTAGGGGAGTTGAATGTCTTTGAGAAAAATCGGACGCAGTTAATTGCTTGCCCCTCTGACGACAGTTTTTTCTATGATCAGATTCCAGTTACAGAGGTAATTGCTGGCTTCCTATCTCTGATGACTTGCGAAGCGGAACAAGTAAAAAATATACGCTTCGGCGAATCTCGAACATATCTGTTCATCCACCATATCTGTGAGTCTGCTCGTCAGCCCAACAGAAATGAACCTCAGCGAGGTATTCCGTCTCTTCGCACAATGATCGATCAAATCTTGTTGGCAGCATGAATTTCTGTAGTTCGATCCTGAATTTAGAGCCTTTGTAAAGCGCTGTAACCTCCAACGTTGCGGCACACAAAAGGTCAGGGAGTTTCCCGTATCCGTCGATATATCGACTTTGAACTTAGGTGTTCCTATGAACACGACCCGCTGTTCGTGAAACTTACCAACTCTGCCGAATGGTTTTCCCAGCGCCCCTCTTGTTAGACTCCGCCCGCTAGGCGAGGCTCTGGCACAGCAACTTGCCGATCTTTCTGGCATTGTCTTTGACCAACAAACTGGCCGGTCAGATCTGCTCTATCGCTATTACACCCCCTCCCTAGCAACGATATTCCTAACTATCTGATTTATTTCCCGCAGTTGACATAAAGCTTTAACAAAGGACATGTACAACGGTGCTCTCATCCCAACGGAGCAGCAGTAATGTCCGACCAATCCTCCCTTTTGGTAGAGAAACTCTGGCGACTCAAACGCCGCATCGATAAGGGCCAGTGCCCGAGCGTCGACTTTGTCCATCTCAACGTCCTGCTGAGAGAGCCTAACTACCGCAATGACGTTCTGATGCGCGTGGAAGCCAATGGCACACCTGAGCTTCAGGCGCTGGCGCGCGAGATCATGGCCAATGATGATGGCCGTCCGCTGATGGCCAAATCGTCGAACCAGAAACTTCAGGCCAGTCCCGTCGCGCCCCAAAAAAGACGCAGTTGGTTTGCCCGTCACGCACTGATACTGGTTCCCGTCATTGGCGCTGTTGTCGCAACGGTCGCAGGCTTTACCGAGTTCGAGAACCGTAACGTGCGTATCAACGCCGACATTACCGCAGACACTGTCTGGGAAAGCGGCCACCGATACACCCTTGAAAAGACCATTTTTGTCGAAGGCGCGAACCTGACCATCGAACCCGGTGTAACCATAGAAGGCGACCCCGGCTCCGCACTGATCGTAACCCCCGGTGCCAAACTGTTTGCCCGTGGCAGCCGGAATCAACCAGTAGTCTTCACCAGCAGCAAGGAATCCGGCCAACGGGCTCGCGGTGACTGGGGGGGCGTGGTACTTCTGGGCAAGGCGCCGGTTAACGAACCGAATGCGCGAATAGAAGGCGTGCCTGAAAACGACACCCGAGGACAATTCGGAGGCAGTGACAAGCAACACAGCTGCGGCGTGGTGCAATACACCCGCATCGAGTTCGCCGGATTTGAGGTTTATCAGAACAACGAACTGAACGGGCTAACACTGGGCGGCTGTGGTTCCAACACCATTATTCAGAATGTGCAGGTTCACCGCGCACTGGACGACGGCATCGAGATGTTCGGTGGCACCGTCGACTTGAAAAACATCCTCGTGACCGGCGCCGCCGATGACTCCGTCGACTGGGACTGGGGCTGGAGAGGTCGGGTACAGTTTGCCATCGTCCAGCAGTACCGAGATATTGGCGATAACGCCTTTGAGGGAGACAGCAACGGCTCCAGCCACTCGGCTGTGCCACGGTCCGAACCCACTTTCTACAACGTGACCCTGTATGGCAGCGGCCGTTCCGCGAAGGAACATCGTGCAATACTGTTGCGTGAAGGTTCCGGCGGGCATTTCCACAACATGATCATCGACAGCTACGCCATTGAAGCCCTGGATACACGGGACGAAGTCACCGCACTGGTGGGTATGAATGCCCTGACGTTCAGCCACAACCTGCTCGCCAACAACGGCAGGCTTGGCAACCTCAACATCGTCAACGAAGCAGACGATGATGACTTCGGATTCAACGAGGAGTTGTGGATACGAAGCCCCGAACAGCAGAACACCGTCCAGGTTGAAACCGGCTTGCAACCCTCGGTCACCAGCGAGTCGTCGCCGCATTTCCGCCCCAGAAGTGCAGTGCGAGCCATGACCGCGAAACGCCCGCCGAAAGCCGAGTTCTTTGATGAGTCGGCGATGTACCAGGGCGCTGTTAACCCCAGGGCCACATCGACTTGGCTGGATGACTGGACAGCATTTCCGGAATCCTGACGAGCTTATCAGTACCCGGGAGGGCGACTCCTTACGCAAGCAAGGGAAGGGAATGCAGACGTCTGACTTTTTCTGTACCCTGCGCGGCTCTTCGCGAAAGGAACAACCATGACGTCCCAGAAAGACTCTCTTCCCGACACCGAACGACCGGGCACTTTTTCCGATAGTGACCCGGTCGTTCTGACTCTTACGATTGGCTTCATCCTGTTATTCGTTGGCGCTTCCATTTTTGATAGCAGCGCCGTCGCTAAAGCGATTGGCGCCGGGTTTACCTGGACAGCAAAGTACCTGGGGTCGTTCTTCCAACTACTCCTGCTGGCTACCTTTTTTATTTCGCTCGGAACGGCGCTCAGTAAGGCGGGTAATGCAAGGATTGGCGGCCTGGACCAGCCGGAAATCAGCCGTTTTCGTTGGCTATCAATGATCATGTGTACTTTGCTGGCCGGCGGTGGGGTATTTTTCGCGGCCGGGGAACCCGTCTATCACTTTGTGGTAACACCACCGGCGTTTGATACCGAAGCCGGGACTGCTGCGGCCACCGCTCCGGCCATGGCACAGTCATTCACGCACTGGGGCTTCCTTGCCTGGGCAGTGCTCGGCTCGCTGACCGCACTGGTTCTCAGCAGAGCTCATTATGATCAGGGCAAACCGCTGCAACCCCGTACGCTGCTGTATCCAGTGTTTGGAGAGAACGCGGTTCGGGGCAAGCTCGGTGGCGTCATTGATGCCCTGTGCGTTATTGCCGTGGTGGCTGGAACCGTGGGCCCCATTGGTTTCCTGGCAACTCAGGTGAGTTTTGGCTTGCATGAACTGTTTGGTGTCACGAACGGTTATGGCACCCAGCTCGTGGTACTGATCATTCTGGCCGGTGTGTACATGACATCCGCGATGACAGGCCTGCACAAAGGCATTCAGGTGCT
This sequence comes from Marinobacter sp. V34, assembly GCF_055524115.1. NCBI lineage: Bacteria > Pseudomonadati > Pseudomonadota > Gammaproteobacteria > Pseudomonadales > Marinobacteraceae > Marinobacter > Marinobacter sp. V34. Next base: position 294,897 of record NZ_JBUPZY010000002.1, on the reverse strand, counting down.
CAGCCGGTTCAATGTGATTCTCGCTCTGGCCATTGCTGGTGTGATCTTTTTGTTCGGTCCCACCCTGTTTCTTGTCAACACCTTTACCCAGTCATTCGGCGAATATCTGACCTCCTTTATGGCCATGTCGACCATGACCGCCGAGACGGCACCGGATTGGTGGATGAAATGGTGGACGGTGTTTTTCTTTGCCTGGTTTATTGGCTACACCCCATTGATGGCCGTATTTGTGGCGCGGATCTCCCGCGGGCGCACGGTTCGGGAAATGATCCTTGCGGTTGCTGTCCTTGCGCCCATTGCGACCACGATCTGGTTCACGCTGCTGGGTGGCTCCGGAATCTATCATCAACTGGCCGGCACCTTTGATCTGACCGACGCCCTGAACAATTTCCGTTTTGATGTCGCCACCCTGACAGTTGCACAGGCTCTGCCAGGAGGCACCTGGATGGCTGCGGCAATACTGCTGCTCACCACCATTTTTGTCGCCACCACCGGTGACTCCATGAGCTATTCCATTGCCATGGTAGGCGCGGGCCATGATGAGCCAAATCCTTGGATCCGGGTCTTCTGGGGCGGTGCCATGGCCCTGATGGCCGCCATTCTGCTCTATATGGGATCAGGGCAGATTGGCGTGCTTCAGCAGTTTATTGTGCTGACCGCCATACCGGTATCGTTCATCATTCTGCCTTCGCTCTGGACAGGACCGAAAGCGGCGATGGCCATGGCCCGGGAACAGGGTCTGACCTGACACCAGGGCCGACTTCCAGCCGGCCGGGATTCATTTTTCCCGTTCGGTGCCGGCAGGATGACCGCCATCCCGATGCTGCTGCTCCCAGAGCCTGGCATAATGCCCGTTCTGGCCCAGCAGCTCGACGTGGTTCCCGCTCTCGACGATATGGCCACCATCCATTACCAGTATGGTATCCGCATCCCGTATGGTGGACAGGCGATGCGCAATCACCAGTGACGTGCGCTGACGGCTGACTTCCTTCAAGGCCCCCAGAATGGCCTGTTCAGATAGCGAATCCAGGGAGGAGGTGGCTTCGTCCAGGATCAACAGAGGCGGGTTCTTCAGGATCACCCGGGCGATCGCCACCCGCTGTTTCTCACCACCGGAGAGTTTCAGGCCCCGTTCCCCCACTTGCGTGTCGTAGCCATCGGGGAGGCTGTGGATAAAGTGTTCCAGATGCGCCATTCGAGCGGCCTGATAGACATCTTCGTCACTGGCATCAGGCCGACCATAGGCCAGGTTGCGAAAAAGCGTATCGTTGAAAAGCACGGTATCCTGAGGCACCACACCAATGGCGGAACGCAAGCTGTCCTGGGTGACCGCGCGGATATCCTGACCATCAATGGTGATACCGCCCTGATTCACATCGTAAAACCGGAACAGCAGGCGGGCGAGCGTGGATTTGCCGGCACCGCTGGCGCCCACCACAGCCACGGTGTGCCCGGCGGGAATCGAGAAAGCGACATCCCGGAGGATCTGGCGGTCCTGGCGATAGGCAAAGTGCACATGGTTAAAGCGAACATCGCCTTTTTCCACCACCAGCGCTCTGGCGTCCGGTGCGTCCTCGATGACCGGTTCGTCGCCCAGCAGTCCGAACAGCCGTTCCACATTCACCAGCGCCTGACGGATTTCGCGGTAAACGAACCCCAGGGCGTTCAGAGGGATAAACAGCTGCAGCAGGTAGGCGTTGATCATGGTGAAATCCCCCAGGGTAATCTCACCACTGGCCACTTCCTGCACCGCCATGGCCATGATCACAATCATCGCCACGCCAATGATCAGGGCCTGACCCGAGTTCAGGGCTGCCAGTGACAGCCGGTTTTTGAGCCGTGCCTGCTCCCAATCGTCCAGATCTTTGTCGTAGAGCTCGGACTCGAAACGTTCGTTATTGAAGTACTTCACGGTCTCGTAGTTGAGCAAACTGTCTACCGCCCGGGAGTTGGACTGGTTGTCACGGGCATTGGCTTCCCGTACGTATTTCGTGCGCCACTCGGTCACCTTGATGGAAAACACGATATACACCACCACCGCCACCAAGATCGCCAGCACGTAGCCCACGTTGAACACTACGAAGAGAATACCGGCCACCAGCAGGATTTCGAGGAGGGTGGGTACAATATTGAAAAGGGTGAAACGCAGCAGAAAGCTGATGCCATTGGTGCCCCGTTCAATGTCTCGGGCCAGCCCACCGGTCTTCCGGTCCAGGTGAAAGGCCAGCTCCCGGTTGTGCAGATGTTCGAAGACCCGCAGTGACACTCGCCGCATGGCCCGTTCCGCCACGCGAGCAAACACCGCGTCCCGCAGTTCGCTGAACAGGGTACTGCCAAATCGGAGCAAGCCGTAGGCCACCACCAGCAAGACCGGAATCCACAACAGCACTTCGCCACCCTGGTTTTGGTCCAGGTAGTCGACGATGTATTTCAAGGCGACGGGTGTGGCGACCGTGGCCAGTTTGGAGAAAATCAGAAACCCCAGTGCCAGCATGACTCGACCACGGAATTCGGCCAGATAGGGCCATAGGCCGCCAATGACTTTCCAGTCCGGTTTATGGTCAGCTGGGTAATCGTTATCTGCGTAGGCGCGCACTTGGTTTTCCTGTCAGAATCGGGCGTTGTCCAGTGGTGGCTAAAGTCTACAGTACCCCGCATTCAGGAGGCACATCATTAACACCCGTCATCGGAAAGCCTTGAAACTGGTTGTCGATTTTATCAGTCCCTACAAAAGGGCCGTTGCTGGCGCTCTCGTGGCCCTGGTTATTACGGCTGGAATCACACTTGGACTTGGTCAGGGCCTACGAATTCTTGTGGACCAGGGCCTTGCTACTCAGTCTCCCGCCATGTTGTCCAAAGCAGTAGGGCTATTTTTTGTGCTGGTGATCGGGTTGGCTATCGGGTCCTTCGCTCGCTTCTACCTTGTGTCCTGGATTGGCGAACGAGTGGTCGCGGACATTCGCAAGCAGGTGTTCAATCACCTGATCGACCTTCACCCCGGCTTCTATGAAAAAAACCGAAGCCTGGAGATCCAATCGAGGTTTACGGCCGATACCACCGTACTGCAATCCGTCATCGGCTCCACGGTATCCATCGCGCTGCGCAACACATTGATGCTGATGGGGGGACTGATCCTGCTGTTCATCACCAATGCCAAACTCGCCAGCATCATCATCCTCGGCTTTCCGCTAGTGATCATTCCCATCCTGATTTACGGGCGCCGTGTCAGGCAACTTTCCAGGCTGAGCCAGGACCGGGTCGCGGAAGTAGGCAGCTACGTCGGGGAGAACCTCACCCAGATCAAGACGGTGCAGGCGTTCAATCATCAGCCCCATGACCGCCGGTTCTTCTCACAGGTGGCGGAAAACGCCTTCGACATCGCCCGGGTAAGGATTCGCCAGCGGGCCTGGCTGACCACCATCGCCATTACCCTGGTGATGGGCGCCATTGGTGTGGTGATCTGGATTGGCGGGCTGGATGTGATCTCCGGCCGCACCAGTCCCGGTGAGTTGGCGGCATTCGTGTTCTACAGCCTGCTGGTAGGCTTGTCCGCAGGGGCGATCAGTGAAGTGATAGGCGAGTTACAGAGGGCAGCCGGGGCGGCGGCGCGGATCTTCGAGCTGCTGCAGACACCCAGCGAGATTCACATTGAGACCGTCGCCACCCAGGCTCTGCCTGACAGTCTTCGCGGCGACATCGAGATCAGTGATCTAACCTTTTCCTATCCGGCTCGCCGCGATATCGAGGTTTTGAAAAGCCTTTCACTTCGCATTCAGGCAGGAGAAACCGTGGCACTGGTAGGCCCTTCTGGTGCAGGGAAGTCTACGCTATTCGACCTACTCTTGAGGTTCTATGACCCAGACACGGGGCATATTCTCATCGACGGCGTCGATAGTCGTCAGGTGGCGCTTGAAGCGTTGCGCCAATGCTTTGCGCTGGTGCCCCAGAACCCCGCTCTGTTTCACGGCACCATTGCCGATAACATTCGCTACGCCCGCCCCGATGCCAGTGATGAAGCCATGGTGGAGGCCGCCCGAATTGCCCATGCCGATGAGTTTATCCGCAAACTGCCACAGGGTTATGAAACGCCGTTGGGCGACACTGGTCTCGGGCTATCGGGAGGGCAGAAGCAGCGGCTGGCCATTGCGCGGGCACTACTCGCGGATGCGCCTATACTGTTATTGGACGAGGCGACCAGCGCCCTGGATGCTGAAAGCGAGCATCTGATCCAGCAGGCGATGCCGGGGTTGATGTCGGACCGGACCACACTGGTCATCGCACATCGGCTGGCGACCGTCAGGCACGCCGATCGTATCATTGTGATGGACGCCGGGATTATTCAGGATATCGGGAAACACGATGAGCTTGTCGAGCGAAATCCGCTGTACCGGAGGCTATCCGAACTCCAGTTCCAGGAGGACATTGGCGGCCGTCGTACGTAGAAACAACAGGGCCGGGTTTTCAAACCGGGCTGTCATTTCGTGTATGCTGACAGGACCAAACCGAATTCGAGGAGAGGCAAAGTGACGAACAAAGAACTGCAGGCACTCAAAGAACGTTATGTCGCGGCCGGTGCTGCCAGCCCCAATGAGCAGTTTGCTGACCATGCGACCAATGCCGAGCTCTGGGATGCCGATGGCAAGCGTATGATCGACTTCGCCGGCGGTATTGGTGTACTGAATATCGGCCATCGTCACCCCAAAGTGGTTGAAGCGGTGAAAGCACAGTTGGACAAGCTGATGCATACCTGCCAGACCGTCATGCCCTATGAGGGCTATGTGAAGCTGGCCCAGAAACTCAGCGAAGTTGTACCGGTAAAGGGCAACGCCAAAGTGATGCTGGCCAACTCCGGCGCAGAGGCCCTGGAGAACGCCATGAAAATCGCCCGAGCGGCGACCGGTAAAACCAACGTCATCTGTTTCGACGGTGGCTATCATGGCCGGACGTTCTACACCATGGCCATGAACGGTAAGGCAGCACCTTACCAGACAGACTTCGGGCCAATGCCCGGCACTGTGTTTCGCGCTCCCTATCCAGTCCCTTATCACGGTGTCAGTGAGGAAGAGGCGCTTCGCGGCCTGAAGATGGCCATGAAGGCCGATTCACCCGCCAGTGACACCGCCGCCATCGTGATTGAGCCGGTGTTGGGTGAGGGTGGTTTCTACGCCGCACCAGCCAGCTTCCTCAAAGAGATCCGCAAGATCTGCGATGAGAACGGCATCCTGATGATCGCGGATGAGGTTCAGAGTGGCTTTGGCCGGACCGGCAAGATGTTCGCCATTGAGCACAGTGGTGTTGAGCCCGACATGATGACCATGGCCAAGAGCATGGCCGATGGTATGCCGATTTCGGCTATCGTCGGCACCGATAAGGTTATGGACTCATCTGGCCCGAACTCCCTGGGCGGCACCTACACCGGCAGCCCGACAGCCTGTGCGGCAGCCCTTGCGGTGTTTGACGTGTTCAAGGAAGAAGACATTCTGGGCAAGAGCCAGCGCCTGGGTGACAAGCTACGCAAACGCTTTGATCAGTGGCAGGAGCAGTTCCCTCACGTGGACAATGTTCGCAACATGGGCCCCATGGCTGCCATTGAACTGGTCAGTGACAAGACCAGCAAGGAACCAAGGGCAGACCTGGCGGCGGCCGTTACCAAGAAAGCCAAGGAAAATGGCCTTATCCTGCTGAGTTGCGGCATGTACGGCAATACCTTGCGTTTCCTGATGCCGGTGACCATTGAGGACAATATTCTTGAGGAAGGCATGGCGATCGTTGAGCAGGCGCTGAAAGAGGTGGGTTGAAACCACTATCAGGCAGGGTAATTAACAAACCTGCCCCTGCGTACCGGAACGCTGGTCGGTGTAAGCTGGCCAGCGTTTTTTTATGGTTTCTAACCATTAGATCAACTTCCTGATTTCCTTCCACAAGCGCCGATAGGCATCGGCAGCCGCTGATGACCGGTCCATCAATTCCACCGGCTGGCCACTCTCACCCATTCTCTCCACCACACTGGCATTGGGAATCAGGGCGTTCAACCCATTCTCGAGGCGCTGTTTGCGATTGATCACCATCTCTCGATGCAGACTCTTGCGGCGGTCCACTATGGAGAAAAACGGGTGCAAACGGCCGGGTTTGAGCTTCTTGTCCTTGGCAAACGTCTGGAGCTGTTGCCAACTGTTCAGAGCAAGCCAGGTCGGAACCACCGGCACAAAAACGCCATCGGCGGTTTTCAACACCTGCTCGGATAGCCGCGACATCGAAGGCGGGCAGTCCAGCACAACCAGACTGGTTTCTTCCGATAACGGCGACAGCCAGCTTTTGAGGGTATTGGTGCTGTCGTCCTTATCCAGCCGGACATCAAGGTTGCGAAAACTGTTATGGGCCGGGATAAAATCGAGGTCAGGGTAGGCGCTGGCCCGGATAAATTTGCCGATGGGGGTCTTGCCATCCATCAATGCGGCCAGTTTCCTACCCTTGATCTCGTCGGTTCCCGCCAGGTACCAGCTGGCCGCGCCCTGAGGGTCGAGATCCCATAGCAGGGTGGGAATGCCAGCCTGGCTGGCCAGGTAAGCAATGTTTACAGCCGCAGCGGTTTTACCGACACCGCCTTTCAGACTGTAAAACGCAATGATCTTCATGCTTCCTCCTAAAGCCCCATTGAGATACGGCTGCAAGCTTAACCGATCCTATTGGTAAGCGTGTTTCAGTTTAATGACACGTCCTTTATCGCAACACAAATATCGGAACTCCTCCCCCTGACTACTCCCCGCAAACTGCCTGAAAGGATGTTTTGGCTAACGATTGAACACTTCATGTTGAAGATGGACATCCACAACTGCCGTCAACAAGCGGCATTGGCCATTGGATAGTCTCCACAACAAATACAAGACAGGAGCACACAATGATTCCTATACAACGCTTGGTAACCGGTGTCAGTCTCGGCCTGACACTTGCGTTGCCCATTAACAACGCCCACGCCGGTACCTTTGTCCATCTGTTCGAATGGAAGTGGAGCGATGTCGCCACCGAATGTGAGCAGTTTCTTGGGCCTAAGGGATACAGTGCGGTTCAGGTATCACCGCCGCAGGAACACATTCAGGGCAGCGCCTGGTGGACGCGCTATCAACCCGTCAGCTACCAGCTCCAGAGCCGCAGTGGCAATGCCAGCCAGTTCGCCGACATGGTTTCGCGCTGCAACTCGGCCGGGGTTGATGTTTATGTGGATGCGGTGGTCAACCATACCGCCAATGGAACGGGAACCGGTACCGCTGGGTCCTATTACAGCAGCGATTCCCTGACGTACCCCATCTACAGTGGCAACGATTTCCACGCTGAATGCAGTATCAACGGCTCGGACTACAGTTCGGATGCCTGGCGCGTGCGCAATTGTCGCCTCGTCGGCTTGCCGGACCTCGATACCGGAAGCAGCTACGTGCGCAACACTCTGGCCGGCTACCTCAATCAACTCACCTCTCTGGGTGTGAAGGGTATTCGAGTCGACGCCGCCAAACACATGTCTCCCAGTGATATCGGCGCAATCATCAATCAGGCCAGCGACCCACTGTACGTCTTCCAGGAGGTGATCGACCTGGGTGGTGAAGCCGTCAGTGCCACTGAGTACAGCGGTACATCAGACGTCACCGAGTTCCGCTACAGCGCGTCCATTGGCAACGTCTTCAAGAACCAGCAACTGGCCAACCTCAACGCCTTTGGTGAGAGTTGGGGATTTCTGGCGGGAAGCGATGCTGTGGTCTTCACCGACAACCACGACAATCAGCGCGGCCACGGTGCTGGCGGCAGCAATGTGTTGACCTACAAGGATGGCGCTCTCTACAACCTAGCCAACGTATTCATGCTGGGCTGGCCCTATGGCTACCCCAAGGTGATGTCGAGCTATGCGTTTTCCAACGGCGACCAGGGGCCGCCTGCCCAGACGGTCTACCAGAACGGATCAGCTCAGTGCGGCGCCGCCTGGGTGTGCGAACATCGCTGGGACTCCATTGCCAACATGGTTGCCTTCCGGGCCGAGACCGACGGCCAGGGCGTGAACAACTGGTGGGACAACGGCAACAACCAGATTGCGTTCAGCCGGGGCAACAAAGGGTTTGTCGCCATCAACCGTGAAGGCAGCACACTGTCACGCACCTTTGGCACCGGGCTGGCCGATGGTGACTATCGCAATGTCGCTGGCAACGGTGCTTGCGTTACGGTGCAGAATGGCCAGGTGGCACTGACGGTACCGGCGATGGAGGCAGCGGCACTTCATAGCGGTGCCCCCTGTGACGGAAGCGATCCCAATCCGCCAACAGCAGGGACGGCATCCGTCACTTTCCAGTGCCAGAACGGCACTACCACCATGGGGCAAAGCGTGTACGTTACCGGCAACAACAATGCTCTGGGCAACTGGTCACCTGCCGATGCGGTAAAACTGAACCCAACAGCCTACCCAACCTGGAGTGGGACGATGGCTGTTCTAGCAGAAACCTCCATAAAGTGGAAATGCCTCAAGCGCAGCGAAACCGATCCAGACGCGCAGCAGCAGTGGCAGTCAGGGGACAACAACCTGGTACAGACCGCAGGTGAGGGCACCAGCAGTGTCACTTCTGGTTCGTTCTAAAGCGCACCTGCCACTTTCCCCCAACTGACAAGCGGCCCGCGTTGGCGGGCCGGTACCGCCGACCTCGGTTACTCACACTCACGGTTTCATCGTATACTGCCTGACGACTTTTTCGGTATGCTGGATTTCACCGGCATCACTTCCCCGAACGATCAGGCTGATTTATGACCGACCCGGAAACCCAATCACCACCGACCCACAAGCCAAGGCCCTGGGTTGATCTACTCGTCAGTATCGTCATTCCCTCCGTCATTCTCATGAAGTTGAGCGGGGATGAATACTTGGGCAGTGTCCTGGCCTTGGTCATCGGGCTTGCGTTCCCCCTTGGATGGGGGTTGTTCGAATTGGTTCGCTATCGTAAATATAACTTTATTGCGGTACTCGGCATCGTCAGCGTGGGCCTGACCGGCGGTATCGGCTTGATGGAGCTGGATGCAGGCTGGCTGGCAATCAAGGAAGCTGCTGTGCCCGCCGTCATCGGTATAGCAGTGCTTGTTTCAACCCGTACACGCTATCCGCTGGTTAGAACGTTGCTCTACAACCCGTCCGTGCTGAACGTCGACAAGATTCAGGCGGTGCTGAAAGAGAACGGAAGTGAGGAGGAGTTCGACGCGCGCCTGCTCAAGGCCAGTTATTTCTTCAGCCTGACCTTCCTGTTCTCCTCCATCATGAATTACGTGTTGGCCAAGTGGATTGTTACCAGCCCGTCTGGAACCCAGGCGTTCAATGAGGAATTGGGCAGGATGACGCTGGTGAGCTACCCCATGATTGCCATTCCCTCGATGATCATGATGATCGCCATTTTCTACTACCTTTGGCGCTCCATCCGCCGTCTTACCGGCTACACCCTTGAGGATGTTATGGCGCCACACCTTGGGGCCCAGCACGACGGCAAGTCCTCCGACACATCCACGGGTAACGGTGGTTGATCCCGGAATCCCACGTTTAATTCAGTCAACTTACTGAATTAAAAAGAAAAAGGCGACCATCTGGTCGCCTTTTTCATGGGCCCGGATAAACCGGGCCAGACCACGAAGCCCCGCAATCACACGTCCAGGTTAGTCACCTCAAGGGCGTTACTCTGGATGAACAGGCGCCGTGGTTCGACGTCATCGCCCATCAGGGTAGTGAAGATCTGGTCCGCCGCAATGGCATCCTCAATGGTAACCTTCATCATGCGACGAGTCTCCGGATCCATGGTGGTTTCCCACAACTGCTCCGGGTTCATCTCGCCCAGCCCCTTGTAGCGCTGAATGTTCAAGCCCCGCTGGGCCTCCTTCATCAGCCAGTCCAGTGCGCCCTCGAATGAAAGCACCGCTTGCTTGCGCTCGCCACGCTGGATGTAGGCGCCGTCTTCAATCAACCCGTCAAGCGTCTCACCCATCCTGGCAATAGCCGTGTAAGAGGACGACTCGAAGAACTCATGGCTGAACACGTGGTTATGGGGAATCCCGTGCACATAAATCACCACCTTCGGCAGGTAGAGATTACGTTCCGTGTCCTTTTCCACCGAGAATGTGTACTTGGTACCGGTGCGGGTATCCAGCTGCAGCCCGTCACCCAGGCGGGCCACCCAACGAGCCACTTCCGTCTCTTCCTTCAGGTGTTCCGGCTTCAGGGTCACGTTGTCCAGCATTTGTTGGAGTACCTTGGCCGGATAGGCCCGGGACAGACGATCAATCATCGCCATCACCGCCTGGTAATCCTTCACCATCGTTTCCAGAGCGGAGTCCTTGATGGCCGGTGCTTCCGGATTCACATAGAGCTGGGCGCCTTCCAGGGCGGTCTGTGTCAGGTAAGCTTCCTTGGCCTTTTCGTCTTTCAAGTACTGCTCCTGCTTGCCACGCTTGACCTTGTACAGCGGAGGCATGGCAATAAATACATGGCCGCGCTCAATGATTTCACGCATCTGACGAAACAGGAAGGTGAGTAGCAGCGTGCGGATATGGGAACCGTCCACGTCCGCATCGGTCATGATAATCAGGGAGTGGTAGCGAAGTTTTTCGGGATTGAATTCCTCTCGCCCGATGCCGCAACCCAGTGCAGTGATGAGTGTACCCACTTCCACCGAGGACAACATCTTGTCAAAACGGGCTTTCTCCACGTTCAATATCTTACCCTTGAGGGGCAGTATGGCCTGTGTTTTCCGATCGCGCCCCTGTTTAGCGCTGCCACCGGCGGAATCACCCTCCACAATGAACAGTTCGGAGAGAGCAGGGTCTTTCTCCTGGCAATCCGCCAACTTACCCGGCAAACCAGCAATATCCAGTGCCCCCTTGCGGCGCGTCATGTCACGGGCTTTTCGAGCCGCTTCACGAGCACGGGCCGCTTCAATCATCTTGTTGACGATCAGCTTGGCCTCATTGGGCTGCTCCTGCAGGAAGTCCGCAAAGGATTGATACAGCTCTTGCTCGACCGCGGTCTTGACCTCGGAAGAAACCAGCTTGTCCTTGGTCTGGGACGAGAACTTAGGATCAGGAACCTTCACGCTGATAATGGCCGTCAGACCCTCTCGGGCGTCGTCACCGGAAGTGCTAACCTTAGCCTTTTTACCCAGCCCTTCGTGCTCAATGTAGTTGTTGAGCGAACGGGTCAGGGCGGCACGGAAGCCAGCAAGGTGGGTACCACCATCACGCTGCGGGATGTTGTTGGTAAAGGTGTAGATGTTCTCCTGGAAGGCATCGTTCCACTGCATGGCCACTTCCACAGCGATACCGTCTTCACGTTCCTTGATGAAATGAAAGACACGGTTGATCGGGGTTTTGTTGGAGTTCAGGTGCTCAACAAAGGCACGTAGGCCACCCTCGTATTCGAATACCTCTTCCTTTCCACTACGCTCATCCTGCAGACGGATACGCACGCCGCTGTTCAGGAACGCCAACTCCCGCAGGCGCTTGGCCAAAATGTCCCAGTGGAATTCAATGCTGGTAAACGTCTCTGGAGAGGGAATGAAATGAACCTTCGTACCACTGGCATCGGTATCGCCAACCACATCGAGCGGAGCTTTTGGTACGCCATTGTTGTAGGTTTGCTCATACACCTTGCCATCACGTCGAATGGTCAGCGTAAGCGAAGAGGAGAGGGCATTCACCACCGACACCCCAACACCGTGAAGCCCGCCAGAGACCTTGTAGCTGTTGTCATCAAACTTACCACCGGCATGGAGAACCGTCATGATGACTTCGGCAGCGGAGACGCCTTCTTCCTTGTGAAGGTCCACCGGGATTCCACGGCCGTTATCCCTGACCGTAACCGATTCGTCCGGATGGATAATCACCCCTATTTCAGAACAGTGCCCAGCCAACGCCTCGTCAATGGAGTTATCCACCAGCTCGAAGACCATGTGGTGCAGGCCGGTGCCATCGTCAGTGTCACCGATGTACATACCGGGCCGCTTCCGAACGGCATCCAGTCCTTTCAATACCTTGATGCTTGAGGAGTTGTAGTTCGATTCACTCATTAGGATACTCCTGAAGGGTGATTTCCCGGCGTGACGCCATTGCCGCTGTTATTACAGAGCGTTGAAAGTGGATCATCCGGGTTCCTGTTCTTCCGTCAATTTGCCATGTTCCACGTGGAACAATCTGTATTCCGGCATTGTGTGCCGCCATAATTCGTCCGGCCTGGGAGCCTCTATCGATGTCACAAACACCTGACAGCGTAATTCGTAGAGTTTTTGGGCCAGCATGGCCCTATGGACCACATCCAACTCTGCATTGATATCGTCCAGCAGAAAGGTAACCTGCTTCCCAAGATCGCTTAGCACCATGCCTTGTGCGATCTTCATCAATATGACCAATGTCTTTTGTTGACCCCGGGAGAAGGTTTCTGCCACCGGTCTCCCCTGGAATCGCAAGCGAATGTCAGCCCGGTTAGGGCCGTACAGGGTATGGCCCATTTTTAGTTCTTGCTCCCGATGCGAGCGTAGTACCTCGACCAGGGGTTGACTAGCGTCCCAGCCGACGTAATAGTCCAGCTTGAGTCCATCAACCCAGGGCGCATCTATCTCACCGAGTAAACTGTAAAAAGCCTTGGTAAAAAGCCGAAAGGTTTCGTTCCGGGCTTGCGTCAGGCGCTCTGCCAACTCCGTGTACTGTGAATCCCAGACCTTCATCAGAGCTTCGTCTATTCTACCATTTCTCAGGATCTGATTCCGCTGTGACGTCACTCTTTGACACTGTTGCCACACCGAAGCAAACGAAGGTTCCACGTGGAACACGGCCCAGTCGAGAAACTGTCGGCGTTTACCGGGTCCACCGGCAACAATATCGAACACCCCCGGATCAATAACCGAGACAGGTAGATGGCGGGCAAGCGAAGATAGATTACGAACTGCTTCCCCGTCGACTCGGAGGGTGGTTTCTTTGGCGGTCCCGTCCCTGGAAATACCAACACGGTGTTTCAATTCTCCAGGCGAAGACAACGGTTCTCCCACCTCTGACATTCCGTTATCCAAACCGCCGAACACCGTTAATTTCTGTTGGCCGTGACTAACCACCGCCTGATGTCGACTCACCCGAAATGAACGGCCGAGCCCCAGGTAGCCAATGGCTTCCAGTACACTGGTTTTTCCACTGCCGTTGGCGCCATACAACAGATTTATGGAAGGTGAGAAACTAACCGGCGCGGGAGAAAGATTGCGAAAATATTCCGATTGAAGTTTAACGAGCGCCATAGGTCACGATAGGTTATCAACCTGTAGGAGACGGGAAACAAAAGGGCAGCGTGCCATTCGACAACGCTGCCCCAGTGTACAAAACCTTGCGGGTGAACGCGATTAATGCAGCATATTCAACCGTTCGTCCATAAAGACGTCCATTTCCGGCGCCAGTATGTGAACGTAACGGTCGAAATACAGAAACTGCTTCAGCAGGAGCGCAAACTCCCTAGGAAAATGCAGCCCGTGGCCTTCACCAATTCGTACCATGTCCATCAGGATATTGTTCACGTCATCCTCAGCCTGGTCGGCCTGATAGGGAACTTCATCCGGCACCATGGTATCCATTTGCTGGTAGAGGCGCCGCAGGTCGGCGGCCAGTTCCGCAACCTGAACCTTTTGGTGAGTGATACCGATACGAATCATGGCATCGGCCATACCTTCAAAATTGCCCACCATAACCGTTGAAATGAAATCGCTGACCGCCTGCCAGGTATCCGGGCGGATGCGCCCAACGATACCAAAATCGATAAAACCAACTCGGCCATCTTTCAGCACCATCAAATTCCCCGCGTGAACATCGGCGTGGAAAAACTCACACTGGGTGAGACTGGAGAACCAGGTGTTCATCGCGGTAATTAGCGTACGCTCTGGATCACGGGCGTAACCTCGGATGCTTTCAAGATCCGTCAGCGGCACACCGTGGAAACGCTCCATGGTAAGAATGCGACGAGTACTGCAACTTTCATAAACCCGGGGCACGGTGGCGTCTTCGTTATGGGTGTTATGGAGAAATTCCCGGAACACTTTAAGGTTGTTCGCTTCTTTGATGAAGTCGCATTCCTCCATCATGGTGCGTTGGATTTCCTCCACAATCCCGGACAGCGAAGTCCAGGACAGTTTGGGCGCCAGGGTCTCCAGTATTTTCGCGGACAGGTACAGGAAATTGAGATCCGTCAGCAGAATGTTTTCCACACCCGGCTTTTGCACCTTGATCACCACATCCTCACCGGTGACGAGCTTCGCGGCATGAACCTGAGCAATCGACGCCGATGCCAAAGCCACCGGGTCAATGTCAGAGTAGACGTCTTCGATCGGACGGCCCAATTCATCCCGGATAATCTTCCGGATCACACTGAATGGTAAGCTTGGTGTGCGGTCCAGGCAGTACTGGAATTCCTCAACGTATTCCTTGGGGAAAAACGTGGGGGAGCTGGCAATAAACTGGCCGAGCTTGATGTAGGTGGCACCCAGGGATTCAAAGGTCTGCCGGAGCAATCGCGGCGCCGGCGGCCGATCGCCCCGCACCCAGTTCACTCCGGCGCGCCCCAGTACCGACACGGTCTGACCGATTCGAAAGGCACCCTTGAGGCTGTTTGTCACCGTTCCCATGACTCTTTTCCTTACTGATCCGGTAAATACTGAAACCGATCCAGCTGACCTACAGCCGCATCGGCATTACGACATAGAGGCAACGATTGTCGTTCTCGGCCTCGATCAACGCACTGCTATTGGGATTGGCCAGAGTAATCTTGACCTGATCCTCATCCAGCGCATTCATCACGTCCACCAGGTAGCCTACATTAAAGCCAATCTGAAGTGATTCGCCTTGATACTCGACCGGCAGCGCGTCTTCAGCCTGTTCCTGGTCCGGGTTATTGGCAAATACCTGCAACTCGTTGGGCGCCAGGTTCAGGCGTACACCACGAATATTTTCATGGGAAAGAATACCCGCACGCTGCAGTGTGTTCTTGAGGGTGGCACGATCAGCCAGAACAACTTTATCGCCACCTCGGGGAATCACCCGGTTATAGTCGGGGAACTTGCCTTCGATCAACTTCGAGGTAAAGGTATAGGAACCAACCGTCGCCCTCAGATGATTATCTCCGATCACCAGCGTCACCGGGGTTTCCACATCGTCCAGCAAGCGCGCCAACTCGAGAACCCCCTTGCGCGGCACAATAACCTGCCGGGGCTCGGGGCAACCGGTTGGCAAATCAAAATGCGCCATGGCCAGGCGATGGCCGTCGGTGGCCACGGTACGAACGTGATCCTTATCAACTTCCAGCAACAGCCCGTTCAAATAATAACGCACATCCTGTTGCGCCATCGCAAAGGCGGTGGCATCAAACATTCGGCTGAGCTCTTTCTGGGGCAGTTCCAGGCCGAAACTTTCCGCATCATCCTCAACGTTGGGAAAATGCTCCGCCGGCAAGGTCGACAACGTAAAGTGACTGGCACCACAACGCAGATGAAGGCGGTCGCCCTCCAACGCCAATTCAATCGGCGCCTCGTCACCCAACGCCCGGCAAATATCGGACAGCTTCCGCGCCGGCACCGTAATACGGCCTGGCTGGTCAACGTGCACCGGTGACACCCGGCCCACCAGTTCCACTTCCATATTGGTTCCAGTGAGGGTGAGGCTATTGTCCTCAGCCACCAGCAACACGTTGGAGAGAACGGGCATCGTCTGTTTTCGCTCCACCACACCGGCAATGGACTGAAGGGGGGTAAGCAGAGATTCTCGGCTGATCGTCAGTTTCATGGCACTCAGCATTCTTTTATTGGAAGGTGAATGTGTATTGGCCGCTGCGAACCCGGTCAGGTTGTCAGTAGCCGCATAAAGTTCTGATAATCCTCACGGATGCCAGGATCCGTTTCCTGCAGCTCTATGATCTTTTTGCAGGCATGCAGTACCGTGGTGTGATCACGGCCACCAAACGCATCGCCAATTTCCGGCAAGCTGTGATTGGTCAGTTCCTTGGCCAGGGACATGGCAACCTGCCTTGGCCGGGTTACAGTTCGGGTGCGCCGTTTTGACAACAGATCGGCCACCTTGATCTTGTAGTACTCCGCCACTGTGCGCTGGATATTGTCGATGCTGACCTGCTTTTCATGCAGCGCCAACAGATCCTTGAGGCTTTCCCGGATAAACGGCGGCGTGATTTCCGAACCAGTGAAGTGAGCATTCGCTATCACTAGTCGCAGCGCCCCCTCTAGCTCACGGACGTTCGACCGAATTTTCTGGGCGATAAAAAACGCCGCCTCGCTGCTGAGTTTGACGTTTACCTGTTCTGCTTTTTTCATCAGGATGGCGACCCTCGTTTCCAGCTCGGGCGGCTCTACCATGACGGTCAGACCCCAGCCGAAACGGGACTTGAGGCGCTCTTCCATATCCACAATTTCCTTCGGAAAGCGGTCACAGGTCACAATCACCTGTTGCCCACCTTCCAGTAACGCATTGAAGGTATGGAAGAATTCCTCCTGGGAGCGCTCCTTGCGGGCAAAAAACTGAATATCATCAATTAATAGAGCGTCCACAGAGCGGTAATAGCGCTTGAATTCATTGATGGCGTTCAACTGAAGTGCTTTTACCATATCCGCCACAAAACGCTCGGAGCGAAGATAGGCCACCTTGGCCCTGGGATTGCGCCTTACAATGTCATTGCCAATAGCATGCATCAGGTGAGTCTTACCCAGGCCCACACCACCATACAAAAACAGTGGGTTATAGGCCCCGCCGGGATTTTCAGCCACCTGCATTGAGGCCGCACGAGCCAACTGGTTCGACTTACCCTCCACAAAGGTGTCAAAGGTAAAGCCTTCATTCAGGAAACTCTGGTGCTTGATGTCCCCTTCAACCTGGACCGAGCGCCGTTCGCTGGTGCTCTTGGCCTTCACCGAAGGCGTGGTCACTGTGGCCGCAACGCCCTTTTCCTCTTCCGTTACCCGGCTACCCGCTTCCTCCTGTTCGGCCGCCACACCACTGACCGCATTCTCAGAACGGACCACCAGGTCCGACGACCGTGGCGCAGACCCCACCTTCATATCGATTCGAGGTGCCTGACCACCGTGCAAATCCTTCAAGACTTCTTCAATTCTTCTGAGGTATTTTTCGTTCACCCAGTCCATGACGAACCGATTGGGTGCAAACAGCATCAACTGACCCTCGCGGTGATCCGACTGCAAGGGTCTGAGCCAGGTGTTGAATTGCTGGGCGGGAAACTCGTCCCGGAGTACTTCCAGACACTGATGCCATATATTGTTCGGCACGACAGTCTTGCCTCCGATGCCTCAGAAATTTCTCGTCACAGATCTCCATGACCCGACGAAAGAGATGACCAAGGATTCTAACCTGAGCACCTCCCGAGTGAAAGAGCGAAACGCATTTAATAAACAGCCTGTGGAAAGTTATTTTCTTTTATTTCAAATTTTTACAGACTTACCTACAGGCTTGTGTACAGAAATAAAGAGTAGAAAAAGTTACCCACAGACCTTTGTGCACAAACGGCGCTCAACCCTGTGGACGACACCCCGATGTTCGGTGGATAAATCGCGATCTGAGCAAACCTACGACTTACCCACATTTCCTGCCCCAGATATACACAGACCTCACCCCCACTTCTCAACCACTTTATAAACCATTCAATCCGCTGTTTCTAAATCAATTCCATCGTTTTTCCACAGAAAAAGGCCTGCCTAATAACAGTAATAATAATCCTTAAAGAGAATACAAAAAGACCTAATGAATTTATTACTCGAACCGTGAATCAACGCAGATGGAAATAACCCGTGACTGGTCTCGAATAACCATTGAATTCCACCGCCACATTGCATAGAATGCCGCTCCTGTTTTGGCTGTTCATTTTCCAGCCAACAATTGAATTTCCAACATCTGTAATGTGAGACCGACACCATGAAAAGAACGTTTCAACCAAGCGTACTGAAGCGTAAGCGCGTTCACGGTTTCCGTGCCCGCATGGCAACCGCCAACGGCCGTAAGGTAATTTCCCGTCGTCGCGCCAAGGGCCGTGCCCGTCTGTCTGCATAAGACATTGACCGCCTGATGAAGGCTTTGACCTTTCCAAAATCGTCCCGGCTACTCAAGCCATCCGATTACGGCAAAGTCTTCGACGACGTACAGTTAAGGGTTCCGCACCGACATTTCCTGATCCTGGCCACACCCAATTCCCTGGGGCACGCCAGGATTGGTTTGGTGTTTTCAAAGAAGAATCTCAAACTGGCGGTACAGCGAAACCGCGTTAAACGCCGGGTTCGGGAAACCTTCAGGCACGAAAGGGAATACCCTGCCCTGGATATCGTGGTTCTTGGACGGCGAGGATTGACGGAGCTTGATAATGCCGCGCTCAATGCTACCCTGACGGAGCTCTGGGCACGCCTCAGGAAGAAAAACCGCCAGCTCCAGAAACCAACTTCATCGGAACTTTCCGATACCGGCAAAGGAACGGGTTAATGCGCAAACTGTTGCTCCTGCCCATCCGAGTCTACCAGTACGCGATCAGCCCGATGATGGCCAGTCATTGCCGTCACTACCCTACTTGTTCCCAATACGCTGTCGAAGCCATCACTGCCCACGGTGCCATTAGAGGCCTTTTTCTTACGGTCAAACGTCTAATGAGGTGTCATCCATGGGCAAAAGGCGGGTATGATCCCGTTCCGGGCACTGACGTTCGCACTGAAGTAATACCTTCTATCTGCTGCGGGCCGGCCAGCCAAACCCATAACACTAACCAGACCAAACAGTAAGTTTATGGATATTCAACGCATTGTATTATTTGCCGGCCTTGCCATTGTCAGTTACATGATGGTGCTTGCCTGGAACGAAGACTATAACCAGCCGCAGACCCAACCCGCTACGGAACAGGCGAGTACCGGTACCCAGCCTGCATCGACCGATGACATGACTCTCCCGACTGAGAGCGCTGGTGGCTCGGATACCTCGAATGAAGAGTTCACCACTCCGGAAGGCGAAAGCCAGACAATATCAGCCTCGGAGACCTCCTCAGTTTCTGCCAGTGATCAACTCATCACCGTGCGCACTGATGTCTACGAGCTAAAGATTGACCGTGTAGGCGGTAACCTGATTGAGAGTTCTCTGCTGCAGCACGACCGGTCACTCGACAGTGAGGAATCACTGAGGTTGTTGACCAATACCAGCAAGCGCACCTACATCATGGAAAGCGGGCTGATCGGCCGCGATGGCATTGACAGCAAACGCAACGGCAGTGCTCCAGTGTACAACGCGTCTGCTTCAGAGTATGAACTGCGGGAAGGTGAGAACACACTGACGGTCGATCTCACCTTCACCACAGACAACAATGTCGAAGTCACTAAACAGTATCTGTTTAGTCGGAACAGTTACGAAATCGATGTTCGTTACTCGATCAACAACCAATCCGATAGCGTCTGGCAGGCAAATATGACGGGCAAGATTGTCCGTGATCAGGCACCGGACCCCACGGCTCAGAATAGTCTTGGTATACGTGCCTTCCTGGGCATGGTAGTCAGCTCACCGGAAGATCCTTACGAGAAGTTCGATTTCGACGACCTCTCGGAAAATCCGATCAACCAGTCGGTGACCAGTGGCTGGTTGGCCTTCCTCCAGCATTACTTCCTGGCCGCCTGGGTTCCCGAAAGGGATCAGCCCGCTCAGTTCCAGTCCACTCGTCGTGGTCCGCTCTATGTGATGGGCTTCGTGTACCCAGCGACTGTCGTGGAGCCGGGTGAAACCAGCGAAGTATCTGCCAAGGCCTATGTGGGGCCGAAGATCATTGAGCGTCTTGAAAATGTAGCCCCGAACCTCGACCGGACCGTCGATTTCGGTTTCCTGTTCTTTATTGCCCTGCCACTGTTCATTATTCTCGACTGGTTCCACGGACTGGTTGGCAACTGGGGTGTGGCTATCATCCTGTTGACGGTCCTGGTCAAAGCGGTGTTTTTCAAATTGTCAGCGACCAGCTACCGGTCCATGGCTAGAATGCGGGCAGTGGCTCCCCAGCTGACACGGTTGAAAGAACTGTACGGCGATGATCGCCAGCGAATGTCCCAGGAAATGATGGCGTTGTACAAACGGGAGAAGATAAATCCGTTAGGTGGCTGTCTGCCGATTCTGGTACAGATGCCCGTCTTTATATCCCTGTACTGGGTGCTGTTTGAAAGTGTCCAACTGAGACATGCTCCCTTCATGCTGTGGATCCAGGATCTGTCGGTGATGGACCCCTATTTCATCTTGCCGATCCTGATGGGTGCCAGCATGATGTTGCAGATGAGTCTGAACCCGACACCGCCGGACCCAATGCAGGCGAAGATCATGAAGCTGATGCCGCTGATCTTTACCGTGTTCTTCCTCTGGTTCCCGGCAGGCCTGGTTCTGTACTGGTTGGTCAACAACATCCTGTCCATTAGCCAGCAGTGGTACATTACCCGCAAGATCGAAGCGGAAGTCGCGAACAAGAAAAGCTGACCGGTCATTCAACGGTTCCAGTGATTGCGGAGGCTCCTTTTGGGAGCCTCTGTTATTTCAGGGGGTCCAAGGGGCAAGGGGATAGTAACGATGTTTTATGCCACCGATACCATTGCCGCAATTGCTACGGCACCGGGCCAGTCCGGTGTGGGTATTGTTCGGGTATCTGGCCCACAGGCGACGGCGATTGCACGCCAGATGTTGGGATTTGAACCGAAGCCGCGTTACGCCCATTATGGGTCGTTCCTCGACACTCGGGGCGAACTGATCGACGAGGGTATCGGGCTGTACTTTCCCAATCCCCATTCGTTTACCGGTGAGGATGTCTTTGAACTCCAGGGCCATGGTGGCACCGTTATTCTCGACTTGTTGTTGCGGACGGTGTGTGAACTTGGAGCCCGCTTGGCAAGGCCCGGCGAATTTTCGGAACGGGCTTTCCTTAATGACAAACTGGACCTGACCCAGGCCGAGGCTATCGCTGACTTGATTGAAAGCAGCTCGGAGCAGGCAGCGCGCTGTGCGGTCCGGTCCCTGCAAGGGGTATTCTCCCGCCGGATCGATGCCTTGGTTGAGGCGGTTACCCACTTACGAATCTACGTCGAAGCTGCGATCGATTTCCCGGAAGAGGAAATCGATTTTCTGGCCGATGGCAAGGTGGCGAACGACCTGCAAGCCATTATTCAGGACCTGAATATTATCCTTGCGGAGGCCCAGCAGGGCACCATTCTCCGGGATGGTATGAAGGTGGTGATTGCTGGCCGTCCTAACGCCGGTAAGTCCAGCCTGCTTAATGCCCTGGCAGGACGGGAGGCGGCCATTGTAACGGCCGTTGAGGGCACCACCCGGGATGTTTTGCGAGAACATATCCATATAGATGGTATGCCCCTGCACATCATTGATACCGCCGGCCTGCGGGACAGCCCTGACGAAGTGGAACAGATTGGAATTGCCAGGGCCTGGGACGAGATTCGTCAGGCCGACCGTATATTATTGATGGTGGATGCGACCACTACACCGAAAACCGAACCCCATCAACTATGGCCGGACTTCATCGACCAGTTACCGCCTGGAGCGCCCCTGACCGTCATCCGTAACAAAGTGGACCTGACTGACGAACCTGCGGGCATCGAGCAACTGGACGCCGGTGCCGCACCGGTGGTGCGCATTGCGGCCAAATCAGCGGACGGTCTGGACGTGCTGCGCGACCACCTGAAGCAGTGCATGGGATTTGCCAGTACCACCGAAGGCGGCTTTATTGCTCGGCGTCGTCACTTGGATGCCCTTGAGCGGGCACGTGTTTCCCTGTTGCAAGGTGAGGACCAGTTACAGGGCTACGGAGCCGGTGAACTATTGGCAGAAGACCTTCGTGCTGCCCAGGATGCGTTGGGCGAAATCACAGGTGTAATGACGCCTGATGATTTACTGGGGAAAATCTTCAGCAGCTTCTGCATCGGCAAATAAGCCTCGAAAGAAACGGTTTGAACTGGCCTTCTTCCATGTAAAACTAGTCGCTTCATTGACTGCTGAAAACGGCTAGTGAGTTATAGATGTATCGTCCGTATTCCTGTCTTCTAATCATTCTGCTGCTCGGTGGATGCGCTGGCATCGATGGTGATCGTCTGTCCAAGGCGTCATCAGATGTGCTGAAGCGTACAGGCCAGGTGATGAAGCAGCTCGTTTCCGGGCCAGAGGGGGATCCCTACAAACCGGAGCGGGAGGCGTTGTTCGATCAGCCCTACATTGACCCACTGACGGACTACCTGGCTCAGCATGACGATGATCCGCAACGGACTGAGGTGCTCCAACTAATCAGGCAGGAACGTGACCGGCGTTGCAACATCATTGCACAGAAATACGCCAGCAGGCCGGCGACAGAAGCGATGCTCGGGCGCTATCGTTCTGGCTACGCCTATTCCTGTCCGAAGCAGGTTGCGGCTTTCAGTGAGCGGGTAAGTCGCCAACCCCCTGAACCAGAAACGCATACTGCGCCCACCGATACTGACGCCATCGCCAATACCGTCACGGAAGGGCCCACCGGAATATCCGACCAGGCCCTGAGCAATTGTTACCTGCTGACCACCATCCGTAACTACAGTGCGGCCCGGGAGGCCTGTCGCACGCCTGCCAACAATGGCGATGTACGCTCCCAGGCCAATATGGCGATCATTGCCCATGCCTACGAGGACTACGCCAGAGCGCGGGAGTGGGCGCGGAAAGCCGCACCCACCTCCGGTGATGCCGCTTTCCTGTTGGGGCAGATGTATGAGGCAGGTCGAGGTGTTTCGCAGGACCTGGAGCAGGCCGTCCATTGGTATACAGAGGCCGCGCAGCAAGGACACAAGGAAGCTCAGGCGGCTCTTGACCGTTACCCGCAATTATTGCCCCCCGGTGACACCTGATCCACTGCGAAAGGATATCCCCTTATGCCAGGGACGCTTACAAGCCGCCCGAACTACCGTAAAAACCTCTCTTATCGACAGTCCATCATGTTGATGCTGGGTTTACTGTTGCTGGTCTTTGTTGCCGGGATGCTGTTGTTGTCGAGTCTTAATCTTAGCTATTCACGGGACGCCCTGTCTGACGTTCGTCATCAGCAGATCAGCGAGGTTGTGGGCGCCGGACTGTCGCGGATTAACGCGCGACAGTCCGCACTGGCAAGTTATACCACCTCCCTGGCGAACGTCGGCGAAAGCTTCCACGAGATGATGAAAATCGAAATGGTCGGTAACAATGCCACCGAGCTACGAAGCCGGTTGGAGCACACTCTCAGGGCCCACCTACAGGATTTCGAGGGGGCTGCTGGCGCCGGACTCTGGTTTGAACCCGGTGTATTATCGGAAGCCGGCGTCAGCTACATGCCTTACTTTTTGAAGGACACGACCGATGGTGTCATTTCGCGGCTGGACACTGAGGCACGCTTTGAGCACTATCGCAACGCGCCCTGGTTTGCTCGCACCCTGGAAGCGCGATGGACGCCCAACTCCGATAATTCGGGCCAAGTGTACTGGTCTCCGGTCTATTTCGATCTCAATACCGAACGAGCGGTCCTGGCGATCGCCAGCCCGATGTATGATCGTCAGGGAAACATACTGGGAATGGCTACTACAGCTTGGGGGGCGGATCAGGTCATTGATGCAGTCAGCCGCATCACGGTCACCGAACAGAGCTTTACCTTCCTGAATGACCGCAACAACCGTAACCTCTCGAGTCTCAGCCAGGGAGAGGATAGTCGCGAGGAACAGGCACTGATTGACGCCGTCCTGGCGCTTGAGCTTAACGGGAATGTTGATCAGTCTTCCCCATCCGATCTCTCCGGAGTGCTGACGACCCAAAGCCTGACCGTTGGCAACCGAGACTACGAACTCTACTACGCGGCGAGTGCCGGTGGCATGGTGTACGGTGCAGGCGTTCCGAAGGACGAAATAGATGCGGTTCTGCGCCCCATGGAGCGCACCAATCACCGCATTCTGTTTGGTACGGGGTCAGCGATGCTGTTGCTAAGCCTGTATCTGTTGTACCGGATTATCCAGTTGATTCGGGAATTACAGGCGTCCTATACCGATGAACTCACCGGCCTGCACAACCGTGTTCGACTGCTTCGTGACCTTCAGAGCCGCGACGCTGCCGCACTGCTGATCATTAACCTGGACCGTTTCAATCAAATCAACAGCCTGTTTGGGAATGTCTGCGGTGATCATGTGTTGCTGACGATTGCCACACGCCTGGTCACTTTTTCTGAGCAGAGCCGTTACGCCATTTCCAGGGTTTATCGTCTTCCTGGCGACGAATTCGCCATTCTCACCCCTGCGATGTCGCCGGAAACCGTGTATGAACTCGCCGCTCAGGTGCGACAACTGGTGAGCGGTGAACGGGTCTACTGGAAGCAACAGCGGCTGACAGTGGATATCAGCATAGGTATTGCCCAACGTGGAAAAAGAAAGCGCGGAAACGCCGCGGATCAATTGGTCAGCCAGGCAAAAGTGGCGGTGCTTCAGGCACGTGAACAGGGTCGCCATTACCTGTTGTATGATCCAGCGGTCGGGATTGAAGAGAATTATGAGAACAACCTTTATTGGGCCAACCGCCTGCGGGAAGCCATTCATCATGACCGCCTGATGCCCTGGTTTCAGCCAATTCACGATAACCAGAGTGGCCGTATCTGCAAGTACGAGTGCCTGGTGAGAATGGTAGAACCGGATGGCAGCGTGATCAGTGCTGGCCGCTTTATGGACATTGCCAATAAACTGCGACTGAATCGGCGTATTACCGAACTGATGATCGAGAAGTGTTTCGCCTGTTTTACCGGCCGCGAAGAGGAGTTTTCAATCAACCTTTCCTATGGCGATATTACCGACTCGGAAACAGTCGGACGAATCCTTGAGGCTCTGGAATCGTCTGGTATTGGCAACCGTGTCATCTTCGAGATCCTGGAATCTGACGGCATCACCGATTATGGATACATTCGATCGTTCATCGAACAGGTAAAGCCGTTTGGCTGCCGGATTGCCATTGACGATTTTGGAACTGGCTACTCCAATTTCGCCCACCTGTTGAGCCTTAACGTAGACATCATCAAGATCGATGGCAGCCTGATTCGTAATCTCCACGAGGATCACACGGCGTTTCTGGTAACCAGTGGCATTGTCCAGTTCGCTCGCAGTCTGGACATTCAAACGGTGGCGGAGTTTGTCCACAACGAGTCGGTGCAGGCAAGGGTACGGGAGTTAGGGATCGACTTTTCCCAAGGCGAATACTTCAGCATGCCGGTGCCAGCCCCCGGGTCTGCAGACTAGTCAGACGCGGGTTCATTCCCTTACGAAAACACACATTTTTATTGTCAAACACCGTGAAAACCTGGGGTAGACTCCGGCGACATAGAGAGTGACGCCAGCTCATGGCGACCACGCATATCAAGGAGATAAACCGTGCGGCACCTGCCAATGTTCTTACTCGCTGCCCTCGTCTTGATGACGGGTGTTTCCAGCGCTCAGGCTTCAGACAAGCTGTATCTGTACACTGAAAACTTTCCCCCCTACAACATGAGCGCCACCGGCCGGGCGTTCGAGCATAACGGCACCAACATTGACGGTCTGTGCACGGAAATGGTCAAGGCCCTCCTGAACAACACCGATCTGGATTACGTGATCAAGCTGCGCAACTGGGATTATGGTTACAACCGGGCGCTCAGCAAGCGCAACCACGGTATCTTCTGCACTACCTACACGGAGTCCCGCGCGCCGCGTTTCAAATGGGTCGGCCCGCTGACCCGGAACCTGTGGACCATTTTCGCGCCGGCGGGTACAAACCTGCAGATTGATCGGCTTGAGGATGCCAGGGAGCTGCGTTTTGGCGGCTACCGCAACGACGTTATGACCGAATACCTGTTAGAGCGCGGCTACGAAGTGTCCACGCTGGACAGTGATGACCTCAACCCGAAACGGCTGGAGCTCGGCCAGATTGACCTGTGGATCGCAGATCGGCTGGCCGGCCCTTATTTTGCGTCCCAGCAGAATGTGGAGGGGCTGGAGCCGGTTTACTCGTTTAACGATACTGAACTTTTCCTGGCGATCAACCTGGATACGCCGGATGCCACAGTCGAGAAACTCAAAGCCGGGCTTCGAAAGGTCCATGAAACCGGCATGTTTGAGGCCATCGAAACCAAGTACGGCCTGTAAGGCCGTACCACAGACCGCCTCCGCCTCAGTCGGTGAAGGCCATGTGCTCGGGCGCCAGTTGCATCAGGCTTCTTGTCGGGCTCAACATTCCGGTTGCATGGGCCTGGGCCCGGGGCAGCAGGCGTTCGTAGTAGAACTCTGCCGTGGCCAGCTTGGCGCGGTAAAAGTCTTCCGAGTCGGTACCCCCCTTTTCCAGCTTGTCTGAGGCTACGGCGGCCATTCGTGCCCACATGTAGGCCATGGTCACGTAGCCGCTGTACATCAGGAAATCGTTGGCAGCGGAACTCACGACATCGCGGTCCTTGCGGGCGGCCAGCATTAGCCGCACCGTGAGCACGTTCCACTGGGCGGTAAGCTTGAGCAACTCTACCGAGAAAGGCCTCACCCGCTTGTCGGTCAGTGATTTGCGGGCAAAGTTGGCAACTCTGAGGGTGAACTCCCTGACCGCCCCGCCCTGAGTCATCAGCAGTACCTTACGGCCCAGCAGATCCAGCGCCTGGATACCAGTGGTGCCCTCATAGAGGGTGGCAATGCGGGTGTCGCGGACAATCTGTTCCATGCCGTGCTCGCGGATATAGCCGTGGCCCCCGAATACCTGTACTCCCAGATTGGCGGCCTCATTGCCCAGCTCGGTAAGGAAGCCTTTCAGAATGGGGGTCAGGAAGCCCAGCCTGTCATCATAGGAGTCGGCTTTCTCCGCATCCCCAGTGGTGTGGCCTTCCACCATGTGATCAGCCAGTCGGGCTGAGTAGTACAGCATGGCACGACCACCCTCGGCGATGGCTTTCTGGGTCAGCAGCATGCGGCGCACATCGGCATGATGAATCAGGCTATCCGCCACCTGATCGGGTTCTTTCTTACCCGACAGGGCGCGCATGGACCGGCGTTCTTTGGCGTAATCCAGTGCCCACTGGTAGGACAGTTCCGCCGGGCCGACACCCTGGATGGCAGTGCCGATCCGCGCGGTGTTCATGAAGGTGAACATGCAGTTCAGTCCTTCGTTCTCGGGGCCGATCAGGAAACCGGTGGCGTCATCGAAGTTCATCACGCAGGTGGCCGAGGCCTTGATCCCCATTTTCTTTTCCAGGCTGCCGCAGGTCACGCCATTGGCTTTGCCAACGCCGCCATTCCCGTCGGGCAGGAATTTGGGCACGATGAACAGGCTGATGCCTCGGGTGCCTTTGGGCGCATCCGGCAAGCGGGCCAGCACAATGTGAACGATGTTCTCGGTCAGGTCATGGTCACCGGAGGAAATGAAGATCTTGGTACCTGAGAGCTTGAAGCTGCCGTCTCCCTGAGGTGCCGCTTTGGTTTTCACCTGTCCCAGATCGGTCCCGCACTGGGGTTCGGTCAGGCACATGGTGCCCCCCCAGCGGCCTTCGGTCAGCGGCACCAGGTAGGTTTGTTTCTGGTCTTCGCTGCCATGCAGGAAGATGGTGTTCATAGCCCCCATCGACAAGCCTGGGTACATGGAGAAAGACCAGTTGGCAGTACCCATCATCTCCTGTTTGAACAGGCCCATGGAGGCCGGCAGCCCCTGCCCGCCATACTCCTCCGGGGCAGACAGACCCTGCCAGCCACCCTGCGCATACTGTTGATAGGCTTCACGGTAGCCCGTGGGAGTGATCACTTCGCCGTTATCCAGTTGGCAGCCTTCCTCGTCGCCGCTCTGATAGAGCGGGCTCAATACCTCTTCGCAGAATTTGCCGCATTCGTTGAGTATCGCATCGACGATATCCGGAGTGGCGTTCTCGCCGGTTTTCAAACGTGTGTAGTGCCCCGGGTAGTCGAAAACCTCGTTGAGCAGGAACTTCATGTCGCGTAGGGGTGCCTTGTACACCGGCATAGCAAATACCTCTGTGGTTCTGTTTGCATTGCCCGATGTTTTACGGCATTGCCGGCGACCTGCCATTGACGGAAACCGCCATGCCCCCTGTCAAAAAGGACAATTGGCTGAAATGACGAAAGCATGAACGCAGACGTTCTCTAATGATCGATAACAACGCGAAGGGCGTATTTGAAGGGCCGATCATCCATTGTAAATTGCCAGGAGAGTGTAAATATCATGCAAATATCGATTGGGACGAACAGGATCACTGGTTTGCCCCGCTGTCTCTGGTTATTGTTGGCGACAGTGTTGCTTGCGGGCTGTGCCGGGCCGGCGCTTGAGGATTATAGTGACCGAATGCCGGTATTGACGCCTCAGGAATTTTTTACCGGCGAACTTTCTGCCCGGGGCGTGGTCAAGGATTTCTCGGGCGAAGTGATTCGCACTTTCGATGCGGACATTTCTGCCAGTTGGGACAGCAACGGCGTCGGCACCCTGAACGAAGAGTTCCGTTTTGACGACGGCGAAGTCCAGACCCGGGTGTGGACGCTGACACCCGACAACGGCGCATTGAACGCCGACGCTGGCGATGTCGTGGAGCCGGGCACAATGCGTTGGCAAGGCAATGCCATAAACATGAATTATGTCCTGCGGGTGTCCTACGGCGACGGCACCATTGACGTCCGCATGGATGACTGGATGTACTTGATTACACCGGACACCCTAATCAACCAGACCACCATGACGAAATGGGGGATTGAAGTCGGGGAGATCGTGCTGGTGATCAGCAAACGTTAGCCCGCATTGAACCTGCAGCCGGTTGTTGGGGCACAATCAAGCAAACGGATAAAGCATTATGGTTAAGCAATGGTTGATCGCTCTGATACTCGTGGCCCTGGCGGCCGGGGGGGCATTCTCCTGGCAGCACCTGAGTGGGGAGGAGGCGGCGAATGCCCAGAGGGAACGCCCCGCAAGCAAAGTGAATACGGTCACCCCCGAAATGGAGCTGGTCAGTGACACTGTCAGGGCAGTTGGCAGCCTTCGGGCCCGGGATCAGGTGGAACTGACCACCGAGGTCAGCGGTCGTGTTGTCGAAATGAATCTTGATGCCGGAAAACGGGTCCAGTCCGGTGACCTTTTGTTGCGTCTGGACGATCGCCAGGCAAGCGCTGATCTGCAAGTGGCGCAAGCCACCCTCTCCGACGCCCGCCGCCAGTATGATCGCGCCCGGAAACTCCAGGCCAATAACAGTATTTCCCAGTCCCAGGTTGATGAATTGCGCACCGCCGTTGACGTGGCGGAAGCCCAGCGCGAGGCGGCTCGTACCCGCCTTGACAACCACCGTGTTGAAGCACCGTTTGCCGGGGTTATTGGTCTCTCCGATATCAGTCTGGGAACTTATCTCAGTGCAGGCACGCCAGTGGCAACTCTGGACTCCACCACCAAGATGGAATTGGGGTTCGCGATTCCCGAAAGATTCCTCGGCCAGATCAACATTGGCCAGATGGTAAGCGGCACCTCGCCGGCCTACACCGGAGAAACCTTTGGCGGCGAACTTGTGGAGTTGGGCACACGAATTGATGAGCTGAGCCGAACACTGCCGGTGCGGGCCCTAATTGACAATCCCGATGGCAAACTCAGGCCGGGCCAGTTCATGTCTGCCACGCTGACACTCCGGGAACGTGAATCCCTGGTTATTCCCGAGCAGGCAGTGATGATTCGCGGTGACGAGAAGTACGTGTTTGTGGCCGAAGACGGTATTGCCCGACGGGTATCGGTGACCCTGGGGTCACGGATGCCCGGCCTGGTCGAGATCATTGACGGGTTGTCGTTGGATGAACAGGTGATAGTAACCGGCCAGGATCGCCTGAGCAGTGGCGACAGGATCAGTGTGGTGGAAGGGGAAAATGTGATTCCCGACAACCGCTTTGCCAACTCCCTGGAGTCCTGATCCGTGATCCTGTCCGATGTCTCCATTAAACGTCCGGTTTTCGCGACGGTTCTCAGCCTCCTCATTGTGGTTTTCGGACTGGCAGCGTTATTGGGGCTTCCGGTGCGGGAGTATCCGGACATTGACCCACCCGTGGTGTCCATATCCACGGATTACATTGGTGCTGCGGCCGAAGTGGTCGACACCCAGATAACCCAGGTCGTGGAAGGGGCGATCAGCGGCATCGAAGGTATTCGCTCCATTGAGTCCTCCACCGAACAGGGTGAATCCCGTACCAGCATAGAATTTACCATTTCCCGCAACGTCGACATCGCTGCCAACGATGTGCGCGATGCCGTGTCCCGCATTGCCGATCAACTGCCCGAAGAGGCCGAGGCACCGGTCGTCCAGAAGGCCGACTCAGACGCCCGCCCGATGATGTGGGTGACCCTGCGCAGTGACATCTGGGACAGTGCGGAATTGAGCGATTTTGCCGAACGGGTGCTTGCCGACCGACTGTCCGTACTGGATGGCGTTGCCAACGTACGCATTGGTGGTGAGCGGCGTTACGCCATCCGGGTCTGGCTGGACCGCGAACGGCTGGCGGCGCGGGATATCACCGTGGCTGAAGTCGAGCGTTCACTGCGAGCCAATAACGTTGAACTGCCAGCCGGCTCGGTGGACTCTTCCACCCGCAACTTCACGGTGCGTGCGGAAGGCCGGCTCACCAATGTGGAGCAGTTCCGTGATCTGGTGGTTCGCCGCGACGGCAATGACTTGCTGCGCCTGGGCGAGGTGGCCAATGTCCAGATGGGGGTTGAGTCCGATGTCAGCCGACTGCGGGCCAACGGCAAGACCGCGATCGGCATGGGTATCATTCGTCAGTCCAAGGCCAACACGGTGGCAGTGTCCGATGCTGTGCGCGCGGAGCTTGAAAAGATCCGCGAGACGCTGCCCCCGGAAGTGACGATTGCCGAGAGCTATGACGAGTCCATTTTCATTCGCGCGTCGATCAAGGAAGTGGTGTTTACTCTTGCGATTGCCGTGTCCCTGGTCATTCTGGTGATCTTCCTGTTCCTGCGGTCCTGGAGGGCCACCCTGATTCCGGCGGTGACCATCCCGGTGGCGGTTATCGGCGCCTTTATCGGGCTGGGCTTCCTCGGTTTCTCCATCAACGTACTGACCCTGCTCGCAGTGATTCTGGCCATCGGTCTGGTGGTGGACGACGCCATCGTCATGCTGGAAAACATCCAGCGCCGGATCGATGAGGGTGAACCGCCATTGCTGGCGTCTTATCGCGGTGCCAAGCAGGTGGCGTTCGCGGTCATTGCCACCACGCTCACCCTGGTTGCGGTGTTTGTGCCAATCTCCTTTATGGGCGGCAACATCGGGCGACTGTTTGCCGAGTTCGGGTTCACCCTGGCAGCGGCGGTGGTGGTATCCAGCCTGGTGGCGCTCACCCTGGCGCCCATGCTGTGTTCAAAATGGTTGCGGCATAGCCCGGAATCGGCGGAAGGACACCGCCTGTGGGCGGCCAGTGAAAAAGTGCTGAATGGTCTGACCCAAGGCTACGAACGTATGCTCAGCTTCTCCCTCAACCAGCCCGGCTTGTTGCTGGGCCTTGGGCTTGTTGGGCTTATCGTTGCCATAGTAATTTTCCCAAGATTGCCGCAGGAGTTGGCGCCCACGGAAGATCGGGGCGTGATCATTATGCCAACCAGCGCCCCCCGGGGTTCGACGGTCGAGTTCACAGACCACTACGTGCGTAAGGCGGAGCAGGAACTGTTGCCCTACCTGGAGCAGGGTGTCTCCAATCGGTTGCTGTCGATCGTTGGCTTCCGCGATGAAGAGGACAACGCCTTCATGATCATGGGCCTGGTGCCTTGGGAGGATCGTGATGTCAAACAACAGCAGATTACCAGCGAACTGCGGGGCAAACTCGGCCAAATTACAGGTATTCGCGCCATCGCGGTGAACCCACCAGGGCTAGGCCAGCGCGGCTTTGACCAACCGGTGGAATTCGTGGTGGCCGGGCCGGATTACGAAAGTGTGCAGGCCTGGAGTGAGGAAATCGTCGAGCGAGCGAAGGACAACCCGAACCTGCTGAACCTGGAGACCGATTTTGAACTGACCCGCCCTGAGCTGCGGGTGTCCATTGACCGGGAGCGCGCCGCGGACCTGGATGTCACTATCGAAGATGTGGGCCTGACACTGCAGACCATGTTGGCATCACGGCAGGTGACCACCTACCTGGATCGGGGCCGGGAGTACGACGTGATCCTTCAGGCAGCGGACGCTGACCGTGCAACGCCGTCGGACCTGGGGCAGATTTTCCTGCGCCCCCGCGAGGGCGGCACGCTGATTCCCTTGCAGGCGCTTGTCTCGGTCGAGGAAATCGGTGCCAATCCTGATCTGCGGCGCATCGACCGGTTGCCGGCAGTGGTCATTAGTGCCTCCCTGGCCGATGGCTATGATCTGGGTTCGGCACTGACGTATCTGAACAACCTGGCGGTGGATAACCTGCCGCCGGAGGCGAGGGTGAGCTACAAGGGGCTATCGCGGGAATTCCAGGAATCGTCGTCGGCGATCTACGTCACCTTTGGTCTGGCATTTGTGATTGTCTTTCTGGTGTTGGCCGCCCAGTTCGAAAGCTGGATTCACCCGCTGATCATTATGCTATCGGTACCATTGGCGGTTACCGGAGCCTTACTAGGCCTGTGGTGGGCCGGCATCAGCCTGAATATCTACAGCCAGATTGGCATCATCATGTTGCTGGGTTTGATGGCGAAGAACGGCATATTGATTGTCGAGTTTGCCAACCAGCTCCGGGACAAGGGCTATGAGGTGAAGGACGCCATTCTGGAAGGTGCCAGCCTGCGCTTCCGGCCGGTGCTGATGACCACCATATCCACGGTCTTCGGTGCCGTGCCGTTGGTGCTCGCAACGGGCGCGGGGGCGGAAAGCCGGGCGTCGATCGGTATCGTTATCCTCGGCGGGCTGGTGTTCGCTACCACCCTGACCCTGTTCATCATTCCGGTTCTCTATAACCTGCTGGCGCGGTTTGCCAAGTCCACCAACGCGATTGCACTGGAACTTGAAAAGCAGGCCAGCCAATCCCCCGGTGGCCGCGGCATGACGGCCGCCCCGCAATCAAAAGAGATGGATCAGTTCTGACGACCAGTGCTCAGAGTGTTTGTGGAAAACATAACTGGCCGCCGAAGAGTTCATCGGGGTGCAGATCCGCACAGAAGACCTGTCGACTATTGTCGCTGGTGAGCGAGGTAGACAGGGTGACCGTACGAATGGCATCCGGTAGTGCTACATAGGGCCGCGATGCGTTGATGTGTTGCGGGCGTGCGACAGCGTTACGGAAGTATTCCCGATGTGCCCAGCAGGCTCCGGCGGAGTGGTACAGCGGATTGAAATCCTGTGGGGCAAAGTGGCGAGTGCCGAAGGCGAGATTGCCCTGTTGGACGCCCTCCCGATCCAGCAGGAAGCAGCGCTTGATACCGCTGATGCGAAGCATGGATTCGCAGGCCGAGGTGAACGCCTCTCCCCGCGCCAGTCGGTGGCAGGTCTCAAGGATCTCAAAGCGCAGCAGGCGCAGGAAGTCGTTATGATCCGAACTTTCCTGCAGCGTTGATTCCCGTGAGTGATTCATCACCAATTTGAGGCCTGCCTCACGTTCCTCCACCAGAGCCGGACTTACCTCACCTGGCCTGCCCAACAGAAAGCCCTGCAGTAAGTCTGCTTCAGTCGCCAGGGCAATTTTGGCCTGGGCCTCGCTTTCAATACCTTCCAGAAGCACCAGGCTGCCGCTCTCACGGATCATCCGTACCAGGCTTTCCAGCAACAGGCGGGCACGGTGATGTTGCTCGGCATTGACCAGCAGGCTTCGGTCCAGCTTTACAATCATCGGATCCATTCGCCAGAGCCGTTCGAAATTGGAGTCCCCCACGCCGAAATCGTCGATGGCAATGCGGAAGCCTTTGGTCTTGGCCATGTGGATGAACTTCAGCAAGGCGTCGGGATCATCACTGGCAGTTTCTACCAACTCTAGGACCACCCGGTCCGGGGCAATGCCACAGGATCGGCAATGGTCCACCAGCCGATCCAGGGAAGAGGCGGGGTGGATGCAGGTTTCCGGATTAATGTTGAGGAATAGCCAGACCGGCATTGTGTGCCCGGCAAACTGTTCCAGGTGGCGATGCAACAGGAAACTGTCCAGTTCCACCGTCTGTTCGCTGCTATCGGCACGACTGAATAACTCCGCTGGCGAGACCGGCTGCTGATCCCGGGTAACACGCACCAGAGCCTCGAACCCAACGAGCTTCTGATGAGTGGGGCTTAGGATCGGCTGATACGCAGAACTGAAATCAAGGTCTGCGAAGATACTCTCACGATAAGGAGATTGGGTACGCAATTTCCGATGCCGGGAAAGTGAAATAACACGGTTCATGGTCAGGGTCCTTCAACAATGAAGCCATCCTGGGCCCTAGCTGAAATGTGAATGAAAGTGAGTATTTCTGGCGAATTTCATGCCAGGTTGCCAGAAAACCAACGGTTAACGGCTTTATCTAGCGTCAATAAAATATGACGTGTTGCTGGTGATTGAATTAACGCACCGTTGAGGTGCGGTTTGGAGCGATAAATTCTCCCTACGCCCACCAAACGCACATTACGATATCGGCGGCGGGCCCTCTTTCTCGCTGATGGCACGAAGTTGTGGATAATTTATTGGATAACCTTCGGATAAGCTTTGGTTAAATTAAATTTAAACTATATAAAACAAATAGTTAAAGTGTCTTTGAGGGTGTTTTTGACAAGGTCATATATGTGGATAACTTTCTTGAAAAGTTTTCTTAGGAGGTATCCACAACCCGCTGATATCTGTCGTATTTCGGTACTCCATTTCTCGTGGAACTCATCGCGAAACAACAGCGTCTGGGCCGGTGTCATTTCGGGGCCTTTCTGTTATTGGCCTTTCTGGTTAAAATTTGCACATTCTGACTGCAATTTGTCGGGTGAGGCGTTATACTCCCGGCCCTGATTTTCAAGCTGTTTTTACGCC
Organism: Marinobacter sp. V34; assembly: GCF_055524115.1. NCBI lineage: Bacteria > Pseudomonadati > Pseudomonadota > Gammaproteobacteria > Pseudomonadales > Marinobacteraceae > Marinobacter > Marinobacter sp. V34. The sequence goes on along the minus strand of NZ_JBUPZY010000002.1, from coordinate 259,858 downwards.
CAGAATTTTCTGAGTACCCGTTTGCCGAGGTGATGTTGTGGATTATCCGACCCGTTTCGATGTAATTGTCATTGGTGGTGGCCATGCCGGCACTGAAGCCGCACTGGCAGCTGCACGCATGGGGTCCCAGACCCTGCTGCTGACCCACAACATTGAGACCCTGGGCCAGATGTCCTGCAACCCCGCTATCGGAGGTATTGGCAAGAGCCATCTGGTCAAGGAAATAGATGCCCTCGGCGGCGCCATGGCCATGGCAACCGATAAGGCCGGCATCCAGTTCCGCGTGCTGAACTCCCGCAAGGGCCCTGCGGTTCGCGCGACCCGTGCCCAAGCGGACCGGGTGTTATACAAGGCGGCCATCCGCGAAATCCTGGAGAACCAGCCCAACCTGACTTTGTTCCAGCAGGCCGCAGACGATCTGATTGTGGACGGTGAGCGCATCACTGGCGTGGTCACCCAGTCAGGTATTCGTTTCCGTGCGCCCACGGTGGTACTGACCACCGGAACCTTCCTTGGCGGTGTTATCCACATCGGCATGCAGCAGCATTCTGGTGGCCGTGCCGGTGACGCACCGGCGAATGCGCTGGCACAGCGTTTACGTGAACTGCCATTCAACGTCGGGCGCTTGAAAACCGGCACCCCGCCCCGTATTGACGCCCGCAGCGTAGATTTCTCAGTGATGCAGGAGCAGTGGGGCGATGATCCGGCTCCGCTGATGTCGTTCCTCGGATCTCGCGAGCAGCATCCTGAGCAGGTGTGTTGCTACGTCACCCGTACTACCGAACAGACCCACGACATTATTCGCAGCGGTTTTGATCGTTCGCCCATGTTTGCCGGTAACATCGAAGGTATCGGACCTCGCTACTGCCCCTCCATCGAGGACAAGGTCAACCGTTTTGCTGACAAGGACTCGCACCAGATTTTCGTGGAACCAGAGGGGCTGACCACCAATGAGTTATACCCCAACGGCATCTCCACCAGCCTGCCGTTCGATATCCAGCTTGCTGCTGTGCGCACCATTCCCGGTTTCGAGAGTGCCCACATTACGCGGCCCGGCTACGCCATTGAGTACGACTTCCTGAATCCACAGGATCTGCGCCACACCCTGGAAACCAAATTCATCCAGGGCCTGTACTTTGCGGGACAGATCAACGGCACCACCGGTTATGAAGAGGCCGGTGCCCAAGGTCTTCTCGCAGGTATCAACGCGGCATTACGTGCCCAGGACAAGGACGAATGGTACCCCCGTCGTGACGAAGCTTACCTTGGCGTACTGGTGGACGACTTGATCACCATGGGCACCTCCGAGCCCTACCGCATGTTTACCAGCCGTGCCGAATACCGGCTGATTCTGCGGGAGGACAACGCTGACCTTCGCCTGACGGAAACCGGCCACAAGCTGGGGCTGGTGGATGATCATCGCTGGCAGACGTTCAATCACAAGCGTGAAGCCATCGCGGCTGAACGTCAGCGCCTGGAAACCACTCGAATTCACCCGGGCACGGCCGGTGGCGACGCGGCCAACAGCCACCTGCGTCAGCCTATGAACCGCGACCAGACCCTCGCGGAGCTGCTGCGTCGCCCGGAAATCAATTACAGGCATATTGCCGCCATGGCCGTGGGCCAAGCGGACGATCCGGCGGTGGCCGATCAGGTGGAAATCGAGATCAAGTACGAGGGCTATATCTCCCGTCAGGCGGACGAAATCGAGCGCCTGCGCCGGAACGAAAATACCCGTTTACCGGATGATATTGATTTCGACGCGATTGGTGGCCTGTCCAACGAGATCAAGCAGAAACTCAAGGAAGTGCGGCCGGAAACCGTGGCCCAGGCTTCGCGTATCCAGGGCGTGACCCCGGCAGCGATTTCCCAGGTGCTGGTGCATCTCAAGAAGCGCGATCTGCTGCGCAAGCAATCCGCCTGAGTGCGCCCATGAGCGATGCACTTTGGCAACGCCAGCTCAGTGAGGGTCTGGCCGATCTGAATCTGGAACTGGACAGCGCCAGCCAGCAACAGCTGCTGGCGTTTCTCTCATTGCTGAACAAGTGGAACCGGGCCTACAACCTGACGGCCGTGCGGGAGCCACGGCAGATGGTGTCGCGGCAGTTGCTGGACAGCCTCAGTATCTTGCCCTTCGTCACAGCCAACCATTTGCTGGATGTGGGCGCCGGCGGCGGCCTCCCGGGGATTCCACTGGCGATTGCGTTACCTCACAAGCGGTTTACCCTGTTGGACAGCAACAGCAAGAAAACCCGGTTTCTGACGCAATGTGTGCTGGAGCTTGGCCTTAAGAACGTCGACATTATTCACGGCCGCGCTGAAAGCTGCGATCCTGCCGTTCAGTACCATCAGATCAGTAGCCGGGCTTTTACGGCATTGGATAACCTGATTACCTGGTGTGGGCACTTGCTCGCGGATGAGGGCGAGTTCCTTGCCATGAAAGGCCAGTTTCCGGATGATGAGGTAGCTGCCCTACCAGCTGGTTGGCAGGTAACATCCCGGCGGTCATTATCAGTGCCAGGCTCGGACGGAGACCGTCACCTGTTGGTGATCCGGCGGGGGGCGAACGATGAGAATTTCACCAAAGGAGGCGAGTCATGGCGCGTGTGATTGCAGTGACCAATCAGAAAGGCGGTGTGGGTAAAACCACCACCTGCGTCAACCTGGCTGCCTCGCTGGCTGCGACCAAGCGCCGCGTGTTGTTGGTGGATATGGACCCTCAGGGTAATGCCACCATGGGCAGCGGTGTGGACAAAAATGCCCTGGAGCTTTCCGGCTACGACATGCTCACTAAACGGTCAACGGCAGCCGAGGTGATCTTCCGGGCGGAGGTTTCCGGCTTCGATATTCTTCCTGCCAACGGCGATTTGACCGCAGCTGAAGTGGAGCTGATGAACGAGATTGGTCGCGAACACCGCCTGCGCCTGGCTATCAACAAGGTTCGGGAAAACTACGATTACATCCTGATCGATTGCCCGCCTTCTCTCAGTCTGCTGACCGTGAATGCCTTGTCGGCGGCTGACACCGTGTTAATCCCCATGCAGTGTGAATACTATGCGTTAGAGGGATTGGCGGCGCTGATGAATACGGTCGAGCAGATTCAGGAAACCGTCAACCCGGACCTGCAGGTGGAGGGTATCCTGCGTACCATGTATGACCCCCGCAACAGCCTGACCCTGGATGTTTCAGGCCAGCTCAGCGAGTTTTTCGGTGACAAGGTCTACCGCGCGGTGATCCCCCGCAACGTGAGACTGGCGGAAGCTCCGAGCTATGGTATGCCAGCACTGAAATACGATCGCGCGTCCAAAGGAGCGGTGGCCTACCTGGCCCTGGCCGGCGAGATGGTACGCCGGCATGGATCGCAAAAGACATCCGCGGCCGTTGCCGTGTAAACTACTCCCTCCTTTGCACACAGATATTTCATCGGGAAGAATGACAAACACCATGGCGGCGAAGAAACGAGGACTGGGTGAGCGCGGATTGGGCGCTCTGTTGCAGGGCTCCAGGGTCAACCTGGACCAGGAACTGAAGGATCACGACGGTGAGCTCCGGGAAGTTCCGATAGACCTGATCCAACGTGGCCGGTTCCAGCCTCGCCGTGACATGGACCCGGCGGCTCTTCAGGAACTGGCCGACTCCATTCGCCAGCAGGGTGTGATGCAGCCTGTTGTGGTGCGTCCTATTGCGGAAGGCCGCTTTGAGTTGATCGCTGGCGAGCGCCGCTGGCGGGCCACCCAGATGGCCGAACTGGACCGTATTCCCGCCATTATCCGTGACGTGCCGGATGATGCCGCCATCGCCATGGCGCTGATTGAGAATATCCAGCGCGAGAATCTCAATCCCATCGAAGAAGCCTTTGCGCTGCAGCGCCTGCAGGACGAGTTCGGCCTGACCCAGGCCCAGGTGGCCGAAGCGGTGGGTAAGTCCCGCACCACCATCACCAATCTGTTGCGCCTGATCAGTCTGTCGGAAGACGTTCGCGTCATGCTGGAACACGGCGATCTTGAAATGGGCCATGGCCGGGCCATGCTCACTCTGCAACCCGAACAGCAGATGCAGGTAGCGAGACAGGTAGTGGCAAAATCCCTGTCGGTACGGCAGACAGAAGCCCTGGTTCGCCGGGTGCAACAGGAATCGCCGAACCGTAAGAAAGCCAAGGGTGAAGTGGATCCTAACATCCGCGCCCTGCAGGACGACCTCGCCGAGCGACTCGGTGCCCGGGTGTCGATTGACCACGGTCAGCGTGGCAAGGGCAAACTGGTGATTGAGTACACTTCCCTCGACGAGTTGGATGGCATTCTGGGCCACATCAAGTAACGTCCTTGGCAATGTTTTCACAGTGTCACTGTTAACAATTTAGTGTTGGCAATCTGCGACCAACGACGAGGTACCAAAGGCCAGTTTTGACTAGGTACCACTACATATAGTGCTACCCCTTCGTGTTGGTGCCTATTTGTGTCCCGAATTCCCCCAGCGCCAGCTTTTCTGCGTGTTTCAGGGCGGAGAGCCAGTTCCGGTTTTGTTGATTCGTGTAGATTGAACACATATAATCTGCGGCGCTTGTATCGGTGTATCTGTCTAAATTTCGAACATCACCGACCCAAAGCGGTGTAACACCCGGGAAACGACATGACGAAGGCTCAACCGGGCGGAATCCAACGCCCGCCACTGGCACGATGGTTTGTCATAGAATGTGTGGTATTGGTCATCGTCAGTCTGGCATTCCTCTTTAAAGGCCAGGTGTCCGGTTATTCAGCACTGCTGGGGGGGCTTATTTTTCTTCTGCCCCATGGCTATTTTGCGTTCAAGGCATTCCGCTATTCCGGCGCGCGGTCTGCCAGGCAAATCATAAGCTCTTTCTACCAGGGTGAGGCCGGCAAGCTCATCCTGTGCGCCATCCTGTTTACGATGGTGTTTAAATGGATTCAGCCGCTTGATATTGCGGCACTTTTTTTATCATTTGCGATCATGTTGGTCACCAATTGGTTGACTCCGCTTCTGGCGGGCCGCAGAACGCAGCGAAGCTAACAGGACCTGAGAGAACGTTATGGCAGGCAGCGCATCAGAGTATATTCAGCACCACCTCCAGAATCTCACCTATGGAAAACTTCCGGCCGGCTATGAGCGTGCTGATGGTTCGGTGACGTCGGAAGCGGGCTGGACCATGGCCCACAACGCCCGGGAAGCCTCTGATATGGGGTTCTGGGCTGTTCATGTGGATTCGCTCGGATGGGCGGTTGGCCTGGGCCTGATTTTCCTGATCCTTTTCCGTATGGCCGCCAAGCGTGCTACTTCAGATCAGCCTGGCGGGCTGCAGAACTTCGTTGAAATCATGATCGAGTTTGTCGATACCAGCGTGAAGGAAACTTTCCACGGCAGGAACAAGGTTATCGCTCCTCTCGCATTGACGATTTTCTGCTGGGTCTTTCTGATGAACCTGATGGACCTGGTGCCGGTCGACTTCCTGCCCCAACTGTTCCACATGATGGGTCTGGAATACATGAAGGTGGTACCGACCACTGACGTAAACGTCACACTGGGCATGTCGCTCTCCGTGTTCTTCCTGATCATCTACTACAGCATCAAGGTCAAAGGCGTCGGTGGCTTTGTTGGAGAACTGACTCTGCACCCGTTCTCCTCAGACAACTTTTTCCTCAAAGTGCTGCTGGTACCGGTTAACCTCCTGCTGGAAGGTGTGAGCCTGCTGGCCAAGCCCATTTCACTGGCACTGCGTCTATTCGGTAACCTTTATGCCGGTGAATTGATCTTTATCCTGATTGCCCTGCTGCCGTTCTGGGCACAGTGGGCACTGTCTGTACCCTGGGCCATTTTCCACATTCTGATCATTACGCTGCAGGCGTTCATCTTTATGATGCTGACGATTGTTTACCTGAGCATGGCTCACGAAGACAGTCATTGATCGGAACCGTAAAACCGTAGTTTTAAAACCAAAACCCTTAAACTGAAAACCTAACTGAAAACTGGGAGTTATCATGGAAACTGTAGTTGGAATGACCGCGATTGCCGTTGCACTGCTGATCGGCCTGGGCGCACTGGGTACTGCTATCGGCTTTGGTATCCTCGGTGGCAAATTCCTGGAAGGCGCTGCGCGTCAGCCAGAAATGACTCCGATGCTGCAGGTTAAAATGTTCATCGTTGCAGGCCTGCTGGACGCCGTAACCATGATCGGTGTTGGTATCGCACTGTTCTTCACTTTCGCCAACCCGTTTGTCGGCCAGATCGCCGGTTAATCGAGTCGCCACCGGAGCTGGACTCCGGACTGATGATTCTTTACACAACAGGCGAGAGGTGAAGACGTGAACATTAATTTGACGATGATTGGTCAAGCCATCGCGTTCTTTATCTTTGTCGTGTTCTGCATGAAATATGTGTGGCCGCCGATTATGGCCGCACTGCAGGAACGTCAAAAGAAGATCGCTGACGGACTGGCTGCCTCAGACCGCGCCGCGCGCGATCTGGAACTGGCTCAGGAAAAGTCAGCTCAGGAACTGCGTGAAGCCAAGCAGCAAGCCGCTGGTCTGATCGAACAGGCCAACAAGCGAGCGTCCCAAATTGTCGAAGCGTCCAAAGATGACGCCCGCAAGGAAGGTGAGAAGCTGATTGAGCAGGCCAAGGCCGAAATTGAGCAGGAGCGCAATCAGGCTCGTGACGCATTGCGTGCAGAAATTGCAGCCATCGCGGTCGCTGGTGCTGAGAAGATCCTGGAAACCTCTGTCGATGCCAACAAGCACAGTGAGATGCTGGACAAGCTGGCAGCAGAACTCTAAACGACGAGGTTTATCATGGCACAACTGAGAACGCTGGCCCGCCCTTACGCAAAGGCAGCATTTTCGGCCGCTCAGGACCAGAAGCAACTGGCTGAATGGTCCGAAGTGCTAACCGTTGCCGGGCAGATTTCAGCGAACGAAGACATTCGACAGCTTCTCGCCAGTCCAGGCACTGAAGAGCAGAAGAAGGCAGAAATGATTCTGGAATGCGTTGAAGGTAACGTGACGGAATCGGTTCGTAACTTTCTGATGATTCTGGCGGATAATCGCCGGTTGAGCCTTCTGCCTGAGATTGCAGCGCTCTTCAACACGTACCGGGCTGACTTTGAGCGCACTGTTGATATTGAAGTCACCTCTGCATATGAGTTGACCGACGAACAACAGCAGAAGCTCGCCCAGGCACTATCGACCAAACTCGAGCGCCAAGTGTCACTCGCAGCGTCAATGGACAAGGCTTTGATCGGAGGTGTGATCGTTCGCACCGGCGATATGGTGATTGACGCATCTGTACGCGGAAAGCTGACCAAACTGGCCGACGCTCTGGGCTCCTGATTTCAGCACAAGGTTTGAGGATAAAGGCATGCAGCAACTGAATCCATCCGAGATCAGTGACATCATCAAAAAGAGAATCGAAAAACTCGATATTTCTTCCGATGCAAAGAACGAAGGTACGATCCTCTCCGTTTCTGACGGTATCGTACTGATCCACGGTCTTGCCGACGTTATGTACGGCGAGATGATTGAATTTGCCAACGGTATATTCGGTATGGCCCTGAACCTGGAGCGTGATTCCGTGGGCGCGGTTGTACTGGGTGACTACGAAGGACTGGCGGAAGGCCAGAAGGTTCGTTGTACCGGTCGCATCCTGGAAGTACCGGTTGGCCCCGAATTGATGGGCCGCGTTGTTGACGGTCTGGGTAATGCCATCGACGGTAAAGGCGAACTGGGCACATCCCAGACGTCACCGGTTGAAAAGGTTGCTCCAGGCGTTATCGCACGTCAATCTGTCGATGAGCCGGTTCAGACCGGTCTGAAAGCGATCGATACCATGGTGCCAATCGGCCGTGGCCAGCGTGAGCTGATCATCGGCGACCGTCAGATTGGTAAGACCGCCGTCGCCATCGACGCGATCATCAACCAGAAAGACTCCGGCATCAAGTGTATCTATGTCGCAGTCGGCCAGAAGCAGTCTTCCATTGCCGCCGTTGTGCGCAAGTTGGAAGAGCATGGTGCGATGGACCATACCATCGTGGTTGCCGCCGGTGCCGCCGACCCTGCAGCGATGCAGTTCCTGGCGCCGTACTCCGGCACGTCCATGGGTGAATATTTCCGTGACCGCGGTGAAGACGCCCTGATCATCTATGATGATCTGTCCAAGCAGGCCGTGGCATACCGCCAGATCTCCCTGCTGCTGCGTCGTCCGCCGGGCCGTGAAGCCTATCCGGGTGACGTTTTCTACCTGCACTCCCGTCTGCTGGAGCGCGCGTCCCGGATCAACGCCGATGAAGTCGAAAAGCTGACCAACGGCGAAGTTAAAGGCCAGACTGGTTCCCTGACTGCGCTGCCGATCATCGAGACCCAGGCCGGCGACGTTTCGGCGTTCGTACCGACTAACGTAATCTCGATCACCGACGGCCAGATCTTCCTCGAGACCAACCTGTTCAACTCCGGCATTCGTCCGGCAATGAACGCGGGCGTCTCGGTATCTCGGGTGGGCGGTTCGGCCCAGACCAAGATCATGAAAAAGCTCGGCGGTAATATCCGTCTGGCACTGGCCCAGTATCGTGAACTGGCAGCTTTCGCACAGTTCGCTTCCGACCTTGACGAAGCGACCCGTAAGCAGCTTGAACACGGTCAGCGAGTGACCGAACTGATGAAGCAGAACCAGTACAGCCCGATGTCCGTGGCTGAGATGGGTACTGTTCTGTTCGCAGCCAACGAAGGCTTCCTGGACGACGTTGATGTCGACAATGTAGTGAAGTTCGAAGCAATCATGCTCGACTGGATGCGGTCCGAGCAGAAAGAACTTCTCGACAAGATCAACGAGAAAGGCGATTACAACGATGAAATCGCTGCGGGCCTGAAAGCTGCACTTGAGAAATTCAAGACCACTCAGAGCTGGTAACGAATGGGCCTGCAATGCGTTGTAGGCCGATTTACGAGCAGTGAGTGTCTAACTTGAGAAGGCAGTGAGTTATGGCCGGCGGAAAAGAAATACGTAACCAGATATCCAGCATCAAGAGTACGCAGAAGATCACCAGCGCCATGGAAATGGTGGCTGCGAGCAAGATGCGTAAGGCTCAGGAACGCATGAAGGCAACACGCCCTTATGCGGAAAAGATGCGTCAGGTTATCGGGCACATTGCCAAGGCGAACGTTCAGTACAAACATCCCTTCATGGTTGAGCGAGAAGTTAAGCGCGTAGGCTATGTGGTGGTGTCTAGTGATCGTGGCCTGTGTGGTGGTCTGAACATCAACCTGTTCAAAGCGCTTGTCCGTGACATGCGAGCGTGGAAAGAGAAAGGAGTTGAGGCTGATCTGTGCGCCATCGGGCAGAAAGGTGCTTCTTTCTTCAGGAGCTATGGCGGTAACGTCGTTGCGGCGCTGACCCATCTGGGGGACAGCCCGAGCTCCGACAAACTCATCGGCAACGTCAAAGTCATGTTGGATGCGTTCTCGGAAGGCAAGATCGACCGTTTGTATCTGGTCAGCAACGAGTTCGAAAACACCATGACCCAAACCCCGCAGGTCGAGCAGATTCTGCCGCTGCCTCCGGGGGAAGACGAGGAAGAGATCAAGAACCAGTGGGATTATCTCTACGAGCCCGATGCCAGGCAGATCCTCGATGGCCTTCTGCCACGTTACATTGAATCCCAGGTGTACCAGGGTGTGGTGGAAAATCTGGCATGTGAACAGGCCGCCCGTATGATCGCCATGAAGAGCGCAACCGACAACGCCGGTGGCATCATCGACGAGCTTCAGTTGGCTTATAACAAGGCGCGTCAGGCAGCCATCACCCAAGAGATTTCGGAGATTGTCAGCGGCGCGGCTTCGGTCTGATCCGCCAGCAATCCAACTGGTTTTATTGACTATCAAGATAACGAGGAACCGAGCATGAGTAGCGGACACATCGTTCAGATCATTGGCGCGGTTATCGACGTGGAATTTCCACGTGACTCCGTACCCAACGTATATGACGCACTGCTGCTTGAAGGTGGCGAAACAACTCTGGAAGTCCAGCAGCAGCTGGGTGACGGCATTGTTCGTACCATCGCGATGGGCAGCACCGAAGGCCTGAAGCGTGGCCTGAAAGCAGACAACACCGGTAAGGCTATTTCCGTGCCGGTCGGTACCCAGACTCTGGGCCGTATCATGGACGTACTGGGTCGTCCTATCGACGAACAGGGCGAGATCGGCGAAGAAGAACGCTGGGGTATCCACCGCAAGGCACCGGGCTATGCCGACCAGGCGGCGTCCGCAGACCTGCTGGAAACCGGCATCAAGGTTATCGACCTGATCTGCCCGTTCGCCAAAGGTGGTAAGGTTGGCCTGTTCGGTGGTGCCGGTGTTGGTAAGACCGTCAACATGATGGAGCTGATCAACAACATCGCGAAAGAGCACTCCGGTCTCTCCGTATTCGCCGGTGTTGGTGAGCGGACCCGTGAAGGTAACGACTTCTACTACGAAATGAAGGACTCCAACGTCCTTGATAAAGTAGCGATGGTCTACGGCCAGATGAACGAGCCTCCCGGAAACCGTCTTCGTGTAGCCCTGACCGGCCTGACTATGGCTGAGAAGTTCCGTGATGAAGGTCGTGACGTCCTGTTGTTCGTCGACAACATCTACCGTTACACACTGGCCGGTACCGAGGTATCTGCACTGCTGGGCCGTATGCCGTCTGCAGTAGGTTACCAGCCGACACTGGCCCAGGAGATGGGTGAGCTGCAGGAGCGTATTACCTCCACCAAGACTGGTTCCATCACGTCCATCCAGGCGGTCTATGTACCGGCGGATGACTTGACTGACCCGTCACCAGCGACCACTTTCTCCCACCTTGACGCGACTGTAGTACTGAGCCGTGACATCGCTTCCAAGGGTATCTACCCGGCGATCGACCCGCTCGACTCCACATCACGTCAGTTGGACCCGCTGGTGATTGGTAACGAGCACTACGAAGTGGCTCGTGGCGTGCAGACCAACCTGCAGCGCTACAAAGAGCTGAAAGACATCATCGCGATTCTGGGTATGGACGAGCTGTCAGAAGAAGACAAGCTGACCGTTGCCCGGGCCCGTAAGATCGAGCGTTTTCTGTCCCAGCCGTTCCACGTTGCTGAAGTGTTCACCGGTTCGCCCGGTAAGTATGTTTCCCTAAAGGAAACCATCAGCAGCTTTAAGGGCATCCTCAACGGCGACTATGATGACATGCCTGAGCAGGCGTTCTACATGGTTGGTACCATTGAGGAAGCGGTCGAGAAAGCGAAGGAAATGAAGAGCAAGGCGAAGAAGTAATCTGAGCCTCAAGCGCTTGTTTCCGGATCGATCAAAGAGGCAACAACATGGGTATGACCGTGCATTGTGACGTGGTAAGTGCCGAAACAAAGATCTATTCCGGATTGGTTGAAATGCTGATCGCAGCCGGCTCTGAAGGTGACCTGGGTATTGCCCCGGGTCATACGCCGCTGCTGACCCAGCTTAAGCCGGGTCCCATCCGGATAATCAAACAGGGCGGAGAGGAAGAAATCCTCTATGTGTCCGGTGGTTATCTGGAGGTTCAGCCGAATCTGGTGACGCTGCTCGCGGACACTGCTGTCCGTGCCAAGGATGTGGACGAAGCAGCGGCGTTGGAGGCTCAGCGTGAAGCTGAGAAGGCACTCGCCAACCAAACTGGTGAATTCGAGTATTCCCGTGCTGCCGCTGAACTGGCCGAGGCTGTTGCTCAGCTTCGAACCATTCAGCAGCTGCGCAACAAGATGCGTTAAGCATTTTTGTTCGGGACTGCCGATCACCAAAACCGCATCCTGAGTAGCCTGAGAACAGCGAAACGTTGTCAGGCAACCAAGGATGCGGTTTTTTTGTTTTCAGGCACCGAAATTGGCTACCAATCCGGAGCGTGGTAATCGTATGACTCCCCTTCACGTTGTGATTCTGGCTGCAGGCCAGGGTTCGAGAATGAAATCGTCGCTGCCCAAGGTTCTCCACCGGGTGGCGGGCAAACCCATGCTTCATCACGTTGTTGATACCGCGCGCCAGTTGGGCGCCTCCGGTATCCATGGCGTCATTGGTCATGGTGCGGATCAGGTTCGGCAGATCACTCCCGCCGACGATCTCATCTGGGCGTTGCAAGAAGAACAGCTGGGTACGGGCCACGCGGTTGCCCAGGCCCTGCCGGCTCTGCCAGATGAAGCACGGGTGTTGATTCTCTATGGTGATGTACCATTAACCAAAGTCGAAACGCTTGAGAACATGGTTGCTCAAGTAAGTGATCGTTCACTTGCGTTGTTGACTGTGAACCTGGAAACGCCGGACGGTTACGGACGCATTCTGCGGGATGACAACGACAAGGTTCGCGCGATTGTCGAACAGAAGGATGCCACCGACGCTCAGAAGGATATACGGGAGGTGAATACTGGCATCCTGGCGGTCTCGGCACGTCACTTGAAGGAATGGTTGCCGCAGCTCTCCAATCGTAATGCTCAAGGTGAATACTACCTGACCGACATCATTGCCATGGCGGCTGATCGCGGAGTGGAGATTGCCGTTGCCCAGCCTGCTAGCGAATACGAAGTCCAGGGCGTTAATAACCGTCTTCAACTCGCCGAACTTGAGCGCTGGGTGCAGCGTCAGGAAGCGGACAGGTTGATGACTGAGGGCGCAACCCTGGCCGATCCGGCCCGTATTGATGTGCGTGGCGAGTTGACCGTAGGCCAGGACGTCCTGATCGATGTTAATGTGGTGTTTGAAGGCAAGGTGTCCCTGGCGGATGGCGTTAGTGTTGGCCCGGGCTGTGTGATTCGGGACAGCCATATCTCGGCCGGTGCAAAAATCGAAGCGCACTCGCTGATCGACGGCTCGGAAGTGGGGGCGGGTGCCAGTATTGGGCCTTTCGCCCGCCTCCGGCCGGGTACCCGACTGGCTGCCAACACCAAGGTTGGGAATTTTGTCGAGACCAAAAAAGCTGACGTGGGAGAGGGCAGCAAGATCAACCACCTCAGTTACGTTGGCGATGCCTCACTTGGCCGTAACGTAAATGTGGGTGCAGGAACCATCACCTGTAATTATGATGGGGTGAATAAATACAGAACCGTTATTGGTGATGGCGTATTTGTGGGTTCCAACACCTCATTGGTGGCACCGGTCAGCGTGGCCGCCGAGTCTACCGTCGGTGCGGGTTCGACCATCACCCGTGATGTGGCGGAAAGCGAACTGGCGGTAGCCCGGGCCCGCCAACGTAATATTTCCGGCTGGGAACGGCCGGCGAAAAAGTGATTTAAACGATTTACAACGGACAGGTGACAGCGACATGTGTGGCATTGTAGGTGCGGTATCGGAAAGGGACGTTCAGGGAATTCTTCTCGAAGGCCTGCGCCGTTTGGAATACCGGGGCTATGACTCTGCCGGTATGGCCGTGATTGATGGCAAACAAGCCATTAACCGGGCCCGGGAAGTAGGTAAAGTGGCCGCTCTGGCCGATGTCATGACTGGCAACGGGCTTGAGGGAGCCGCCGGTATCGCACATACCCGCTGGGCGACCCACGGTGAACCCTCCCAGATCAATGCACACCCGCATATGTCCGGTGATCGCCTGGCCATTGTCCATAACGGTATTATTGAGAACTATCAGGAGCTGCGGGAAGAACTGAAAGCCGAGGGGTTTGAGTTCACCTCCCAGACGGACACAGAAGTCGTTGCGCACCTTATCGAAAAGCAGTTCCGTCTAAGCAACAGCCTTTACGAGGCCGTGAGTACCGCGATTGAACGTTTGCGTGGTGCGTTTGCGCTGGCAGTGATCCACGCTGATGAACCGGACCATATGGTGGTTTGCCGTGAAGGCAGCCCGTTGGTGGTGGGTGTGGGTATTGGAGAGAACTTCATTGCCTCCGACCAGCTCGCGTTGCTACCGGTTACCGACCGCTTCATGTTCCTTGAAGAAGGCGATATCGCCGATATCCGCCGTGATCGAATCGAGATCCACGATCGCAACAAGCAACCGGTGGAGCGTGCGGTTACCCGCTTTGAACACAGCCAGGACGCCGCCGAAAAAGGCGAGTACCGCCATTTCATGCTCAAGGAAATCCATGAGCAGCCGCGGGTCATCCGCGCCACAACGGAAGGCCGAGTGACCAACACCCGCGTGCTGGAACAGGCGCTTGGTACCCAGGCCGGCAACCTGCTGGAAGACGTTCGCCATGTTCAGATCATCGCCTGTGGGACCAGTTACCACGCTGGCATGGTCGCGCGCTACTGGATAGAAGACCTGGCGGGCGTGCCCTGTTCCGTGGAAGTGGCCTCCGAGTTTCGTTATCGGAAACATGTGATTCAGCCGGATACCCTGTTCCTGTGTATCTCCCAATCCGGAGAAACCGCCGATACCCTCGCGGCGCTGCGCCAGGCCAAGAAAGCCGGTTTCCGTGCCGCCATGGCCATCTGCAACGTACCGGGGAGCTCTTTGGTGCGGGAGTCCGATCTGGTGATCATGACGCAGGCCGGCCCGGAAATCGGCGTTGCCTCCACCAAGGCGTTCACCACCCAGCTTACCGCGCTATTGATCTTCACCCTGGCATTGGCTCGCCACAACGGCCTGGAAGAGTCTCGGGAAGCAGAGATTGTTGAGGCTATTCGCCTGCTACCCGGTCAGGTGGATCAGATCTTGGCACTGGATGGCGATATCGCCGAGATGTCGAAGTCCTTCATGGACAAGAACCACAGTCTATTCCTGGGCCGCGGTGCCATGTTCCCAGTGGCTCTGGAAGGTGCACTGAAACTCAAGGAAATCTCCTACATTCACGCCGAAGCGTATCCGGCCGGTGAGCTCAAGCACGGTCCCCTTGCCTTGGTGGACGGGGAGATGCCGGTGGTCACAGTGGCGCCCAATAATGAGCTGCTGGAAAAGCTGAAGTCCAATCTGGAAGAAGTTCGCGCCCGCGGTGGCGAGTTGTTTGTATTTGCTGACCAGGCAGCGGACGTACGGCCACAGGAAGGTATCCACGTGATGCCGCTGCCGTCGGTACACCCGATCACCTCACCGATTGTCTATACTGTGCCATTGCAGTTGCTGTCGTATCATGTGGCCGTGCTGAAAGGCACGGACGTGGACCAGCCCCGGAATCTGGCGAAGAGTGTCACAGTTGAGTAAATCTCCCTGCTGTTGGGGGTGCTATGATTTTGGTGATGACTTATCTGGTTTGGCGCTTTTAACTTAAGGCGTCAATTGAGGAAGAGGTTTTGTAGCGCTGCGTTATTTGCTACTTTGCGAAGCAGACTTGCATTTATTGCAGACAGAAGGTGTTAGCGGGAGAGATCGTGTCACACATTGGTGTGGCCGGCGCCGAAGGAGCAACTGCCCCGGAAACTCTCAGGCAAAAGGACCGCTGACATAAAGACTTTCCGAAGAGTTGCCAACGACTGCGTCCGTTGGCACACCGAAGGAGCAAGCGACCGGTTCTGTTGGAACGGTGCGTGAATCTCTCAGGTACAGTGACGGAAGGGGTGCTTTCTACCATGCTGTGGAGAAAGGAAACCCTGGACGCCCCTGGAGAGTGTTATGAAGCGAATTGCAGTTATTGGCGGTGGTATCACGGGTATCACCACCGCTTACACCCTGGCCAAGCGCGGCCTGGATGTGACGGTCTACGAGAAACACCGTTACGCGGCGATGGAAACGTCCTTTGCCAATGGTGGTCAGTTGTCCGCCTCCAACGCCGAGGTCTGGAACAACTGGCAGACCATCATCAAGGGCCTTAAGTGGATGTCCCGCAGGGATGCGCCGCTACTGGTCAACCCCAAGCCTTCCTGGCACAAACTGAGCTGGTTCGCCGAATTCATCGCTGCGATTCCTCAATATGAACAGAACACCACGGAAACTGCCCGCCTTGCGATTGCCGCCCGCGATCACCTGTTTGCCTGGGCGCAGGACGAAGGAATCGACTTTGATCTGAAGAAGCAGGGCATCCTCCATATCTACCGTGACAAGGCCGGGTTCGACCATGCTGCGAATGTTTCCAGGTTACTGGCCGCCGGCGGCCTGGAGCGTCGGGCTGTCACGCCCGAGGAAATGCGCGCCATCGAGCCCACGTTGGCGGGGACCTATTATGGCGGTTTCTATACCGAAAGTGATTCAACCGGTGACATCCACAAGTTCACCAACGGCCTGGCGGACGCGATCCTGCGCCTCGGCGTCAAAACCTGCTATGGACACTCGGTGACCGAGCTTAGTGCGGACGGGTCCCATGCTTGGGTAACCTCCCATGACGGCGAGGAGCAGACCCGCGACACTTTTGATGGTGTGGTGATCTGTGCGGGTGTGGGTAGCCGGGAACTGGCCGCCAAGCTGGGGGACCGAGTCAACATATACCCGGTGAAGGGATATTCCATCACCGTTGAGCTGGACGATCAGGCCTCTCAGAAGGCAGCGCCGACAGTCAGTTTGCTGGACGATGCCACTAAGATCGTGACCAGTCGCCTGGGAGATGATCGTTTCCGGGTTGCGGGTACGGCGGAATTCAGCGGTTACAACCGTGATATCCGGGATGACCGTATCCAGCCGCTTACCCGCTGGGTCGAGCAGTGTTTCCCCGGGGTTTGTACCCGCCGCGTCGTACCCTGGGCGGGACTGCGCCCCATGCTGCCCAATATGATGCCGCGAGTCGGGCCGGGCCGGTTGCCCACCGTGTTCTATAACACGGGGCATGGTCATCTGGGCTGGACCCTGTCTGCAATTACCGCTGAGATGCTGGCGGACGCCGTTGAGTCAGCGTCGTCAGGCACAACAGTGAGTGCCGCTGGCTAGTGTGGGGCAATCGTGCCGAATTAACGTCATTCGGCAGGC
This sequence comes from Marinobacter sp. V34, assembly GCF_055524115.1. Taxonomy (NCBI): domain Bacteria; kingdom Pseudomonadati; phylum Pseudomonadota; class Gammaproteobacteria; order Pseudomonadales; family Marinobacteraceae; genus Marinobacter; species Marinobacter sp. V34. The sequence goes on along the minus strand of NZ_JBUPZY010000002.1, from coordinate 243,025 downwards.
AGGATTTCCTGGCGTTTGGCCGCGACTACGGAATCAGCTACCGCTTTCCCGACGTCGACGGTCATAGCGCCCCCGATGATGAACTTACCATCGCCCGGGGGCGAATCGATGAAACCCCGCTACCTTCGGGGTTTCGTTTCACTCATTCCGACCTGACGATCTCCCACAGCTACGAATCGGTGTCGCTGGGCCATGCGCCCCTGTTGATGGTGATCGTGCTCGAAGGGCGCATTCGCCTGTCGGTTGGTGCGGTCGAGCGGGAGCTTGGAAGTGGCATGGCCGCCAGCCTGCAGCTACGACCGGAGTACGCACTGGCAGCCTATCAGCCCGCCGGCCAACGTCTGGAAACCATTGTGTTGGCCTTTGATCCCGGTGGCCCGTTGCCGGCGCACACTGAACAGGGTTCTCTGCGAACTCTGCTCAGGGGGGTGCAGGACCCAGTGGTGCTGTGGGACGTTCCACCGGTTCTCATGACGGCTCTTGAGCAATCCCTTGACGTCAGGCTGCCCGAGACTCAGAAAACACTGGTGCTGGAAGGTCTGGCGCTGCAGTTGGTGGGTTATGGTCTTCCGGAGCAGGTGCCAGCGATTGAGAGGAAAAGTCGTGCTTCCTCCCAGGAGCATCAGCGCCTGGAGGCTATTCGTCAATTGCTAGAATTCGCCCCGACGGAAGATTACTCCCTGACGGATCTCGCCAGCCGCGCCGCAATGAGCCCCAGCAGTTTGCGTAGTAAATTCCGTGCGACCTACGGATTGTCGGTGTTCGGGTATCTGCGTAAGTGTCGGTTGAACCTGGCCTGGCATTACCTGGAGCAGGGCTACTCCGTTCAGCAGGCGGCCCACCGGTCTGGCTATCGGCATGCCACCAACTTTGCGACTGCGTTCCGTCGCCAGTTCGGTGTTTCTCCCAAAACCGTCGTCTGAATCATAGGGTTTGTCGTTTCACATACAAAATCTGTCACTTGGCATATCTAATTCTGGATCTAAAAGCGAATAATTCGCATTAAATTATCGTTAGACCCAAGTGAGGTTTTCATGTTCCGACATTCCCGTTTGTCATTTGCGGTTGCCATGGCCCTTGTCGGTGTCACCGGCGCGCCATTAGCCGTTGCCCAGGAACAGGGCGAACCGAAAATGCTGGATGCGCTAAACGTAACAGCGACCCGCAGCGCCACGAAAACCGATACCCCGGTGATTGAAACCCCGCAATCAGTATCTGTTGTCAGCCGCGAAGACTGGGAAGAAAAAGGCGCCCGCACGGTGCAGCGCGCCGCCAGCTATACCCCGGGTGTGGGTACGAACCAGGTGGGGTCTTCCAACCGCTACGATTATCTGATTCTCCGCGGTTTTTCCGATGGCAGTATCAACAACACCTATCTGGATGGCCTGCGGGTGATGAACGACGGTGGCTCCTACAGCTCCTTTGCCATTGATCCCTGGTTCCTTGAGCGTATGGAGATTGTCAAAGGCCCGACCTCTGTTCTATACGGCCAGGGCTCCCCTGGCGGGATTGTTGCCCTGACCAGCAAGCGTCCGGAGTTCCGGGATGGGGGTGAAATTCGTGTCTCGCTCGGCAACAACGCCCAGCGCAGCTTTGCCTTTGATGTCACCGGCCCGGTGGGTGATGAACAACGGGTGGCCTATCGTGTGACCGGTATTGCCTCGGCTGCCGACGCGCAACAGGACCATGTGGAGCTGGATCGCCGCGCCATTGCCCCGTCACTGACCTGGGAAATGACCGACGATACCAGCCTGACGCTGCTGGCTTACCTCCAGCGCGATCCGGAGGGTGGCTATCACAGCGGTTTGCCGTACGAGGGCACGGTGGAATCTCGCAATGGCCAGAAAATCGACAACACCTTCTTTGAGGGCGAACCGGACTACGACCTGTTCCGGCGCGACATGACCATGGTGGGGTACGATCTGGAGCATCGAATCAACCGCGATTGGTCCGTCTTGCAGAAAGCCCGCTATCTGGATTCGGACGTTGAGTTGAAACAGGTCTATGCCTATGGCTGGGCCTCGGCCACTGAGCTTAACCGTTTCTACTCCGGTGGCGATGAGGATCTGCATTCGCTTACGGTCGATAACCAGATCCAGGGGGAAGTGGCGACCGGCGCCGTGGATCACACCGTTCTGGTGGGGGTGGACTACCAACAGCGTGAGAACGATGTGGTCTGGCCGTCGGGCGCCTTCCCGGCCATTGATGCGTTTAATCCTGAGTACGGTGCCGAACCCACCGCCCTGTATCCCCCGCAGCGCAATCTCCGAAAGCAGAAACAGACCGGGGTCTATCTGCAGGACCAACTGGCTACCGGCGGCTGGCGGCTGACGTTGGGTGGCCGTCACGACTGGGTGGAGATCGAGAACACCAATCGTGACAGCGGTGTCGTGGCAGAGCTGGACGAAACCCAGTTCAGTGGCCGCGCCGGACTGCTCTACCTGTTCGACAACGGCATCGCCCCCTACGTCTCCTACTCCACGTCGTTTTCGCCCAGTGCTTATACCGACGAGAGCGGCGACCTGCTGGCCCCCAGTGAAGGCAAGCAGATTGAAACCGGGCTGAGATACCAGCCAGTGGGAACCACGGATCTGTACACGCTCTCGTTGTTCCGCATCCAACAGGAAAACCTGGCCACCAAGCTGCCGCAGGAGTCCTTCTACCGCAGCATCGGCGAGATTGAATCCCAGGGTGTGGAACTGGAGGCCAAAGCACAGCTGACGGAGAACCTGAATGTCCAGGCTGGGTATGCGTTCACGGACGTCACCTTTGAGAAGTCCGAGGCCTATCGCGAGGGCAATACCGCCAGCCAGGTGCCGGAACACCAACTGACCCTGTGGGCGGGCTACCGGTTCTCACGGGGAGTTCTCAACGGTGCCAACGCCGGATTGGGTGTCCGTCACATCGCGGATATCTACGCTGATGACGCCAATACTGAAAAGGTGCCGGACTACACTCTGGTGGATCTGGCCCTGGGCTACGATTTCAGCAAACTCGGCCTGGAAGGCGTTTCTACCCGGCTGAATGTGAACAACCTGCTGGACAAGGAATACGTGGCGTCCTGCTATAACAGCCTGGAGTTCTGTTACTTCGGCGCTGAGCGTAACGTGACGGCGTCGGTTTCCTACCGATTCTGATCACGAGTGGAAAGTGACGAGGGGCAAAACAAACTCTGAGCGCTGAAAATAGAGTCGATTCCGACTCTGTTTTTAAGTAATATTACGAAACTCTTTTGAGTGGTCGTCCGGCCACTCTTCCTTGTTTCATGTAAGACCAAATAGGCACTCACCCTGTACCTTTGGGGAATTACCGGTTACACATATATCAAGGAAGATGCGGGCCTTCTGCCACACAATTCCAACAAACCGTTTACTCAGAAGATTCCCGCAATGCCCACAACCGTTCTCTCCGGCTTTACCCACAACTTCCTGGGTAATGCGCCCACCTGGTACAAACAGGTTATCCTGCTTTTCCTGATTGCCAACCCCCTGATTGTCTGGACCCTTGGCCCGGCCGTGGCCGGTTGGGCGTTGGTGGGGGAGTTTATCTTTACCCTGGCCATGGCGCTGAAGTGCTACCCACTGTTGCCCGGTGGGTTGCTGGCGATTGAAGCCCTGTTGGTGGGTATGACGTCAGCGGACGCGGTGTACCACGAGGTGTTGGTGAACTTCCCGGTCATCCTGCTTCTGATGTTCATGGTGGCTGGCATCTACTTTATGAAAGAGCTGCTGCTCGTGACGTTTACCCAGATCCTGGTGGGTGTGCGGTCAAAGTCCGCGTTGTCACTGCTGTTCTGTGCTGCTGCGGCCGTTCTATCCGCGTTCCTGGACGCGCTTACCGTCACCGCAGTCATCATCAGTGTCGCTGTCGGTTTTTACTCGGTGTACCACAAGGTTGCCTCCGGCAAGGGTTATCATCACTCTGATCACAACGCCAACAGCGATGAACACGTGATTGAGTTGCACCGGGAAGACCTGGACAAGTTCCGGGCCTTTCTGCGTAGCCTGCTGATGCACGGTGCTATTGGAACGGCCTTGGGGGGAGTCTCCACCATGGTGGGCGAGCCCCAGAACCTGCTGATCGCCAAGGTAGTAGGGTGGGACTTTGTCAGTTTCTTCCTGCGCATGGCGCCGGTGAGCCTGCCGGTGCTGGTGGCCGGCCTGACCACCTGCTGGCTTTTGGAAAAGCTGCGCTGGTTTGGGTATGGCGCCCGGTTGCCCAAGCCTGTCCGCCAGGTACTGGAAGAGTTTGCTGACAACGAGCGCACCAAGCGCACGAAAGCCGACCAGGCTGCCCTGTGGGTGCAGGCGATGGCGGCTCTGGTACTGGTTGTTGGGCTGGCGTTTCACCTGGCAGAGGTGGGATTGATTGGCCTTCTGGTGATTATCCTGATCACCTCGTTCACCGGTGTTACAGACGAACACCAGATCGGCAAAGCCTTTCAGGAGTCGTTGCCGTTTACCTCGCTGTTGGTCGTATTTTTTGCCATTGTTGCGGTCATTCACGAGCAACACCTGTTCAAGCCGATCATCGATTTTGTGCTCAGCCTGCCGCAGGATCAGCAGCCGGGCATGTTCTTTATTGCGAACGGGCTGTTGTCGATGATCAGCGACAATGTGTTTGTAGCCACCGTGTATATCAGTGAAATCAAACAGGCGCTGGACGCCGGCAGTATCGACTACGAGCATTTCCAGGAGCTGGCCATCGCCATCAATACCGGCACCAACCTACCCAGTGTGGCCACACCCAACGGCCAGGCAGCGTTTCTGTTTCTGCTGACGTCTGCAATCGCCCCGCTGGTGCGGTTGTCCTACGGGCGGATGGTTGTGATGGCGTTTCCCTATACCATCGTGATGGGTGCGGTGGGCCTGTTTTGCGTCATCAATCTGGTTTGACCAGGCTGACATCGCCATACCAGGCAGTAGCAGATGCTCCGGTGTTGTCGGAATCCGACATGATGGCGACGCCCACCAGCTTTGGTGGCTCGCGGTCAAAGGCCTTGCGGTAGTCCGCAACGATATCGCGTTCCACCGTGACCCATTCGCCAGTGTTGGTGACGCCGGAGTTCACCGCGACCATCATCGTGGTATCGGTGAAGGGGTTGGCAACGATCTCTCCGACCGGCAGCCGGTTCGCCCAGATGTAGTTCAGCGCATTGCCCGGCAGTTCCTCCCCGAACACCACTTCCACGGTCTTGCGTTTCGCGCGCTCGAAAAAGCCGGCTTCGTCCGGCTCGAACTCAAAAGCCACGTAGATTCGCGCGGGGTAGTCATCGCCCTCCTTTTTACGGGCGTTTCCCTGCTCATAGACGTTCGACACTTTCCACCGCCAGCGCAGGATCAGCGAATCCCCGGGTTCGACAGACACCCTTGCAATAAGCCCGGAGGCGCTGTTGTCCGTGGTGGCCTCGACCACCTGTTCGCCGTTGTCGTCCGTCAGCTGATAGCGACTGTGGCGGTCGATCTTCGGAAACTCCATCGGTTCCCAGCCATCTTCCAGGGACGTTATGGCTGAAAACGCGGTGATCAGCGAGTTTTCGGCACTGTCTGCCAGGGCTGTGGCTGCGATCATCGAAAGCGCCAGGGCGGCCGTCAGGTATCTCCGTAAAGGACTCATGGGATGCTCCTATGCTTTTGTTCACTGACCGGTCTCTGTCGGAAAAGTGCCTTGTTGTGATTAATCTTAGCCTATATAGTGTTTATATCCTTGGCTTGGTACCAGATATAGCGATCAAAGGTTAATCAATCACTGATCGCGATTATCACGGTACTGGGAATCCGGTGAGACTCCGGAACTGACGCGCAGCGGTATTGGGGAACGAGCGTGGCACAAAGACACTGGCGAATGCCGGGAAGTCGCCACGCAAGGCCGAGCCAACAGGCTCACGCCCCTGAGTCCGAAGACCTGCCTGGGAACACAACTGCACCTTCGCGTATCAAGGTGAGCAGATCGGTTTTGTGTTGTCTCTGTTCAGAGCGATGCTCGCCCCTGCGTACGCGAAGGTCTTTGCATAAACGCGTACTCAGGAGAACGGACATGTCTACCGCCACTCTGGCCGAGCCCGGCCAATCTGCCTCATCCAGCACTGCTTCCCTACAGGTTATTAAACGTAACGGCGCTCTGGTTGGATTCAACGCCAGCAAAATCAGCGTTGCTGTGACCAAAGCATTTCTTGCCGTCGAAGGCGATGAAGCCGCGGGCTCAGCCCGTATCCACGATTCCGTGGAACAGGTTACGAATCAGGTCATGCAGGCCATCAGCCGCCGCTTGAAAGCCGGCGGGAAGGTGCATATTGAAGATATTCAGGACCAAGTGGAACTGGCGTTGATGCGTGCGGAGGAGCAGAAAGTGGCCCGCGCTTACGTCCTCTACCGGGAAGCTCATGCTCAGGAGCGGGCCAGCCTGGAGCCGGTTGAGGCGCATCCCACGCTGACCGTGAAGAAGGCGGGCGGCGACGTTGCACCGCTGGATCTGGGGCTAATGAAAGTCCAGGTTGAACGTGCCAGCCAGGGATTGGAGGGCATCAATGGTGAATCTCTGGTGGAAGGGGCGCTGAGGAATCTTTACGACGGTATCGCTGAGGAAGAGGTGTTGTCTGCGTTGATCATGACTGCCCGTGGTCGCATTGAGCAGGAGCCTGACTACAGTGCTGTGACCGCTCGCCTGCTGCTGGAACAACTTCGGCTGGAAACCGCGACCGCCCTGAAGCTGCCCCTAAGTTTGCCGCTGGCGGAAATTTACCCGCAGGCCCTGAGCACCTTTATTGAACAGGGTATCCACTACGAACTGTTGGATGACGCCATGGCGGCGTTCGACCTGGAACGCCTGGGTGCCGCCCTCAAGCCGGAGCGGGACCATCAGTTTGGTTTCCTGGGCCTGCAGACCCTCTACGACCGCTATTTCCTCAACTGGAAAGGTGACCGGCTGGAATTGCCCCAGGTCTTCTTCATGCGCGTGTCCATGGGCCTTGCGCTGCAGGAGGATGACCCCAATGCCCGGGCCATTGAGTTCTACGACCTGCTGTCATCGTTCGACTACATGGCCTCCACTCCGACCCTGTTTAACAGTGGTACTCGCCATTCCCAGCTGTCGTCCTGCTACCTCACCACCGTACAGGATGACCTTGAAGGTATTTACGGTGCCATCCGCGACAACGCCATGTTGTCCAAGTGGGCTGGCGGCCTGGGTAACGACTGGACACCGGTCCGTGCGCTGGGCTCCCATATCAAAGGCACGAACGGCAGCAGCCAGGGCGTGGTGCCATTTCTGAAAGTGGTGAACGACACGGCGGTGGCGGTGAATCAGGGCGGCAAGCGAAAGGGCGCCGTGTGCGCATACCTGGAAAGCTGGCACCTGGATATTGAGGAGTTCCTGGAGCTACGCAAGAACACCGGCGATGAACGTCGTCGTACCCATGACATGAACACCGCCAATTGGGTACCGGACCTACTGATCGAACGCATGCGCAGTGATCAGGACTGGACCCTGTTCTCGCCAAACGACACTCCGGACCTGCATGATCTGTACGGCAATGCGTTCAGGGAACGCTATGAGGAGTACGAGGCGATGGCAGCCAGGGGCGAGATCACCCTGTTCAAGACGGTGTCTGCCAAACAGCTCTGGCGCAAGATGCTGACCGTGCTGTTCGAGACCGGTCATCCGTGGATTGCCTTCAAGGACCCATGCAATCTGCGATCGCCTCAGCAGCACCGGGGCGTGGTGCACAGCTCCAATCTATGCACCGAAATCACCCTGAACACCAGTGCGGATGAGATCGCCGTGTGCAACCTGGGGTCCATCAACCTGGCGGCCCATGTCCACAACGGTGAGCTGGATGTCCAGCGCCTCGAACGCACGATTAATACTGCGGTTCGCATGCTCGATAATGTGGTCGACATCAATTACTACGCAGTGCCCCAGGCCAGGAACTCGAATTTCAAGCATCGGCCCGTTGGCCTGGGCCTGATGGGCTTCCAGGATGCGCTGTATCGGCTCAATCTGCCCTACACCAGCCCGGAAGCGGTGGAGTTTGCCGATGTGGCGATGGAGCAGATCAGTTATTTCGCGATCCGGGCCTCGGCGGCGCTGGCCGGTGAACGCGGTGCCTACGAGACCTACGAAGGCTCGTTGTGGCACGAGGGAGTTTTACCCATTGATTCCATTAATCTGCTGAAGGCGAACCGCCGTGACGGCGATTTGAGCCTCAACACCGACACCCGCCTCGACTGGACGCCCGTGCGGGAACTCATCTCCCGCAATGGCATGCGTAACAGCAATGTGATGGCCATTGCGCCAACGGCGACCATCTCCAACATCGTCGGTGTGTCCCAGTCCATCGAACCGGCGTACCAGAACCTGTTCGTGAAATCGAATCTCTCCGGCGAGTTCACCGTGGTCAATCCGTCGCTGGTGCGTGATCTGAAAGCAGAAGGCCTTTGGGACAACGTGATGGTGAACGATCTCAAGTACTTCGATGGCAGTGTGCAGCAGATTGATCGCATTCCGGCAGAACTGAAGGCCCGGTACGCCACCGCCTTTGAGATCGATGCCCGCTGGCTGGTGGAGGCGGCGGCCAGGCGCCAGAAATGGCTGGATCAGGCCCAGAGCCTGAACCTCTACATGGCGCAACCCAGTGGCAGGAAGCTGGACGAGCTGTACCAACTGGCCTGGGAGCGGGGGCTGAAAACCACCTATTACCTGCGTTCACTGGGGGCCACGGGCGCCGAGAAAACCGCCCCGGTAGCGGCCCCGCAGCCACAGGTATGCAGCATTGATGAACCGGATTGCGAAGCCTGCCAGTAACTCCGACCGCCACCAAGAATTGTGAGGTAAACAGATGCTTAACTGGGACGACGAATCAAACACTCAAACCCGCCTGGCCACCCAAGACGGACCGGCCCCGGTCAATGTCGATGACAAGCGGGTTATCAACGGTGAAACCGACATCAATCAGCTGGCACCCTTCAAGTATCCCTGGGCCTGGGAATACTTCATGAACGCCAACAAGAACCACTGGACGCCGCTGGATGTGAACATGGCGCAGGATGTTCACGACTACCACCATCGCCTGTCCGCACCGGAAAAGCACGTGTATGAGAACGTGCTGGCGTATCTGACGACGTCCGACATCCTCGCCATGCGCAATATAGGTCTGGCGGTGATGGAAAAAATGAGTGCCCCGGAACTGCAGATTTATCAGGCGCGGCAGGTGTACGAGGAAGCCATGCACACCTGGGCCTATCAGCACTGCATTGAAACCCTCAACCTGGACCAGAGCGAGATCTACAACCGCTATCGGGTGGTTCCAGCCATCAACGGCAAGATCCAGATGGCCAACCGTCGGCTGGATGCCGCCATGCGCTCTGATATGAATCTGCGCAACCGGGACGACCTGCAGGAATTCATTATGTCCTACCTCTTCTTCGCGGCAGTGTTTGAAGGTGCCTGGTTCTACAACGGTTTCAGCCCCATCTTCGCATTACAGCGTCGGGGCCTGATGCGGGGCACCGGTGAGCAACTGCAGTACATCCTGCGGGACGAAGCCATGCATTTCTCGTTCGGGCTGAAAGTGGTGAACCAGATCCTGGAAGAGGAAAACATCACGCTGGACCCCAAAGCCGTGCGCGATATGTGGGACGAGTCCGAAGCCGCTGAAACCGCCTACGCCAACTACATCCTGCGGGATCCGATCCTGGGCTACTCCGCGGAGTACCACAGCGAACAGTTCCGCTTTGTGGCCAATCGCCGGGCCAGAACCGTAGGCCTGGACGAGCCGTTCCCGGGTGCGAAAAACGTCTCACCCTGGCTGGACGAGCAGGCCACCCTGCGCAAGGAAAAGAACTTTTTCGAAACCCGGGTGATTGAGTACCAGACGGGTGCGCAACTGGAATGGTAAGGCGTCAGTCTGTGACACTTTCCATCAGGCGCTGGCGGAACCACAAGTGGGCCGGGTCGTTGTCCATCACCGGGGCCCACAACAGGTAAACCGGTAACGGTGGCACATGTACCGGAAACGGCAGGGTCTTCAGCCCGAATGCCTGGGCGTACTGCTGGGCCAGACGTTCGGGCACCGTGGCAATCATGTCGGAGCGGCTGCACGTAGCCAGGATGCTGGCGAACTGGGTTACCCGGGCCCCGGTTCGCCGCTGCCAACCCGGCTCGTTGAGGATCTGGTCCAGGGGCAAGCGTCGGTTCCGATCCGGCAGTACAACGTGTTCGGCGTCCAGAAACTGCTGTTTGCTGCAATCTCTCCGCAGGTCGGGGTGGTCCTGTCGTGCCACCACCGCAAGCCGCTCCGCGAGAAGCACTTGCCGCCGTAATCGTTCGTTCTCCGTTGCAAAGGCATCCACGGCAAGATCCGCTTCGGCGGTATACAGCCTCTGGGGCATGTCATCGCCGGCCAGGGCGACCTCCACCACCACATTTGGCGCCTCGCTTCTCAGGCGTGTCAGTAACGTTGGTAACACCACCATTTCGAAATAGTCGTTGCTGAGTACGCGAAAGCGGCGCTGGCTGGTGCCTGGTACGAAGCGATTGGCCGGATCCAGCGTATCCCGCATGGCGCCTAACTGCTGGCTGAGGCTTCTGTGCAGCTCACGGGCGCGGGGCGTCGGCACCATACCCTGATGGGTACGCACAAACAGGGGATCACCCAGGGTATGACGCAGGCGCTGCAATGCGGCACTGATCGCCGGTTGGCTCATGCCCAGGGTGTCTGCAGCACGGGAGAGTTGCCCGGCTTCCATAATCGCGTCGAATACCGGCAGCAGGTTGAGGTCGACACTTCGTAAATTCAGCTTCATGGATAATACTTATACCAAATATTGAATAGAAAAATATAGCTCTCCCCAGTAGCGTCAGAAGACGTACAAACCCTCGTCTCGGAGAACAATAATGGACGATCAGAAACTGACGATGCTGGTTACGGCTTTTATTGTGGTCACAGCCCTCTGGGAGGTGCTAAGCGGCCGTACCCGTGAAGGTCGCAAGAACAGGCAGGATTGGCGCATGGCGTTCCTGGCCACGTTCATGATGGTGGCCGTGCAGCGGCCGCTGGTACTGCTGTTGCTGACGCTTGGCCTGTCAACGCTGCTTCCCGGCAGCGCTGGCTCATTGGCCTGGCTTGAGCAGGCGTACTTCTGGCCCACTCTGATTGTGTTTTTCTGTGTGGAAGAATTTATCCACGGCAGTTTCCACCTGTTTGCCCACCGGCGTCGCCCCAATAACAGGCTTCTGCAATGGGTTCAGGCGTTCTACAAGATGAGCCACCGCCCGCACCACATGTCGGGGGGCCAGGACAACAAGGGCCAATTGACGGTAACGCAGACCTTCGTCAATGGCTGGGCCTGGTGGCTGATCATGCCCAACTACACCTTCCAGTTGCTGTGTCTTTATCTGGGGCTGGTAGAGGTGTTCCTGATTGCTACCGCCTTCAAGGGGCTATGGGCGGCCCATACTCACGTGAACTGGAATTATGACCTGTATTTTCACAACCACCGCTGGGCCTGGGTGCGCAAGACCATGTGGGCACTGGCGCATATCCTGGTTTTTCCCACTCAGCATCACCATCATCACGCACGCGGGCCCAATTCAGCCAAGAATGTGACCTCCACGCTGGCGATCTACGATTGGCTGGTGTTTGGCACCCTCGCCATTGAAACCAGCAAACCCAAGGTCTATGGCTGGCGTCAGAAAGACCACGAGGCGAACAGCGCGCTGAAGCGCTATTTCTGCTGGGATGTGCGCTCCTATGTGCCGAAAGGCTGAAGATTGAGGCTCAAAATAGCCATGCTGGAAAGGTGACCTGAAAAATTGCCGGGTATGAGACCTTCTTGCCCGGCCCGGGCTCGACCAAGGTAATCGGTGTCGAGGTATGGGTCTGCGCCAGACGCATAAAGATGAACATTTGTTCACAATACCAATGCTGAGTGCTATGTTGAATGCAAGAAGCTTCTTCTATCACCTTCCGTTGTTGCCACATTCTGGAAGATGCTTCTTATGGGGGAGCCGGCGCTTATGGGGGCGGAGGAAAATAATACCGATCAGGAGATCATCGCCCGGCTTCGTGAGAAAGCCGAACGGCTGGAGCGTCTTGAAACCAGGCTCGAGACCCTGGAGAAGGAACATAAAGCACTGATGGACAGCAAGACCCAGCTGTCTGGTCAGCTCACCAGATACCACCGAAGCCTGGAAGAGTGGGAGTGGTTCTTCGAGCATTCCGTTCAGATGCTCTGCATCGCGGGACTGGACGGCCATTTCAAACGGGTTAACGCTGCTTTTGCCAACACGCTGGGGTACACCAAGGATGAGTTGATATCCCGCCCGTTCGCCGAGTTCGTGCATCCGGACGACCTGGCCAAAACTCGAAGGGAGCTCGAAGGGCTTGGCACCGGTCGCGACAGCATCAGCTTTGAGAACCGCTATCGCGCCAAGGACGGAAGCTGGCGCTGGATTGCCTGGTATTGCCCTGCTATCAGCAATATCACCACCAAACTCTTTGCCATTGCCCGGGATATCACCGAAGACCGGCTTAAGGAAGCGGCGATCCTCTACAAGGCCTCCCACGACTCACTCACCGGTTTGCACAACCGCTCCGCTTTTGAGGAGAACCTCGAAGACGCCATTGCCCAGCAAGTGCGCAATCCAACGGGTGAGGTGGTGCTGTACATAGTGGATATCGACGGTTTCAAGGAAGTGAACGACCGCTATGGCCACATCACCGGGGACCATCTGCTACAGGTCCTCGCCAGGAGGTTTCGCGATATTCAGCGCACGGGGGAGATGGTGGCGAGAGTTGGTGGTGATGAGTTTGCCTTTGTGGTGGACGGAAACACGCAGGAGTTAGGTTACTATCCCTGTGAGCCTTTGGCCGAACGGATCATTGCCCAGGCCAGTGAACCGGTCGAGCTGAATGAGGGGTCGGTTACCGTAGGTTGCAGCGTGGGGATTGCAACCTTCCCCGGAACCGCCGCCGATTTTTGTTCGCTGATTGTCCAGGCTGACAAGGCCATGTACGCCACCAAGAAATCCGGAAAGAACGGTTTTCGCAAATTTGATCCCTCGCTGAACTGATGGAGCATAAATGACCGAATATTTTATCCAGACGTCTACTTTTCCGATCACCATGGAATAAATCCCTTTCTCAGTCGTCTCCCTGATGAAAGCCACCCGAAACGGGTAAATCAGGAGGACGTAACCATGAAAAAGCATGTACTGACACTCGCAATCTGTTCCATTCTTTCCACCGGCGTTTTCGCCGCAGAAGGGTCTGGCGCGGCCAATGCAAACGCTCAGGCTGAGACCAACATGAGTGCGGAAGCCAGCACCCGCAACGGTGTTTCCGCGAATGGTGGTGCCTCTGCAAGCGCAGAGGGTAGTGTCAACGGCGAAGCCGCTCGAGACGAAGCTGCCGACCAACGCCAGGCGGCCAGTGAAGAAGCCCGCGGAAGGGCCGATCAGGCGGTCAGCGCTGGCGTTGAAACCGGCCAGAAGGTGCGAGCCACCGCCGATGCTACAGCGGACACAGCTCGCGATGAAGCTGGTGAGAAGCGCGAACAGGCGCAAGAGCGCATGAATGAGACCCGAAATGCTGAAATTCGCGCTGAAACCAATCAGCAGATCGGAACGTCTGTATCTGAGAGCGTCCGGAGTGAAGTGCAGAACACCGTCAAGGGGACCGTGAAAGGGTCCGGCAGTGGCGGCCTGCTGTAACCATTCCTCCAGACTCGCCGGGCCATAGGGCCCGGCTTTCTTTTGGACGCCCAAGTGAAAGGAGCAGACATGCAGTTGATTCAACGTATTTTGACCTTGCCCCTGGCCATTGGCCTGGCGTCACCGGCATTGATGGTTCAGGCGCAGGAGAAAGCGTCAGCGAACGGTTACCTTGAAGGCGGTTATGAGCACGACAGCAACGTGACCGTGGATGAACTGAACACGTCCGCCGATGAGAGCGATCAGGCCTGGGTTTTCGACGCCGGTCTGGAAGGCATCCTGAAACCCACCGAGCGATTAAACGTGACACTCGGCTACTCGCTGTCGGGCAGACGGTACCAGAACCTTGATGAGTTCGATCAGAACATTCACCTGCTCTCGGCCGATGTCAGTTATGACTTCGACCCGGTCACCGTTGGCTCCAGTTATTACTATTCCCACGCAACCCTGGGGTCAGACCCGTTCCTCGATTTCCGGCGTGCCAGTGTCTACCTGGGCAGCCTGCTCGCGGAGGACGTCTATCTGCGGGGCAGCCTGCAGGACAAGCGCAAGGAATTTGATGACAGTGATGCGCGGGATGCCGAGATAAAAGGCGCCAGTCTGGATGCATTCTTCTTTTTCAACCAGGCCCAGAGCCACTTTCTACTCGGTCTCGACGGTGATCGCGAAGATGCGGAAGCGAAAGCCTACGACAATGACCTGCTTCGCGTTCGGGTAGCGTTGGTGCATCGGTTTACCCTGGCCGGCGAGGAAAACCGCCTGCGGTTTGGCTGGCGTTATGAGGACAGGGAGTATGAAGAGGTGATGGTCACCAGTACCAGCCCGGTTCTGACGGACCCTCTGACCGGTGACCTTACCGAACGCTCAAGCAATGAGCGGGCGGACAAAGCCCGTATTCTGGAGGCCAGCTGGCGGATTGGACTCAACGAGGTGTTCAGTGTTGAGCCCAGTGTTTCCTGGGGCCAGTACACCTCGAACGTGGATTCTGCGGATTACGACAAGACGGTGGCGGGGGTGACGCTCAGGGCGGATTTCTGAAACCCGGCAGTCAGAAATCCAGAAAGCCGTGACCGAATTCGGTGTCCCGGCCAGGACGGCCAAGATCCTTCGCGGCATTGATCAGGGCACCAACGGCCCTGTCTTCCGAAAGTTCATTACGTTGGCAGGCCAGTGCAGCGGCAACCACCGGCGACGCCAGCGAGGTGCCGCTGTCTGCAACCATGCCGGCATCAGGGTGTGCTACCGGAACGGCGACGCCGTTGCTGGCAAACATCACCTGTTCACCCCGATTGGCCCAGCGGTAGAGCTTTCCGGAACTATCAGCCGCCGTCACACCGATCACTTCTGTGTAGGCGGCCGGATATAATGGCGGGGCAGAGGGCCCTTGATTGCCTACCGCCGCAACCATCAGCACGCCGCGCTCCCTGAGGCGGCTCACCGCCGCGGCGAGAAGCTGGTTGTCCGGGCCGGTCAGGCTGATGTTGATAACCGACAAATCCTGACCGGCCAGCCAGTTCAGGCCCTCCAGTAAATGGCCAAGTGTGGCGCCTGAGAGGGTGCGATCCCGGTCATAGAACACCGAGGCATTGAAGATCGTAGCCTGCGGCAGCCGGGCAGGCCATTGCCCAGGCCGGTTTCCCACCAGCAGGCTGGCGACGGCCGTGCCGTGAACTGCCGGCTCAGTCAGTGTTCCGTCCACTTCCGCCAATGCCAGAAAACGCTCCTGCACAACGTGTGCACTTTCAAATACCCGATGGTCTGTGGCAATCGACGTATCCACCATTCCAACGCGAACCGGGGCGGTGCAGAGGCTACGCCACTGTGGCATTTTGGTCTCTGACAGGGGCTCTTTCGCACCCGTTTGCGGAGCATAGATATGGTTGCGGTCCAGCCGATCCGCGAGTTCTGGTAGGGCGTCCTGTAGGGCATTATGGGAATCCAGCTCGGCAGTGACCCGGAACCGCACCACGGTCATACCCAGGCCGGTCAGCTCTCGGCGTTCGAGAATTGTGATCCCCGGCTGGTCAAGGCGGGCGAGTTCCGCAGCGGTACCGGTTACCAGCCACTGACCTTCCACGGCACGGAAACCGTCGTCCAGTTGGATATCATTGAACGCTTTCTGTCCCTGACGCGTGAGAATGGGAAGGACCGATGGTAACGCTTCGAGCGGTTCCATGAGCTCTGTGGCCTGTGTGTTGATCTGCTTCTCAAGGCGACGGTCCATGGCCTGCTCCACCATGCGCTGTGTCTTCTGTTCAACCTGGCGGGTTATCGGATCTATCTGGCCGCTGGTTACGTCACCGACACCGATGGACAAGGCCGGCGCGGAAAGCGTGCAAAGAGCGATTGCAGGGAACAAGTGTCTCAAGAGAAAAGGTTTCATCGTGCCCGTCCGATTAAAGATGTGTGTCATACGATACAACGGCCCGGTGGAAAAAAAATTCCTTCGTTCATGGAATAAATCGGTTTCCCGATCGTTTTACCGATAACACCTTTGGAAATGGAAGGCTATGAAAGAGGAAATCACCGAACTATTACCAAGGCTCCGACGATTCGCCTACTCGTTGACCGGCTCCCTGTCAGACGCCGACGACCTGCTACAGAATACGGTGGAGCGTTTGTTGACCCGGGACATGCCGGACGACGCCGATCTTACCAAGTGGGCATTCCGGGTTTGCCGTAACGTCTGGATAGACGAGTGTCGCGCCCGTAAGGTTCGGCGGGACGCCGCGGAACATCCGGAGTTGACGGATGGCCAAGTGATCAATGGCGAGCACCAGACCACCAAAGAGATCGAATGGCACCGGGTGGACGCTGCGATGGCAAGACTGCCACAGGACCAACGCCAGATTATCTCCCTGGTGGCAATCCAGGGCATGCCCTACAAAATCGTGGCTGAGATTCTGGAAGTGCCCAAGGGTACGGTGATGAGCCGGCTGGCCCGAGCCAGGGCGGCATTAAGCGAGGCCCTGGCGCCTGTAACCATGAGGACCGATTCATGAAGATGACTGATGAAACCCTGTCGGCTTTCCTCGATAACGAACTGACCGACGCGGAGATGGAAGCGGTTCGGGACCAGATTGAGAAGGATCCAACGCTGGCAGATCGACTGGCCGAGATGGCGTCCGTGGATGCCGAACTACAGGCCCATTACGGCTCGATCGATGACCGTCCCATGCAGGCATCAATTACCCAAATGCTGGAGGAAAAGGCCTCCCGGAGTGCTGCGCCCGCGCAGGACAATGTGGTCACCTTTCCGTGGTGGCGCAGGCTGCCCGGCCACACGGGTAAAGCGATCGCCGCCGCTATCATCGCGGGGGTGGCGCTGACGCAATGGCTGACGGTGGCAACGGACGGCGATCCGATGTCGCCCGCGGTGGCGAACGTTCTGGATAGCCAGCCCAGTGGCGAGGTTTACCAGGTTAATGACCAGGCAAGCCTGACGCCGAGACTGACGTTCCAGAGCCAGGCCGGCCAATGGTGCCGTCAGTTCCGCCTGGAGACGCAAACGTCCGCGTCGGAGCAAATTGCCTGTCGCACTGGCGAGGGTTCCTGGGAACAGGTGGCCACTGCCGAAGCAGAGCCCTCCCTGGCACCTGATGTATACCAGACAGCGAGCGGTGGCAGTGTGCTTGACGAGGAACTGGACCGGATGATGGCCACGCCCCCCGTTGGGCCGAACCAGGAGCGTGCGTTGCTTGAACAGCAGTGGAGGCGTCATTAACAGTCCTGCGTCCCAGCGGTTTGCGGTTCCGGTTGATGGCAACACGGGGGAATCCAGCTAGTATCAGGGTGTTTATCCTTCGCTGACCTGATGGGGCCGTAATGACCGAATACTTTATCCAGGCGTTTATCTATCTGACCGCCGCTGTTGTCGCGGTGCCATTGGCGAAGCGCCTGGGTTTGGGGTCGGTGTTGGGGTATCTGGTGGCCGGTGTCGTCATCGGGCCGGTGACGGGGCTGGTGGGCCAGGAAACCGCAACCATTCAGCATTTTGCCGAGTTTGGTGTGGTCATGATGCTGTTTCTGGTGGGCATGGAGCTGGACCCGAAATCCCTCTGGGCCATGCGGATTCGTTTGCTGGGCCTGGGCGGCCTGCAAGTGGTGCTCACCTCCGCTGCCGGAATGGCGATTGCCTGGTGGATGGGGCTGCAATGGCAGACGACCGTCGCCGTTGGCCTTATCTTCTCGCTGTCTTCCACCGCCATTGTTCTGCAGACCCTGAACGAAAAAGGGCTCAGCAAAACCGAGGGTGGCCGGGGCGCTTTCTCGGTGCTGTTGTTCCAGGATATTGCGGTCATTCCCATGCTGGCGGTGATTCCCCTGCTGGCGATATCCGAACTGGCGGGCGTTGGGGCGACGGACCCCGGGCACCAGGGCGGTTTCAGCCTGGTGGCGCATCTGCCGGGCTGGGCTCACGCCCTGGTGGTGATCGGCTCTGTGACTACGGTGATCGTCGGCGGTCATTACCTGAGCCGGCCCCTGTTTCGCTACGTGGTTCAGTCCGGTATGCGGGAGGTTTTTACAGCCACCGCGTTAATGCTGGTGATCGGTATTGCCGCGCTGATGAGCGTTGTCAATCTGTCGCCGGCGCTCGGGGCCTTCCTCGCCGGTGTGGTGCTGGCCAACAGCGAGTTCCGTCACGAACTCGTGGCCAACATCGAGCCCTTCAAAGGGCTACTGCTCGGGTTGTTTTTCATCACGGTGGGTGCCGGTATCAACTTTGAGGTGCTGGCGGCGCAATGGGGCACAGTGATCACATTGGCGCTGGCGGTTATCCTGGTCAAGGCAGCAATTCTGCTGCTCCTGGCATTGTTATTCGGGCTGCGGGGCCGCGATGGCTGGCTGTTCACCCTCGGGCTGGCCCAGGCCGGCGAATTCGGCTTCGTGCTGCTGACCTACAGCATGCAGAACAGTGTGATCCCCGCGGACATCGCCCAGCTTCTGGGATTGGTGGTGGCGCTGTCCATGTTCCTGACGCCGCTGTTGTTTATTGCCTACGACCGGCTGATCTTGCCGCGATATCGTGAAGCCCGCAATGAGCAGCGGGAAGCCGATGTGATCGAGGAGCAGGCGCCAGTGATCGTGGCCGGAGTTGGACGATTTGGCCAGATTGTGTGCCGGTTGTTGCGCGCCAACAAGATTCCCATTGTCGCGCTGGACCTGGCCCTGGATCAGATCGAAAACCTGCGACGTATCAACATCAAAAGCTATTTCGGTGACGCCAGCCATACGGGGTTACTGGAAACGGCGGGCATCGCCCACGCGCGCTTGCTCGTGGTTGCGATTGACGACCGGGATCGAGCCGTGGCCCTGGTGCACCATGTCAAACAACACTACCCCGGCGTCTGGGTACTGGCACGGGCGTTCGACCGGGGCCATGGCTACCAGTTGCGCCAGGCGGGCGCTGACGACGTTGTCAGCGAAACCTACCACTCGGCAGTGGAGCTTGGGGGGCATGCGCTGACCGCGTTTGGCGTTCACCCATTGCGGTCTCGACAGATGACCTGGGCGTTTATCAATAATGAGAAGTCACACGAGGACGAACTGTTCGACGCCTGGAAGGAAATCGAGGAGGGTATCCGCTTCAGCCCACGTTACGGTGAGCTGTTCATGAAGCTGGAGCACACCCTCGGTGATGTTATGCAGCAGGACTGGGAACCGCCCAGCCGTGAGGAGGTGCCCTTGTGGTCACCTCCTAAAAAGGATGAGTGATGTTTACGGTGGCTAGTTGGTGCTGAGCCGGCGCCGACCCCATCCCATCATTAACAGCAGGGCCAATAACGGCCAGGACATGCTACCTCCGCCTCCACCGCCGGACGATGAGTCGTCAGAGGCCGAGCCGGAGGCAACGGAGTTGTCCACTTGCTGGACGTTGTAGGCCGACAGCTCAGCGTCTGGATCAAGGGAGCTGTAGATCCGCCCCACACCCTCCGCAAAGGCCTCAAATTCAATAGTATTGTCCAGAAGCTGTCCATCCATGGTGATACGGGTTTTTCTGAGTGTGACCAACACGGCACGCGGCTCCCCGTCTACGCTGGTTGTGGACTCCTCAATCAATTCAATGGTTGTGGTGAAATTGACCTGATTGCCCTGCCGGCCATTGATGTAGCTGGAGAGGGTGGCACGTGAAGTGACACTCGTGCCCAGCTCAAGCGAGCTGGGGATCATTAGCAGACCATCCCCGTAGGTGATTCGAATTCGATCTCCTTCCGAATCAACAAACCGGCTTTCAAGCAGATAGACGCCAGTAGTACGACGTACCAGGCGGTCATCGCCATTGGGGAAAATGAACTTGAACATACCTGCGCCGCTTATGGATTCGCTTCGGAACTGGTAGCCATCCGATGGGTCGGAGAAAACCCAGGTGATGTCCCCCAAGGGGAAAAAGTCCATCGTATTGTGGGTGGGAAAGTCGTCGGAAACGTCCGGGTTGTACCCGGAGGCGACTTCTGAGGCGTTCGTGGCGCCGTCACCGTCATAGTCCTGGGACGCATCATCGGGATTGTATGGGTCGAGCGCCAGATACTGGTCTTCCAGCGAGTCTGGCAGGCCGTCTCCATCGGAATCGCGGTTGGGATCCCCTGCAGGATAATCCTCCTCATCGGTCATGGATGTACCGTTGAGGTACTCGCTCAGATTGCTGTAACCGTCTGCGTCCAGGTCTTCCTGGGCATCGGCACTGTCAAAGGGATCCAGTCCCACTGCGAGTTCGTCTGTGTCGGGGATGCCGTCGTTGTCGGAATCATTGTCACAGGCGTCGCCAAACTCATCGCCATCATGATTGTCTTGATTGGCATTGGCGGTGTTGGGGCAGTTATCTTCGAGGTCAAACAGCCCGTCGTCGTCAGTGTCCGCTGTGAAATCGAGTACTGAGATGTCAGGCCCCCCGCTTGCGGCCATTTCAATCGCCACCAGGTGGGCGCCATAGGCCAGAATACGGGTGTCCAGGGCATCGAATATAGAGTTCTCTTCAAGGAGCTCGTAGTTGTCGGACCAGGTTTGCAGCACGGCATTGCCATCAACTGCTGCAATGGTGTGGAGGGTATCTCCCGTCCAGGCGGCGTCTGTTATTTCATTGGACAGATAGTTGAGTTCGGCGAGGGAATAGGCGTCGTGGAGCTTGCCTCCGCCGGTCAGCAGCAATTGGCCTGCAGGGTCGAAGTGCAATGGTGCGGCTGCGTAGCCGCTGCTGTGATAGGGGGAGTCGCCCTTGCTGCCCAAAAGCCCGGTGGTTGAGCTCAGCTCGGACCATTCAATGTCATTGGGCGATGTTCCGGACCGGAAGTGATAGATACGCTCGGTGACAGGATTCCATAGGTATTCTGAGCTGGCGTGCCGCCATTCAACGGAGTCCACCATTGTTCCGGATGCGTCAAAGCTGTAGAACCGCTCCCAGGCACCGGAGGCATCCACCGCAAAGAGATAATCGCCTGCGGATTCCAGACCCAGAACACTTTGTGGCAGGTTGGTGAACGGAGTTTCCTGAAGTGTCCCGGTGGACACGACTATCTGGCTGATCTTTCCACCGGTGTAGCCCAGGTAAAGTCGCCCATGGGCTGGGGAATACGTCATCCACGTGGGTGGGTTCAGCAGGCCGATGCTGTCAACATAGGTTTGCGTTTCCGCCGACCAGATGTGAATGGCCAGTGTCTTCCGGTCGGCCAGATACAACAGGCCTTCCTGGCTGTCGAACTCGATGAAATCCGGGATGAAATCCGAAGTTTCCGGATTGGGGGGCTCGCCTGGCGATGGCGTGGCAAGACTGTCGAGGTCCAATACTTCAACACCGATCTGACTGCTGTTCTCGTAGAAAGCAAAGACAGCGTCACCGTAGCTGGCAATTTTCATAGGTTGCTGGTTGAGGCCCATCTGAGCCACTTCCAGCATGGCGTTGTTGTATTGATGAACGGTATTGCCACGGAGCACCAGCAGGTCGCCCTGCCAGAAAGTCATATCGTCAAACGCGCCAGCAAGGCTGCCGGCGTAGGTCAGGTCGTTGGCGAAATAAAGGATGCCCTG
The DNA here is from genome assembly GCF_055524115.1 of Marinobacter sp. V34. Classification (NCBI taxonomy): domain Bacteria; kingdom Pseudomonadati; phylum Pseudomonadota; class Gammaproteobacteria; order Pseudomonadales; family Marinobacteraceae; genus Marinobacter; species Marinobacter sp. V34. The sequence goes on along the minus strand of NZ_JBUPZY010000002.1, from coordinate 221,293 downwards.
ATTGTCGAGTACGCGACTTTCATCCGGGAACAGGTAAAGTTGACTGGCACTGGGATAATCCCCGTGGGCGGGGCTGTCCTGCTCATTACCTATTATGCCACCAGCGTTGAGAGGAATCTTGTGGATATCCGACGGTGAAACGCCGAGCGAACGGTAATACAGCGCTGACGATGATGCGACGGAACCGGTGCCCCGTTCATAAAACGTTTTTTCTTCTATCAACGAGTAATCTGACAGGTCCCGTGCCATGATCCTGTCGAAACCCTGTACCAGGTAAAGGGCATTGCCTACCGCATGGAGTGCCGTCATGTCTTCGCCGGTATTAGCAATGAAAGCCGGTGTCTGCGAATCGAGATCGATCGCGTAGGCGCTACGCCGATAGGCCACATACAGATTGTTGCCCTGAATGTCTGCTGCAGCAGGTACGTTATTGAGGGAAATCTCCGACAGCATGGATTGCGACACCATGTCGTAGCGGACGACTTTATTCGGGGCAGAAAAAGTGAAATAAATCACACCGTCATCCTGGTCGATATCAACCAGCGCAGCGTGAGAAACGGTAGAAAAAAAGCAAAAACACACCAGAAAGAACGCCTTCAGCGCCTTTGGAGAATGTCGCATACAACGTTCCCTGTTTAAGTGACTGGACAACGATACGGAACGCGAATCAGGCGTTCTTCACACACATCACATGCATCGTGCACGGTTTAATGTTAGTTGATTAAGGATAGTTAATCATCCGCAACATTAATTTGATTGGCGTCTCATTGGTAAAACTCCGCTTTGCCGAGGCTCCATCGAAGGTATTGTTCATAAGTGCAAGCACAACTCTCATTTTTTTGGAATACATGTTCGTTTTTGGTGGAGTTAGTCTGAATTCACCGAAACACGAAGGAGAGTTCAGGCATGAAGGTACTGATGATTCTGGCCCACCCGGAACGGCGGTCATTCAGTGGTGGTTTGGTGGATGTGGCTACAAAAACCCTGAATCTGGCGGGGCATGATGTAGAAATAGACGACCTTTATGGGGAAGGTTTTGATCCGGTGGAGCGTTCGTCGTGGTATGACAAGGGGCAAGATGAGCGCTATTTTGCTCCGCTGACGGAGCAGAGGGCTCATTATGACGCCAATGCGTTGCCTGGGGACGTGCAGCGAGAGATCGCTCGGCTGGAGTGGGCTGACCTGGTGATTTTCCAGTTTCCGTTGTGGTGGCATTCGCAACCCGCGATGCTGAAGGGTTGGTTTGACCGGGTACTGGTCTATGGTGGGCTTTATTCAGGAAGCATGCGTTACGATCGCGGCTATTTCCGCGGGAAACAGGCGATGTGCTCTGTGACCTCAGGTTCGCCGGAACAGGCGTTCATGCCGTTTGGCCGTGCCGGCAATATGGTGGAGTGGCTGTGGCCGATTCATTCTTCGCTGTATTACGTGGGTTATGACGTGCTTGCGCCGCACGTAAGCTATGGGGTGCAGGGTGGCGGCATCAGCTATCAGGAGGAGGACGCGTTCCGGGACCATCTGGAGGCACTGAAAGACCGGTGGGCGCGCCGGTTGTCGAGGATTGAACAGGACTCGCCAATTCCCTTTACCGGCTGGAATGACTGGGATGATGCTGGAGTGCTCGAACACTCGCATCCAATGCGTTGGCGGTTGTGAGTAACGTTGTGATTTGCCCTGATAAGACTATGCTTGAGCAAAGGGCCGGCAGAGGAGCGCATCGCCTTGGTACAACAACGGGACGTCACGGTCTTTTATGATGAACGGGTGCTGGCCCATCACCCTGATACCAACATGGATTTCCTGCCTGGTCGCCTGGACAAACGGGTACGCTCCATTCTGTCGGGCCTTAATGTGCAGTGGAAGTACCCGGAGCATCCAGGCCGTATGACTGCGATCATGGACTTGCTCGCCCGTGAGCCCATCCCCGGGGTTCGGATCGAGCCTGGTAAGGCGGCAACGCCGGATCAGTTGAGCCGGGTTCATACGACTTCCTTTCTGGACGACATATTTTCATTGCGGGACGAAAGTGCGTGGCTGGATGTGGATACCACAGCCGTTTCACCGGGCAGTGTTGAAGCGGCCGAAGTGGCTGCAGGTACCGCAATCGCTGCGGTAGAAGCGGTGGTTGAGGGCCGCACGAACAGCGCCTTCGCAATGGTCAGGCCGCCAGGCCACCATGCCGAACCAGTACGTGCAAGGGGATTCTGTCTTTTCAATAATGTGGCCGTCGCGGCCGCACACGCGCAGGCTGAGCTGGGCTGTGAACGGGTATTGATCGTTGATTGGGACGCCCACCATGGCAATGGTACCCAGGACATCTTCTGGGCTGATCCGGACACCATGTTTTTTGATATTCACCGGGCCGCACCATTTTACCCGGGCAGTGGCGCGTTAACCGACGTAGGCGCCGGCTTGGGCGAGGGCACCACCATTAACGTGCCCATGCCCGGTGGCGCGGGGGATGTAGCTTACCTGAAAGCCTTGCGGGAGATACTGGTACCCGCCGCAGACTATTTCAAACCGGACCTGGTACTGGTCTCCGCCGGCTTTGATGCCCATTGGTACGACCTGGCGCTCAATGTGTCCTACGAAGGCTTCGCGGCCATGACGGGCATTGTGCAGGAGATCGCGGACAAGCACTGTAAAGGCCGGCTGGTCATGGTACTTGAGGGCGGTTACAATACCGAATCGTTGTCTCATGGCGTGCACGCAGTGCTTCAGGCACTGGTCGGAGGCACGTTGACGGAACCAAGGGTCTGCGGCATGGAAGAAGTGGACACGGCCATCGACTTTCATAAGGGCGCTTTCGAGCCCGATAACACGGATTAGTCTTTTCCTGCAGCCTTCCCAAAACTAAATAGCGGTTTCCTATCGAACGACTAAAAACAATCAATTTGAATGTTTTTGATCAAATCAATACCTTAGCAACTCACGTTAGCCAATGCCTAAACTCAACCAACTGGAGATATCTACTATGGGTATGATTAACAGCGAAATTAAGCCGTTCAACGCCACCGCCTTCAAGAGCGGCGAGTTTGTTGAAATTTCCGAAGCCGACGTAAAAGGCAAGTGGTCAGTATTTTTCTTCTACCCGGCCGATTTCACCTTCGTTTGCCCGACTGAACTGGGCGACGTTGCCGACAAATACGAAGAGCTGCAGAAGCTGGGTGTGGAAGTATTTTCCGTATCCACCGATACGCACTTCACCCACAAGGCGTGGCACAGCAGCTCCGAGACTATCGGCAAGATCAACTACTTCATGGTAGGCGACCAGACCGGCACCATCACCAACAACTTCGGTGTGATGCGTGAAGGCCAGGGCCTGGCAGACCGCGCTACCTTCCTGATCGACCCGGACGGCGTTATTCAGGCCATGGAAATCACTGCCGAAGGTATCGGCCGTGACGCTGATGACCTGCTGCGCAAGGTAAAAGCGGCCCAGTACGTTCGTAACCATCCTGGCGAAGTGTGCCCAGCCAAGTGGAAAGAAGGCGAAGCGACTCTGACTCCGTCACTGGACCTGGTTGGCAAGATCTAAGGTTTCGGTAACAGTGAAACCTGCAAAAGGCCCGCTCTGCGGGCCTTTTTTGTGCCTATCCAATTGATTTATTGAGTCGAATAGCAAGGGCCTATCAAATACTTTGGATCAATTAATTTGAGCTGTGACAGGCCAGTCCGTATCGTTTACGTATATTCGATTCACGACTCAAACCGAGTTCGCACATTCAGTTTTACGCTATCCAAAGGGGAAAAAAGAGCATGTTGGATGCCAGTATCAAGGAGCAGTTAAACGCCTATATGGACAAGCTGCAACAGCCGATCGAGTTGGTTGCGGCTTATGACGACAGCGAGAAGTCCCAGGAATTGAAACAGTTGCTGGACGAGCTCGAGCCCATGTCTGACAAGATCAGCCTGCGCACGGAAGAGTCAGAGCAAGTACGTCGCCCGTCATTTGCCATCAATCGTGTTGGCAGCGACATTGGCGTGCGATTCGCCGGCATCCCCATGGGGCATGAGTTTACCTCCTTTGTGCTGGCGCTGTTGCAGGTAGGTGGCCATCCGCCCAAGGCCAGTCAGGACGTGATTGATCAGGTGAAAGATCTCGACGGCGAGTTTGAGTTTGAAACCTATTTCTCGCTGTCGTGCCAGAACTGTCCGGACGTGGTTCAGGCGCTGAACCTGATGAGTGTGCTGAATCCTAAGATCAAGCACACCGCCATTGACGGTGCCCTGTTCCAGGACGAAGTGGAGCAGCGTGAGGTCATGGCCGTGCCCAGCGTGTATCTCAATGGCAAGCCGTTTGGCCAGGGTCGCATGACTCTTGAACAGATTATCGCAAAGGTAGATACCGGTGCTGAGGCCCGCGACGCTGAGAAGCTCAAGCAGAAAGACCCGTTCGAAGTATTGATCATCGGAGGCGGCCCGTCGGGTTCCTCTGCGGCTATCTATGCCGCGCGGAAGGGCATCTCTACCGGTATTGCGGCTGAACGCTTCGGCGGCCAGGTGGCGGACACCATGGGCATTGAGAACCTGATCTCCGTGCCCTACACAGAAGGCCCCAAGCTGGTGGCTGCCATGGAGCAGCACGTCAAGGAATACGACGTGGATATTATGAATCTGCAGCGCGCTGAAAAACTGATTCCGGCGGCTCGAAAGGGTGGTTACCACGAAGTACGGTTGGCCAATGGTGCCTCGTTGAAAGGTCGCACGTTGGTTCTGTCCACCGGTGCCCGCTGGCGCCAGATGGGTGTGCCAGGCGAAGAGGAATACCGCAACAAAGGTGTGGCCTATTGCCCGCACTGCGACGGCCCGTTGTTCAAGGGTAAACGCGTCGCGGTGATTGGCGGCGGAAACTCTGGCGTGGAAGCGGCCATTGATCTGGCCGGTATTGTTGGCCATGTGACTCTGATTGAGTTCGGTGCGGAAATGCGAGCGGACGATGTGCTGCAGAAAAAACTGCGCAGCTTGAAGAATGTGGAAATTGTCACATCGGGCCAGACGACTGAAATTACGGGCGAAGACGGTAAGGTAAACGGCCTGCAGTATACCGACCGCACAACCGGAGAAAGTCACCATGTGTCGCTGGAAGGCGTGTTCGTTCAGATCGGCCTGGTGCCCAACACCGAGTGGCTGAAGGGTGATATCGAGTTGAGCCAACACGGCGAGATCATTGTCGACGAGCGGGGTGAAACCTCCATTCCGGGTGTGTTTGCCGCAGGTGATGTCACCACGGTGCCCTACAAGCAGATCGTGATTTCTATGGGCGAAGGCTCTAAAGCCGCCCTGAGCGCGTTCGACTTCTTGATTCGAAACTCCGTTGATGAGAGCGAGAGTGACGAAGACGCGGCCTGAACCTCCCGCCTGAAACCAGGTTCACACACGGCTGACCCCTAACCAGTTCGTGTTTTCCAGCCCCGCCGCCCGGTTTCCGGAGAGCGGGGCTTTTTTATGGGCGTCGCAAAAGTAGACGGGGAGGCCAGGTTGAAGAGGTCGATTACTTTCTGTACACTTTATTTTAATTGAACGTTCAATTAATAAAACGGACTGGAAGCGCAATGCCGATTGTTGGCGTGAAAGACACCCGAAAGCAGCAGTTGATTGATGCCACCATGGCGTCCATTGCCGAGCTGGGGCTGCAGAACACCACCATCATCTCCATCAGCCGTCGTGCGGGTATGTCGTCGGGCATCATCAGCCACTATTTCGGCGGTAAGCAGGGGCTGATCGAAGCTGCGCTGCGATATTTGCTGGACCAGTTGGGGAAGGAACTGCGGGAACGGATGGCTCGCACCGATGGGTCGCCGGAACAACGCCTCCAGTGCATCGTAGAGGCCAATTTTTCCAAGTTCCAGCGCACCGATCTGGCGGCAAAGACCTGGCTGAGTTTCTGGGCCCGCTCCATGCATGAGCCTGGGTTACAGCGCCTGCAGCAGATCAATAACGCCCGGCTGTACAGCAATTTGCGATACTCCTTCGCCCGGCGCTTGCCCAAACAGGCGGCCACTGAAGCCGCCCGCCAGATGGCGGCGATGATCGATGGCTTCTGGTTGCGCAGTGCCCTGAGCACTGACCCTCAGGAAGGCTTCGCGGCCGCGGAAACACTGTGTAAGCGATTTGCATTGAACGCACTCAATCCGTCAACGAATTCACCCGATCAGGTTTGAACCCCATGACTGCATTACCTCGTTACCAGAACTTTATTCACGGTCAGCCAATGGCCAACGCCACCGGTGAAACCTTCCCGGTTGTGAATCCGGCCACGGGCGACGTGATCTATGAAATGGAAATCGCCGATGAGGCTGTCCAAAAGGCCGCGATAGACAGCGCCCAGGCCGGCTTCAAGGTCTGGTCTGCCATGACCGGAGTCCAGCGAGGCCGTATCCTCCAGCGCGCTGTGGCGTTGCTGCGGGAGCGTAATGACGAACTGGCCGCTCTGGAAGTGAAGGACACCGGCAAACCCTGGCAGGAAGCCCAGGTAGTGGATGTGGTAACCGGTGCTGACACTCTGGAGTATTTCGCAGGTTTGGCGCCTTCCGTTGAAGGCAATCAGCAGGATCTGGGCGGAGATTTTTATTACACCCGTCGTGAGCCTCTGGGAGTGTGTGCCGGTATTGGTGCCTGGAACTACCCACTACAGATCGCGTGCTGGAAGTCTGCTCCGGCCCTGGCGACCGGCAACAGCATGATTTTCAAACCGTCCGAGGAAACGCCCATGGGGGCGCTCAAGTTGGCGGAGATCTTCGTCGAAGCCGGTGTGCCAGCAGGCGTATTCAACGTCGTACAAGGCGCGGGCGATGTGGGTGCCTGGCTGACCCATAGCCCGGACATCGCCAAAGTGTCGTTCACCGGGGAAGTGGGCACGGGCCGGAAGGTAATGACCGCTGCCGCCTCCACGCTGAAAGACGTCACCATGGAATTGGGCGGCAAATCACCACTGATCATCTTCGACGATGCGGACATCGATAACGCCGTTTCCGCTGCCATGTTGGGTAACTTCTATACCCAGGGCGAGGTTTGCACGAACGGGACTCGCGTGTTTGTCCACGAAGACGTCTATTCCGAATTCATGGACCGCTTGCTGGAGCGGACCCTGAACAACATCCGTATGGGTGATCCCACTGATCCGGACACCAACTTTGGCGCATTGATCTCGCAGAAGCATCAGCAGCTGGTGCTGGACTATATCGAGAAGGGCATCGCAGAAGGCGCCACCCTCAGCCACGGCGGCAAAGCTGCAAAGCCGGCGTCCGCGCCCGGTGGATATTTCGTGGAGCCTACCATCTTCACCGATTGCAAAGATGACATGACTATTTGCCGCGAAGAGATTTTCGGGCCAGTGATGTCGGTACTGACCTTCTCCGATGAGGAGGAAGTCATCGGACGTGCCAACAACACCGAAACTGGTCTTGCTGCCGGAGTATTCACCAGCGACATCCGCCGAGCGCACCGCGTTATTCACCGCATTGAAGCGGGTATCTGCTGGATTAACAGTTACGGAGCGTCGCCCGCCGAGATGCCTGTGGGTGGCTACAAACTCTCCGGTGTCGGCCGTGAAAACGGCCGCGTCACGCTCGACCACTACACCCAGCTGAAGGCGGTGTACGTGGGAATGGAGGACATAGACAGCCCATTTTAAGCGGGTTGTCAGGAGTTGCGTATGAAAGAAGTGAACTACGATTACATCATTGTAGGCGCGGGGTCTGCAGGCTGTGTGTTGGCCAACCGGCTTACCGAAGATGGCCGCCACAGGGTGCTGCTGCTGGAAACCGGCGGCAGCGACAAGAGCATCTTTATCCAGATGCCCACAGCGCTGTCCATCCCCATGAACACCAAAAAATACGCTTGGCAGTTCGAAACCGAGCCGGAGCCCTATCTGGATAATCGCCGCATGCATTGTCCCAGGGGCAAGGTGCTGGGTGGTTCGTCTTCCATCAACGGCATGGTTTATGTGCGTGGCCATGCCCGTGATTTTGATGAATGGCAGGAACACGGCGCCGACGGCTGGGACTATCGCCACTGCCTGCCCTATTTCAAGAAGGCGGAAACCTGGGCCTTTGGCGCTGATGACTATCGTGGTGATCAGGGTCCGCTCGGTGTGAATAATGGCAATAACATGCAGAACCCGCTCTACAAGGCCTTTGTGGATGCCGGAGTGAATGCCGGCTACTTCGCCACCGACGATTACAACGGCGAGCGCCAGGAAGGTTTCGGCGCCATGCACATGACGGTCAAAAATGGCCGCCGCTGGTCTACCGCCAACGCTTACCTGCGCCCCGCCATGGCGCGGGACAATCTGACCGTGGTCACCCACGCGCTGGTGCACAAGGTGTTGCTGAAGGGCAAACAGGCCACCGGTGTGCGCTACGAAAAAGACGGCAAGCTGGTGGACGTTACGGCGTCAGAGGAAGTGATCCTGTCCGCGGGCTCTATTGGTTCGCCCCACCTTTTGCAGCTTTCCGGCATTGGCAACCGTCAGGTGCTGGAGCATGCTGAAATCGCCGTCAATCACGAACTGCCCGGTGTGGGCGGCAACCTGCAGGATCACCTGGAGTTTTATTTCCAGTTCCGCTGCAAGCAGCCGGTCTCTCTCAATGGCAAGCTCGACTGGTGGAACAAGCTCAAGATCGGTGTTCGCTGGTTGCTTAAGAAAGACGGCCTGGGTGCCACCAATCACTTTGAGTCCTGCGGCTTTATCCGCTCCAAGGCGGGCGTCGAGTGGCCGGATCTGCAATATCACTTTTTGCCAGCGGCCATGCGCTACGACGGCAAGGAAGCCTTCGATGGCGACGGCTTCCAGCTGCATATCGGCCACAACAAGCCCAAGAGCCGTGGTTCGGTAACTGTGCAGTCAGACGACCCGCGCCAGCCGCCGCGCATCCAGTTCAACTACCTGCAGCACGAGGATGACCGCGAAGGCTTCCGTGATTGCGTGCGCCTGACCCGTGAGATTGTCAGCCAGCCGGCGATGGACGCCTATCGAGGCTCCGAAATCCAGCCCGGCGTTGATGTGCAGAGTGACGAGGAAATAGACGCCTTTGTCCGCCAGGCGGTGGAAAGCGCCTATCACCCTTCCTGCACCTGCAAGATGGGTGTGGATGACCAGGCGGTGGTAGGGCCCGATACACGGGTTCATGGCCTCACCGGCCTGCGGGTAGTGGACTCGTCCATTTTCCCCACCATTCCCAACGGTAACCTGAATGCTCCCACCATCATGGTGGCAGAGCGTGCTGCTGACCTTATTCGTGGCTTGGCGCCACTGAATCCGTCCGACGCCCCGGTGGCGATGGACGAGCAATGGCAGGATCGCCAGCGCCCCGGAGGGGCCAGCCGCGAGATCGCCTAGTACCTGTCCCGGCGGCGAATTCGCCGCCGGTTGTTATGCAAACCATCAGGACTTACCTATCGTCGCTGCGGCGCGATAATCGTGCCGTTCTGAGCGCGCGATAGTTAAGTGTTGACCCGTCAACGCGGGGGTTTGTGTCCGATTCGAATGAGCATGTGCTTCAAAGTAGAGGAGGAACACCCATGTTGTCCTATATAATAAGTAACGCCAGAAACTGGAGGTGTGTATGACACTCTGGTTATCCACAGGCCTGATCTTCACCTTCGCAGCCGTCGCGCTGATCCTGTTCAAATGGTGGGACCTGAAAGTCATCGGCGTGACGCCGGTGCGCACCTTCACGTTTATCGCCATTCTGTTTACTTCGGGCCTGGACGTCGGCCTGATCATGTTTCCGCTGACGGAATTTGCCGGCTACGGCAACCTGACGGAAAGCCCCGAATACGGCTTCGCCAACCCACTGGCTATTGAGTTCGGGTTCTGGGCCTTTCTGATCTGGGGGTTCTACTTCCTTACCTGCTTTTACTTCTGTGTGATCGAGCCTCGGGTGAAGTTCTTCGACATACCGCTGGTACGAGTGGTCAACAATGTGGTGATCATAGGCACCTGCGCGTTCACTGCGTTCCTGTTGCTGGTCAACCTGCCCTGGTATCTGCCGGAAATTGGTGATGGCGAAACAGTCGTACCCACTTTCTATCTGATCGTCTTCGCGGCGATTGCGGCGGCAGTCTATTCCAGTAGTAAAATCAAATACGTTCGCATACTCAGCCTGGGCTCCAGTTGGCTGTTCATCGCGCTGATCGCGGTAATGTGGGGCCGGGCTTTCCTTACCGGCAATGGCAGTGTGGGTGACTTCTTTGGCACCGCAGGCTTGATCGGGGAGTACTTCGCTAACCTGCATCACTTTATGCTGCCGCTGAACGACTACCACGAGTTTTACCTGTTCTGGTGGTTCTCCTGGAGCATCATGATCGGCCAGTTCACGGCACGTTTTGTCAGTGGTCTGCGCACCTGGCAGTTGATGATCTCCATGCTGGTGTTTCCGTCCATCGCGATCGGTACCTGGTTTTCGGTGCTTTACCACTACCACGCGGAAGGCCTGAACATTGCCAGCTATATCAACATCGCCATGATCACGGTGGGTATCCTGATGGTGATCAACTCACTGGATTCGCTGATCCGGCTGTACACCGACAACCTCAACCTGACGGCAAGCCGACTGGGCCAGTGGAAATATTATTTCGGCAACCTGATTGTGATGTGCGGCCTGACGCTGCTGTTCCAGCTCGACTTCCTGCGCATTCAATGGGTGGGCGCCCTGGTGATTGCGCTCTACTTCGGCTGCTTCGTATACATTGTCACGAAACGTCGCGCTGAGGTGATGGGCATTGAAGGTTCGCCCAAAGAGAATACACTCGACTTCAGGAAGATTGAATTAGCGAGCTAGATAGCATCACACACCAACAGGGGAAACCCGGGAGGGCTTTATGTTTCTCGCCGAAAAATCGACCGGACACATGATCGAGGTGTTGGATACCAAAACGCTGTTTGATCCTAACGAATCGACCGTTGAGGGTAGCCTGCATTTTGGTGAAGAAGCCCAGGACCCGGAGTTTTTCGAAAAAGCGGGCCTGAATTTCCCGTCCGGGGAATCCCTGCCCCAGTGCTGGACCGACCCGGATTATCGCAGGCGGTGATCCGGGTTCGCCGCGGAAACCGAATGCCAGGCAGACCTGCTCTTGATGTTTGAGGGGATGAGTCTGACTGAGATGGCGGGCCAGATGGTCAGCCTGGTCGCGCTGGGCTTCTGCATTGTCGGCTTTGCCAGCAAGCGGGACGACCGCTTGATGGTGTTGCTGATCTCCGCGAATGTGGCCTTCGCACTTCAGTTTGCCCTGTTCGGCAGTTGGACGGCGGCGGTGCTGAGTTTGTTGGTGATCGGCCGCATCATGCTGGCCCGGCGATACCTGGGTAACTGGAAAGTCATGCTGGCGGTGCTTGCGGTAAACATAGTGGCAGCGGCATTGACCTGGCGCACGCCCGTCGACTTCTTCGCCATTGGCGCGGCGATGTTTGGCACCGTCGGCATGTTCATGCTGCGCGGCATTCCCATGCGGTTAACGCTGGCGGCGGCTGCGATCTGCTGGATGCTGAACAACCTGCTCATTGGTTCCGTTGGTGGTACGCTGGCGGAAGGGATGGTGGTGGTGACTAATTTCATCACCATCTTCCGGCTGGCACGGATGAAGCAACGTTATCCCGAAGCCTTCGCCAAATTGAACGAGCCCGACTCATAGCCGGCCGCGTTCAAAGCCTTTCAGTACGTTCACCACGTTCACGCCAATGGCGTCCACATCGTAGCCGCCTTCCATGGTAAACAGGGTCGGCAGGTTCAGTTTCGCCAGCCGCTCCCCCATCAACAGGTAGTCCGCAGACGTCAGCTTGAAGAAGGAAATCGGGTCCTCCTCGAACGTGTCCACCCCCAGGGCGATCACCAGTGCATCGGGTTGGTATTCTGCAATTCGCCGGCATGCGGTTTCCAGGCCTTCGCGCCAGACCTTGAAGGGCGTGCCAGGAGGATAAACCAGATTCTGGTTATAGCCTTCCCCGTCACCTTCTCCGGTTTCATCCTCAAACCCCAGGAAATGAGGAAACACCAGGTCCGGGTCGCCGTGGAGGCTGATGGTCAGTACATCATTGCGCTGGTAGAAAATGGCCTGGGTGCCGTTGCCGTGATGGAAGTCGACGTCCAGTATTGCCACGCGTTTGGCGCCCTGGTCGCGAAATGCCTGGGCAGAAATAGCTGCGTTATTGAAAAAGCAGTAGCCTCCGAACAGGTCGGCATGGGCATGATGTCCAGGTGGACGGCACAGTGCAAACGCGGCAGGCTCCCCGTTGGCCACCAGCGCCTGAGCGGTCAGTGCGACGTTTGCCGAGGCGCAGGCGGCGTCCCAGGTGCCCTCGGTGATAGAGGTTTCGGCGGCAAAGCTGTAGTAACCCAGGCGGCCGTCGATGTCTTTCGGTACCCTCGCTCGCATACCCCGGCCCGGCCAGACGGCGGGAATGGCCTCTCCGGGTTTACACTCGGCTTCCCAATCCTCCCAGCAGGTCTGGAGGAAACTCACGTAATCCGGCGTATGCACGCGCAGAATCGGCTCAAGGCCGAAGTCGTCTGGCGGAAGCACGTCACCCAGTTGTTCCTGTTTGACCCGGCCCAGTATGGTTTCCGCCCGGGACGGTTTCTCGTGGGGCGCAATAAGAATGCCACCGTCCAGTTCAGTCATGGCGGTACGACGATTGTGCAGTGGGGAAAAAACGGTCTTCATGGAAAACGGTTCCGTGTTGGTTGCGAAACGTCAGTCGCGGGCGGTGTGCTGAATCGTAGAATAGAGGCAAACCCGGTTTCGACCGCCAGCCTTGGCCTGGTACAGCGCCCGGTCGGCGTAGAGTAGCAGGGTATCCAGATTATCGGACTTGTCCGGCCAGAAGGTGGCAACGCCCGCACTGATCGTCAAGGGCAAGTGACCTCTCTCAAGCGGCAGCGGGTTGTTCTCAATGAGGTATCTCAGGCGTTCGGCGACTTCTTCTGCGCCCGCCTCGTCCGTGTTCTCCAGAAGCACTGCAAACTCCTCTCCACCTACACGGGCAACAACGTCGATATCCCGGAGCGCTTCAAGTGCCAGCTTGCTGAGGTGGACCAGTGCCTTGTCGCCCACGCCGTGGCCGTGAGTGTCGTTCACCTTCTTGAAATGGTCTGCGTCGAACATGATCGCAGACAATGGCGACCCTGAACGGACGGCTTTTTTGACGGCCGTCTGTCCCAGCTCAAAATAATGCCTCCGGTTCTTCAGGCCCGTGAGGGCGTCGGTACGAACGGTTTCCTCGAGCTTTTGAATCAGCGCTTCTCGCTCCCTGCGCATGGCGTCCCTCTGTACAATCTCATCCTCCAGCAGGGTGTTGGTGTTCTCCAGTTCCCGCGTTCGCTCCTCGACACGATATTCCAGGGTGGTATTGAGTTCGTTCATCTCCCGGGTTTTTTCGGTCAGGCTCAGGATCAGGTATCTGAGAGTGGAGGATAGTGTTTTCACCTCCTTGTAGTCGTCTCTTTGCTTTATCAGAGTGGAAGGTTGATCCGGGTCCAGGTTTCTGGCTTCCTCGGTCATCTTGAGCAAGGGCCGGGTAATCCAGCGGGCGGCGAGAGATGCAAACAGGATCAGGATAAGCGAGATAACAAAACCCGTGGCTATCAACGTCTGGCGAAGATTATTGGCCGGAGCAAAAGCCTCTTTAGCGGGCTTTCGTACCAACACCCGCCAGTCGAAACTGGCGTATTCCTCACGATCACGCAGGCGGCTGAAACCGATCAGGTACTCTGTCTGTTCATTGGGGCCCCCGTCAGCGACCATCGAATCCGTCACGTAGCCGGATGGGTTGCGGCTTGCCACATCCGCCAGTGAATCCGATATGGCTTTACCTACGCTGCCTGTTGGCCCAATCAGGATGGTGCCTTGGTGATCGGCCACGACGAGTTCTGCCTGCAGGCGTTCCTGCAGCGGGGCCAGCAAGGACTGGCCAATGGACGCCACCCAGTCCAGGTAAAGGTGCGCACCAAGAACGCCCATCAGGTCGCCATCTTGCCGAAACAGCGGCACAGCAATATCCACAAACCGCAGTGGAGTTGAGGATGGATTATCGAGCTTCGATTCCAGTAACACCGCGAGGTGAGCGTCTCCGAGGAACGGTCCTTTGGAGGCTTCACGAAACCAGGGGCGTGCTGAAACGTTCACACCCTGTAGCAGGTTGTCTGTGCTGGTAATGACGGTGCCCTCCGGGGATACCAGCCCGATCCAGGCGTAGCTCGGGAAGGTGTCCTGAAGTGCGTTGAGGAGAGACGGTACACTGACGGCTTGATCGCCAGCAATGGATTGACTGGCGATGGCGGCGGCAATGCTCAGGTCGCTGTAGCGCTCGTGGAGATCAATCTCGATTTTGTCCCTCAGCTGCACGGCCACTTCCTGAAGGTTTCGGCTGGTGGACTTGCGCAATTCCTCTACCGCCAGATTGGAAGCGAGCCAGGTACCAACGGCGGTGGTGGCGAGTATCAGCCCACCGAACAGAAGGATCAGTCGGCTTTTGAGGGTGTTGAACAGCTTAATGGTGATGGCCCTATTTTGTGCTTGTCGATTGTTCCAATTTAAGACGCTGGCGGTCCTTGGCCACTATCTGAGAGTATATTACTCATCCGATCAAACCACGAACGCGTTATAGGACTCCGTCATGAAAATTGCTGTCTTCTGTGGCTCCAGCCGGGGAAATGACGAACGTTTTGCCCAAGCCGCCGGAGCGTTTGGGCAGTATATGGCCAGCCAGGGTATGGATCTTGTGTTCGGGGGTGGCAAGGTGGGCCTGATGGGCGTGGTTGCCGATGCCGTACTGGCCGGCGGCCGGGACGTTTACGGTGTTATACCCGAATCTCTTCGCGACCGCGAGCTGGCCCATCAGGGCCTGACCCGCCTGGATGTGGTGAGCAGCATGCACGAGCGCAAGGCGCTGATGGCAGATATGGCCGACGCTTTTGTGGCGCTACCCGGCGGGCCGGGCACTATGGATGAAATCTTCGAGGCCTGGACCTGGGGTCAACTTGGTTACCACAGTAAGCCTTGTGCATTTTACAACGTGGATGGTTACTACAATGAGCTGCTGGCCTTCATCCGCACGATGTCTGGCGCCGGCTTCCTGAAACCGGAGTATGCCGACATGGTGATCGTGGAAGACCAGCCCGACGCTCTGGTATCCGCTCTGAAAAACTACCAGCCGCCTTCACGTAAATGGTCATGAAGTTGTTGAAGGCTCAGGTTTTCCGAAGCCAGTGACCGCGAGGTCACGCAGAGCGCGCCACAGACCGCCCCAAGCTGAAGACACGTTTGCAGATTTTCGCCGCCAAGGTGGCCGCACAGAAAGCCACTGAAAAAGGCGTCACCAGCCCCATTGGTATCCTGCACCCCGCTGACCGGAAGCGCGGGCTGTTCCAGCCATCCCTCGTCCCGGCTAAACAGGCTCGCGCCTTCTGCACCATGGGTGCATACCACCAACTCCTTGCCATCATCGATCATCTTTTTCATGAAACTGCGATAATCCGGCAGGTTGTCGCTGGACAGGAAAATCACATTCGCGGCATCGATAAAGGGCTGATGGTGGGGGTTTCGACCGTCGTAGTCGTGCAGGTCGGTCCATATCGGCTTATCTGCCTGTATCGCCACTGCCAGCGCAGGCTTGGTGTAACTCAGGATGTTGACCACCACCAGCTCACTGTCTGCGATCACGGACGCCACCGGTACCCAATCCACTGCATTTGGGTCAGCCGGTGGCTGCACAAACAGGGAAACCCGCCCGCCGTGAGGGTCCATCAGGTTTACGTGCTGCTCTGTCGGTGTGTCGGTGATTTCAGCAAGCAGTTCGATGCCAGGCTTTTTCAGGGCGTGGCGCACCTGATCGGCTTCCGTGTCCCGCCCCAGTAGCGAATGCAGGAACACCCTGCGCCCCAGCGCTGCAAGGTTCAGCGCCTTGCCGGCACCGGTACTGCCCACGGATCTGTAGCTGCTCCGGGGCCACAGGGTTTGCGGTTTTGGGGTTGGCAGGGCATCGAGCTGAATGATGGTGTCCAGCGATGCGCCGCCGATGATGACGATGGGTTTGTTCATAGGGTTGGCCTCGGCAGGAAGATGAGCTCATCTTATCCGGTGTGGAACGGGTAAGGCTCCTCCCTGCGGCTACGCCCCTTTTGTTGCCTGTAGTGGTCAGGTTCGCGCCAGACATTTGATGGCGGCAGCAGCGGCCGACGTGCGGTTTTCCACACCCAGTTTGCGAAATACCTGCTCCAGGTGCTTGTTTACCGTGCGTGGGCTCATTTCCAGTATCTGTCCGATCTCGCGGTTGGTTTTGCCATTGGCGATCCACAACAGCACATCGGACTCCCGTCCGGTCAGGCTGAAGCGCGCCCGCAGCGCACCAGTAGCCTCGCTGGGCTTCTGCACCTCTTGCAGGCGCAACAGGTATTCTCTTTGGTCGACCAGGGTGAGGAATTCCACCGCGTGGAGCTCGGGCAGGAAATCCAGCGTAAGGCTGTGGCCGTTCTCCGGATTGTGACTCAACCAGGTGGCCAGGTTTTTGGTCAGCAGTTCGAGGTTATTCGAGCCGCCGCCAATGAGCCGCTGATGAACCTGGGGGGTTGTCCACAGAATGACTCCGTTACGGTCCACGGCAAACAGGTTCTGTCCGGCGGTATCCAGTGCGGCCCGAGCGCTGTGTGCCATGCGGGCGTTGGTCAGGTGTACCTGCATGCGGGCCATCAGCTCGGTAGTGTTGATGGGTTTGGTGACGTAGTCCACGCCGCCGCATTTAAGGCCCATCACCACGTGTTCGGTATCGCTGAGGCCGGTCATGAAAATGATGGGGGTATTTGCGAAGTCCGGATTCTGCTTCAGCCGACGGCAGGTTTCGAAGCCGTCCATGTTGGGCATGATGGCGTCCATCAGCACGATGTCCGGGGTGATGTTCTGGCTGATGGTCAGGGCCTGGCTGCCTTCCAGTGCGATCAATACCGTCATGCCGGCACCTTCCAGGGCGTCGTTGATCATGCGAATGCAGTCGACTGCATCATCCACCACCATAACGACCGTCTTTCGGGCTTCAGGTGTGTTCATGTTCCTTCACCTTGATCAAATCAATGATTTTTTCGAACTGGAAGTCGTTGGTGAGCTTCACGAGTTCTTCTATAAACACCGGATCTGCCTCGCTCCGGTAATGGAGTCCGTGCAGTGCCTCAAGAAGTCCTTTTTTGTGGCCGATGGTGGCCAGCCCCACCAGCGCGGCACGATGTTCATCCGCAGGCAGGATCAGCGTTTCCGATTCGCGCGTAGTGGTGGCTGCCAGTGGTTCCGGGCTTTTTTCGAAGCGCCAGTCGAGGTTAAGCAGCCGGGCGATGTGGTCCAGCAGCAGGTTCAGGCGCACGGGCTTGATGATATAGCCGTTATGCAGGGTGGGTGATTCCAGCCGGTTGCGTCCTTCGCTGGCGTCAGCCGATACCATGACCACGGGCACCTGATGGTTGTTGCTTCGCAATTGCGTAAGGATATCCCAGCCGCTGCAACCGGGCATGGAGACATCAAGTAACAGCAGGTCAGGATGGCTGTTGTCGATGGCATCCGCCACCGCCAGGGAGTTGCCAATGTCGACAATCTCAAACCCCAGGGGAGCCAGCATGGCGCGGATTACCTGGCGGTGGGAGGACTCGTCATCCACCACCATGATCTTGCGTCGCGGGCCTTTATAGCCATAAATGCGCCGCGCTGGAGACGTCATGGATTCCGGGCGGGAGGTATGCAGGCTGGACAGCATCAGGCTGACGCGGAAGGTACTGCCTTCTCCTGGTGTGCTCTCTACCGAGAGATCGCCGCCCATAATTTCGGTCAATAGTCGGGTGATGGTAAGCCCGAGCCCGGTCCCGGTGCGATTTTGTCCGGGGGTACGTATACGCTCGAAAGGCCGGAATATGCGCTCGATGTTCTCTTTGGCGATGCCTTCGCCGGTATCCTTTATCGTGAACTCGGCCACCTGGCTGCGATATTTCAGAGTTAACGAAATGCTGCCGTTGTCGGTGTATTTGAGCGCATTGGACAGCAGGTTGATGAGTATCTGCCGCAGGCGCTTTTCATCTGTGGTCACCAGTTCCGGTAAGCGGTTAGGGCCGTGGTAACTGAAGGCCAGCCCTTTCTCTTCCGCTTGCAGCCGGAACATGTGCACCAGTTGCTCCAGCAGCAGGTCAATACGCACCTCGTCGCGGTGCAGGTCCAGCCGCCCTGCTTCGATCTTGGAGATGTCCAGCAGGCCTTCGATCAGGTCTGCCAGATACTCACCGCTGCGACGTATGACACCCAGTGCGTCCTTGCGGTTGTCCGGGATAGCGGTGTCGTTTTCCATCAGTTGGGCGTAACCCAGGATTGCGTTCAGCGGTGAGCGCAGCTCGTGGCTGATGCCAGTCAGGTATCGGCTCTTTGCGCCATTGGCCGCTTCCGCGTGCTCCTTGGCCTGTTGCAGGGCCTGATCCGTACGCTCGTGGGCCACAATCTCCTCGGTCAGAAGGCGGGTCTGTCGCTGGGACTCCTCCTCGGCCACCACGCGGCTTTCATGGGCCAGCACAAACAGCCAGCACACCACGCCGGTGATAATGATCAGCACGAAGAACACCTTCCACAGGGTGATCGACAGCAGCATGGCTTCGGTGGCCGAATTCACCGGTGTCTTGGCGTATATCAGTGCCAGAAGCAGCCCGGACAGACCGTTGATCAGGAACAACAACGTCAGGAAGTGGCCAATGCGCGAATGTAGTTTTGAGAGGACTGACGCGGGAATAAACAGGCCAAAAAACTGCTGCAGCTGATGTCGATAACCTGCACCGGGTTTACAGAAATCGCCACAGCGTGCATCCAGCGAACAGCACAGCGAGCAGATATTGCCGGCGTAGGCCGGGCAGCCGGTCACGTCTTCCGGCTCGAACTCATATTCGCAGATGCAGCAGCCAACGAGTTGTCTGTCAGTGGCGATGGGGACGAACGGTCGAGCGGTGTAGAAGCGCCCTCCGGTCTGCCACGCAATGAGAGGGGCGATTACCAATGCCGCGCCCAGAGTAATAAAATGCGACAGAGCCTGGGCAATCTCGCCCAAGGCACCACCGTGGCACACCATGCCAATGACCGAGGCCAGTATCATGGCGCCGACACCAACGGGGTTGATGTCGTACAGGTGTGCCCGCTTGAACTCGATGTGCTTCGGGCTGAAGCCCAGTGGTTTATTGATTACCAGATCGGCCACCAGAGTGCCCACCCATGCCACCGCCACGATGCCGTAGAAGCCCAGAGTCTCTTCCAGGGCGCGATAGACACCCAACTCCATCACCAGCAAAGCGATGGTCACGTTGAAGACCAGCCACACCACCCGGCCCGGATGGCTGTGGGTCAGGCGTGAGAAAAAATTCGACCAGGCAATGGATCCTGCATAGGCATTAGTGACGTTGATTTTGACCTGGCAAAGAACGACGAAAATGCCCGCGATGGCCAGCGCCACTTCCGGTGACGATGAGAGATAGCCGAATGCCACCATGTACATGCGGGTGGGGTCGGAGGCGTCCGACGCCGACACACCATGGTTCAGGGCCAGCACAGCCAGGAACGAGCCCGCCAGGATTTTTAATGCACCAAGGACGATCCATCCGGGTCCACCGGACATGACCGCCGTCCACCACCGCAAACGTTGACCTTGCTCAGGTTCAGGCACAAAACGCAGGAAATCGACTTGTTCGCCGATCTGTGCAATCAGCGAGAACACCACGGCCGACGCTGCCCCAAAAAGCAGCAGATTGAACTCCCCGCCCTGATTGGGGGCAGCGCCCTCAAACTGCGTCCAGTCCGACACCGAACCGGCATCCATGTAGATGATGAAAACGAACGGCAGCAACTGCAGCACAATCCACGCCGGTTGGGTCCAGAGCTGGAACTTGCTGATGGCGGTTATGCCGTGGGTGACCAGGGGAATAATCACCACCGAACAAACGAGATACCCGATCACCAACGGTATATCCAGCAGCAGCTCCAGCGCCATGGCCATGATTGCCGCTTCAATCGCGAAGAAGATAAACGTAAACGAGGCGTAGATCAGCGAGGTGATGGTGGAGCCGATGTAGCCGAAGCCAGCGCCGCGGGTAAGCAGGTCTATATCAACACCATAGCGAGCGGCGTAGTAGCTGATGGGTATCGCCGTCAGAAAGATGATCAGCGCCACGGCGCAGATGGCTGCGACCGCGTTGTTGAATCCATAGTGGATAGTGATGGCCCCACCGATGGCTTCCAACGCCAGAAAGGAAATCGCTCCCAGAGCCGTATTAGTAACGCGGGCGGCGGACCATCGCCGTGCACTCTTCGCGGTAAACCGCAAGGCGTAGTCTTCGAGCGTCTGGTTGGCCACCCACTGATTGTAATTGCGCCTTACACGGAAAATGCTTTGTCGTGCGGCCATCGTTGTGTTGCCTGTGTCGCTGAATAAGGAGTGCCCGAAATAAGTGCGGTTGCGTGGCGCGGTCCACCGGACCTGAAAACACCAACAATTTTCGTGCCATGGACAGGAACGCAAGGAAAAGCGGACACATATAAATCGTGTACCCGCGTTTTAGCCTGTATTGCCGGAATCAGGAATGCGTCAAATGACGTAGTGCGCTGGGGTGATTGCCGAATGGGTTCCCTTAAGGGGCGCAAGCAGAATGTTTGATGTGGACGCTGTGCTTTCGATGAAAAGCGCGGTACCGGATTTCAAACACTGCGAGGAATCACCATGGGTACGACAGATACAAACGCCAGCGTACGATCGCCTGGCAAGAGGCTGGGGTTTAGAAAGAGTCTGATGACACTGGCGGCGTCCGTTATGCTGGCTACCTCCGCGCAAGCGGCGACACCCAGTACGGCAGACGTCAATACAACCGATCTGGCGGTGACGGATGACACCGTGACGGTTGGTATACTGCACTCCATCACCGGCACCATGGCAATCAGTGAGATTGGCTCGGTGCAGGCGGAAAAGCTGGCGATTGAACAGATTAACGAGTCCGGCGGCGTTCTGGGGCGCCAGATAGAATTTGTTCAGGAAGACGGCGCCAGCGACTGGCCGACGTTTGCCGAAAAGTCCCGCAAGCTTCTGCGTCAGGATAACGTGGCCGCGATCTTTGGAGCGTGGACTTCTGCGTCACGCAAGGCCATCCTGCCGGTCATTGAGCAGTACAACGGCATGCTGTATTACCCCACCTTCTATGAAGGTCTTGAGCAGTCCCCTAACGTGGTTTACACCGGCCAGGAAGCCACCCAGCAGATTCTTGCGGGTATCGACTGGGCGGTAAAGGAAAAGGGCGCCAAAAGTTTCTATCTGCTCGGATCCGACTACATCTGGCCACGAACTTCTAACAAAATCGCCCGAAAGCACATCGATAAGCTGGGTCTAAAAGTTGTGGGTGAAGAGTACTACCCATTGGGGCACACCCAGTTCAATTCAGTCATCAACAAGATCAAGCTCAAGAAGCCCGATGTGATCTTCGCGTCCGTGGTGGGCGGTTCCAACGTGGCCTTCTACAAGCAGATGAAAGCCGCCGGTGTTGATTTCACCGACGAGAAGCCGCTGCTGCTGACCATCTCCGTAACCGAGGACGAAATCCGCGGTATCGGCGGTGACAACGTGGAAGGTATCTACGCCTCCATGAAGTACTTCCAGAGCCTGGACAACCCCAACAACAATGAGTTTGTTGCGGCCTTCAAGGAAACCTACGGCGATGACATGGTCATCGGCGACGTCACCCAGGCCGCCTACCTCGGCCCATGGTTGTGGAAAGCGGCGGTTGAAAAGGCCGGCTCTTTCGACATCGACAAGATTCGCGAAGAGTTCGCTGGCATCGAGTTCACCAAGGCACCGGAAGGCTACGTACGCATCCACGAAAACCACCACCTTTGGTCCAAAACCCGGATTGGCCAGGCCCAGGTTGATGGTCAGTACAAGGTGGTTCACGAAACTGAAGAGCTGATGGAGCCAGACCCGTTCCCGGAAGGTTACCAGTAAAACAGATTGGCCGGCGCCACCGCGCGCCGGCCTTCATCGCCTCCGCAACGCAAAGCATGTTGGTTTGAAGGGGAGAAGGGTCATGTTCGATGGCTACACCAGCAGTGAATTGATGTCGATATTTGCCATGCAGGGGTTTGCCGGGCTCTCCCTGTTTTCAGTGTTCGTACTGATGGCAATGGGCCTGGCCATCATCTTTGGTCAGATGGGGGTGATCAATATGGCCCACGGGGAATTCATGATCCTCGGTGCCTACACAACCTACCTGACGTCGGGTTTTTTCCAGTCCTACCTGCCCGGACTGTTTGGCGGTTACTTCTTTTTCGCCATCATTCTGGCCTTTCTGATCTGCGCCGTCTTGGGGGCACTCGTTGAGTGGCTGATGATACGGCATCTCTACCACCGTCCACTCGATACTTTGTTGGCCACCTGGGGTCTGAGCCTGATCATGCAGCAGGCCTACCGCTCCATCTTTGGTGCCCGGGAAGTGGGCGTTGACCTTCCCGAATGGATGATGGGCGCCTTCCAGGTGACCGATTTGGTGGAACTGCCGATCAACGGCTTGTTCGTGATGATTATCGCGCTCTCCATTGCAGTCGCCGTTTACCTGCTCATGTACCGCTCCGGCTGGGGCAAGAACGTGCGGGCTGTGGTTCAGAACCGCCCTATGGCTGAGGCTGTCGGCATCAACAGTGCTGGTATTGACCGCGCCACCTTTGCCCTCGGCTGCGGTATCGCCGGAATTGCTGGCGCTGCGTTCACCATGATCGGCTCCACCGGGCCGTCGTCCGGCCAGGCCTACATTGTCGATACCTTCCTGGTGGTGGTCTTCGGCGGCGCCCAAAGCCTGATTGGCACCATTATTTCCGCCTTCGGCATTTCCCAGGCCCAGTCCACCATGGAATTTTTCCTGAGTGGTTCCATGGCCAAGGTACTCACCCTGCTGGTTGTCGTCGGCATTCTGATGCTGCGTCCAGAAGGACTCATGGCCCTCAAGGTCCGTCGCTAGGAGATTGTCATGAAGAGTTCATCCCCCCTGAAATGGTTCGGCTCCCGCGAGGGCCTGTATTACCTGGCGCTGGCGTTTCTGCTGGTTGTCATCCTGCCGCTGGCGCTGGACCCGTTCCGGCTGAACATGGTGGGTAAGTACCTGACATACGCCTTTGTGGCGATCGGACTGGTGATGTGCTGGGGTAAAGCCGGCATCCTCAGCCTGGGCCAGGGCGTGTTCTTCGGCCTGGGTGGCTATTGCATGGCGATGTTCCTGAAGCTGGAAGCCTCCACGCCAGAGGCCACGGCAATCCAGTCCACCCCGGGCATTCCGGATTTCATGGACTGGAACCAACTCACCGAGCTGCCGTGGTTCTGGGAACCGTTCCACAGTTTCTCGTTCACGTTGATCGCGGTTATTGGCGTGCCCGTTCTGCTGGCGTTCGTGATTGGTTTTGCCATGTTCACCCGCCGTGTGGGCGGCGTGTACTTTGCCATCATCACCCAGGCCATAGCCGCAATCCTGACCATCCTGATTATCGGACAACAGGGGTACACCGGGGGCGTAAACGGCATTACCGACCTGCAGACCCTGAAGGGCTGGGATATCCGCACCGATGAGGCACGGACCACCCTGTACTTCGTCTGCGTCGGAATGCTGTTCCTTTGTCTGTTCGCGGCACGGCTTGTCCAGAACCGGAAACTGGGACGCATTCTGGTGGCCATGAATGCCCAGGAAATGCGGGTACGCTTCTCGGGCTACGACGTCGCCGCCTTCAAGATTTTCGTGTTCTGCCTGGCGGCAGCCTTCGCGGGAATCGGGGGCGCGATGTTCACCCTGATCGTGGGCTTCATGTCGCCATCGTTCATCGGCATTGTAGCTTCCATCGAGATGGTGATCTTCTGCGCCCTTGGCGGTCGGCTGTCAATTCTTGGCGCGGTTTACGGCGCTTTGCTGGTGAACGCCGCCAAGAGTGGTTTCTCCGAGTCCTTCCCGGAACTCTGGCCCTTCGCTATGGGCGCGCTGTTTATTGGTGTGGTGCTGGCTTTCCCGAACGGCCTCGCCGGGCTCTACCGCAGCTACGTCATGCCCCTGGAAGACCGCCTTTTCAAGCGCAGTAAGCCTGAGCCCAAAACCGCCTCCGCGCCTGCGGCCACCAAGCCGAGTGCGGAAAAAGCCGACGATTACGATCCGATGATCACTACCTACAGCCCGGAGAAATCGTGATGAGTGCAGCCAAAAGCAAAGGCACGGATTTCCTGCTGGCGGTTGAGGGCCTGACCGTATCATTCGACGGTTTCAAGGCCGTGGATGACCTGTCTTTCTACCTCGATCCCAAGGAAATCCGGGTCATTATCGGTCCCAATGGCGCCGGCAAAACCACCGTTCTCGATCTGATCTGCGGCAAAACCAAGGCCACCGCCGGGTCTATCAAATTTGCCGGCAAGGAGCTGACCAGACTCAAGGAACACCAGATCGTTCATTCGGGCGTGGGCCGGAAGTTCCAGACACCGTCGGTGTTCGAGGATCTGACCGTGTTTGAAAACCTCGAGGTGTCCTATCCACAGGGCCATAGCGTGATGGGGGCGATGGCCTTCAAGCGGGACACGGCGGTGATCGGAGCCGTGGAAGAGGTGGCAGAAACCATCTTTCTGACGGACGCCCTGAACGAACCGGCGGCCTCGCTCAGCCATGGCCAGAAGCAGTGGCTGGAGATCGGCATGCTGCTGATCCAGAAGCCGGACCTGCTGATGCTGGATGAGCCGGTGGCCGGAATGTCGGTGGCAGAGCGCAAGAAAACCGCCGAACTGCTCCGGGTGATCACCAAGGACCACACGGTACTGGTGATCGAGCACGACATGCAGTTCGTCGGCGACATCGCCGACCGGGTGACCGTGATGCATCAGGGCAAGGTTCTTTCGGAAGGGTCCATTGAGCACGTGAAGTCGGACCCGAAAGTCATCGAAGTCTATCTGGGGCACTGAACATGCTAAGCGTCAAACATCATTCGGTAGCCTATGGCCAAAGCACCATCATCGGGGACCTGAACCTTGAGGTGGGAAAAAACGAGATTGTGGCCGTGGTGGGCCGCAATGGCATGGGTAAGACCACGCTGATGAAGTCCCTGGTGGGCATGACACCCACCAAAGGCGGTGAGGTCAGCCTGGATGGCACCAACCTTTCCAACCTGAAAAGCTTCCAACGGGTAAGGGCCGGCATCGGCTTTGTGCCTCAGGGCCGGATGATTTTCCCAACCCTTACGGTAAGGGAAAACATTGAAACGGCTCTGTCCGCCGTGGGTGAAAAGAAGGTGCCGGAGGATCTGTACGAGATGTTTCCGGTACTGAAGGAAATGCAGAACAGGCGCGGCGGTAACCTGTCTGGCGGCCAGCAGCAACAGCTCGCCATTGCCCGCGCACTGGCTACGCAGCCCAAGGTGCTGTTGCTCGACGAACCCACCGAAGGCATTCAGCCCAATATCATCAAAGAAATTGCGCAAACCCTACGGCGTATTCGCGATGAGCGCGGTTTGTCGATTGTTGTTTCTGAACAGGTGCTGAGCTTTGTGATGGACGCGGCGGACCGGATTCTGGTGATCGAGAAGGGAGCCATCGTGCACGAAGAGAGCAGGGCTGAAGCAGACCAGGAAAAGATTGCCAGTTACCTGGCGGTTTAACGAGGAGCGGATTAATGAGACACGGTGATATTTCCAGCAGTAACGACACCGTCGGTGTGGCGGTGGTGAACTACAAGATGCCCCGGTTGCATACCAAAGCCGAGGTGTTGGACAACGCCCGCAAGATTGCCGACATGATCAAGGGTATGAAAGTGGGCCTGCCCGGCATGGACCTGGTGGTGTTTCCGGAATACAGCACCATGGGCATCATGTACGACAATGACGAGATGATGGAGACGGCTGCCACCATTCCCGGCGACGAAACCGCCATCTTCTCTGCCGCCTGCCGTGAAGCCAATACCTGGGGCATCTTCTCCCTGACCGGGGAACGCCATGAGGATCATCCGAACAAGGCGCCCTACAACACACTGATTCTCATCAATAATGACGGTGAGATTGTTCAGAAGTACCGTAAGTGTGTGCCCTGGTGCCCGATTGAAGGCTGGTATCCGGGGGACACCACTTACGTCAGCGAAGGCCCCAAGGGTATGAAGATCAGCCTGATCATTTGCGATGACGGCAACTACCCGGAAATCTGGCGGGACTGTGCCATGAAGGGGGCGGAACTGATCGTTCGCTGCCAGGGCTATATGTACCCGGCCAAGGAACAACAGGTGATGATGTCCAAGAGCATGGCCTGGGCCAACAACTGCTATGTGGCTGTGGCCAACGCCTCCGGCTTTGATGGCGTGTACTCCTACTTCGGCCACTCCGCCATTATTGGCTTTGATGGCCGCACGCTGGGTGAGTGTGGTGAGGAAGACATGGGTATCCAGTATGCCCAGCTTTCTATCAGCCAGATTCGCGACGCCCGCCAAAACGACCAGTCACAGAACCACCTGTTCAAGCTGCTGCACCGGGGCTACACCGGTGTTCACAACTCCGGCGACGGCGACAAGGGCGTGGCCGACTGCCCATTCGAGTTCTACCGCACCTGGGTGATGGACGCTCAAAAGGCACAGGAGAACGTTGAGGCAATGACTCGCAAAACCGTAGGCACTGCTGAATGTCCTGTGGGTGGCCTGCCATTCGACGGTAAAGAAAAATCTGCAGGCGCTTAAAGTCGGGAGTCGCTGATGCCGTTTATCAACGAACGGCTGGAAGCCAACCGGGAATCCATAGAACAGAACCGGGCCGCTTCAGGCCCGGTTCGTGCTTCCCGGTTTCGCTTTGAGCCAGATGACGTCATGTGCCGCCTGCGGGAAAACATCGTTGGCCAGGACGATGCCCTGGTCGCCATGGAATCCATGCTGGTGCGGGTGAAAGCCGACATCGGTGAGGAAAACCGGCCGCTGGCGGTGCACCTGTTTCTTGGTCCCACCGGGGTGGGTAAGACTGAAACCGTGCGGTTGATCGCCGAAGCCATCCATGGCAACCGGGATGGCCTGTGCCGCATCGACATGAATACCCTGGCCCAGGAGCATTATGCTGCCGCACTTACCGGCGCACCTCCGGGCTATGTAGGCAGCAAGGAAGGCCACAGCCTGTTTGATCTGGATAAGGTGCAAGGCTCGTTCAGCAAGCCCGGCATTGTGCTGTTCGACGAAATCGAGAAGGCCAGCAAGGAGGTGGTCCGGACCCTGCTGAACGTGCTGGATACCGGCCGGCTAGTGTTCCCTTCCGGTAATCGGGAGATTGATTTCCGCAACACCTTGATTTTCATGACCAGCAACGCCGGTGCCCTGGAGGCAGAAGCACACGAACAGCGATACCAGCGGGGTTGGCGCCGCTGGCTTGGGTTATCATCCAGCAAGACTGATTCCCTGCGTGACACCGCCCTGCGCCGGTATTTTGATCCCGAATTCCTGAACCGTATCGACCAGATTCATACCTTCAACCGCCTTACTGACAACTGGCTCGAGGCACTGCTGGATATTGAACTCGCAGGCCTTAATCATCGGTTGACCAAAAAGCACGCAGCGTTATCCCTATCGACCGAGCTACGGGCCGAACTGTGCCGTGGTTACGATGCCCGCTATGGCGCCCGGGAAATGCTGAGAGCCTTTCGCCAACGACTGGAACCAGCGGTAGCCCGTGCGTTGTTGGCGTATCCGGAGTGCCGTCGTTTTGAAGCTGGCCTGGAAGGCACAACCGTCACTGTGCACCAATACGTTGAATGACGTAGGTATGGGGGGCATTTCGCGAATACCTCCCGGGCGTGGGATCTCGGATAGTAAAACCGTTACCTGATTGTACAAGCCAACACCAAGGAGCGCCCGTTATGGCTGAAACCATTATCAAGATTGATCTGAACAAGTCGGCCTATGAGAACGACAAAATCCACAACCGCTGGCACCCGGATATTCCGCTCGTTGCCACCGTCAAACCTGGTGACGACTTTATTGTGGAGTGCTACGACTGGACCGGCGGCCAGATCAAGAATGACGACAGCGCCGACGATGTGCGGGATGTGGACCTCAGCCAGGTGCACTTCCTGTCTGGCCCGATTGGGGTGGAAGGCGCCGAACCGGGCGACTTGCTGGAAGTGGATATTCTCGACATTGGCACTTTTGAAGAGAGCCAGTGGGGCTTCAACGGCTTTTTCTCCAAGCAGAACGGTGGCGGCTTCCTGACCGAACACTTTCCGGACGCCCAGAAAAGCATCTGGGACTTCAACGGCATGTTCACCAAATCGCGCCACATTCCGAACGTAGAGTTTGCCGGCCTGATTCACCCGGGACTGATAGGCTGCCTGCCCTCCAAGGATCTGCTGGACACCTGGAACAAACGTGAAGCAGGACTGGTAGCGACAGACCCGGAGCGGGTGCCGGAACTGGCCACCCTCCCCAACGGAGATACCGCCCACATGGGCCAGCTGAAAGGCGACGCCGCCAAAGCGGCCGGGGCTGAGGGCGCTCGCACAGTACCGCCCCGGGAACATGGTGGTAACTGCGATATTAAAGACCTTTCCCGCGGTTCCAAGGTTTACTTTCCGGTCTACGTGGATGGTGCAGGCCTGTCGGTTGGCGACTTGCACTTCAGCCAGGGCGATGGCGAAATCACCTTCTGTGGTGCCATCGAAATGGCTGGATGGATTCACCTGCGGGTGAACCTGATCAAGGATGGCGTTAAGAAATACGGCATCAAGAACCCGGTGTTCAAACCCAGCCCGATCAAACCCCGCTACGACGATTACGTGATCTTTGAAGGGATCTCGGTTGATGAAGACGGTGGCCAGCATTACCTGGACGTGCATGTGGCCTATCGCCAGGCCTGCCTGAATGCCATCGAATACATGACCAAGTTTGGCTACTCCAGGGCCCAGGCCTACGCGATTCTGGGTTGCGCGCCGGTAGAGGGCCATATCAGCGGCGTGGTCGATATTCCGAACGCCTGCGCCACACTCTGGCTGCCCACAGGCATCTTTGATTTTGACATCAATCCATCCGCAGAGGGTCCAAAGAAAATGACCAGTGGCGGAATGGACGTACCTCTGTCGAAAGACAAGGAGTAGTCACCATGCCCGTATACGACTACAAATGCCGGGAACACGGTTTGTTCCACACTCTGGCAACGATAGAAGACAGCGCAAAACCGATGGCATGCCCCACTTGCCAGGTGCTTTCGCCACGAGTGATTGTGCTACCCCCGGAAATCGCAAACATGGACCCTGCCAGGCGCACTGCCCAGGACCGAAACGAAAAGTCCCGCCACGAACCGGTGTTCTCCACCGCCGATCGCCGGGAGCAGGACCCTGAGCACAGCCGCAGCTGTGGCTGTGGCTCACCAAAACCCGGAAAGTCGATGCTGTTCTATACCGCTGACGGGAAGAAAATGTTCCCCTCCATGCGACCCTGGATGATCAGCCACTAAGGCTGTGCCAAACCGACAGTCACTGTCACGTGTTTGCCCCCGTTTCGGGGGCTTTTTTACACCCGTTCAACCCAGCGGACTACGAACGCCGGCGACCCCTTGGCCTAGAATGTGTGGCCGCCGTTCCGCGCCCCAAAACGGTGCATGTCTTGTCCTGTGATTGATCGTCGTGCGTTCGCAGGGCGCAATTCTGTGATTTTCCCATTTCCAACTCTATCTTCCGAGTCCAGGCATTCAGCGGAATAATTGGTTTCCTGGCGCCATCAGGTTGATTCGGCCTGAACCTTGCAACAAGCCCGTGTGTTCCGGTTTGACTGCACCGGCATTGTGCCTTGCGGTCCTGGTGTACGGATTGGAGGAGGCGTAAATGACCCTGAAAAGCGAAACTATGAAACTGACCGGTGCGGAGCGAAGCTGGTTACCGGTTTGGGGCGCAACGGGCAAGCTGGCCATGGGCTGGTCCTGTTTTCTGAACAGGAATATGTATGACACCAATGAACAGATTTTCGAGAGTATCGCCCGAACACGGCGTGATGCTCTGATTGCCTGGGCGGATAACAAGTGGTCCTTTCTAGAAACACTGGCAACCCGGCTTGACGGGCAGGCTGATGAGGGCGTCAGGGAGATGCTCCAGGCCTCGTCCGGCAGACTCCGGGAGATCTCTGAACTCTTCGTGGTGAACGCGGACGGTGCCGTGCTGGAGTCCTCCGCAACGGGGCGCCGCGGAAAACGGGACCTTCCCCAGAAAGCGGTTGAGGCCGGGGTCCGGTCGCGTTTTCTCCATGGCCCCCACAAGGACCCTGTTACCCTGGCTCTCGGGGCTACGACCTCTCGCTTCCATGATGCCGTGACTCTGATGTTCTACCAGCCCGTGACGTTGAACGAGGGGCGTCAGGCGGCCATCTGTGCACGTATTCCCAATGACGTGATGAGCGACCTTATTCAGCGCGAAGCAGGGCACGTGTTTGAGGAATCGGGTGACAACTACCTGTTCATGATTGACAGCAAGTTCGACAGCACCATCCTGACTGGGACTGCGCTTTCACGGTCCCGCTTCGAAGACGCCACGTTCAGCCACGGTGACAACCTGAAAGATGGCATTCGCACGGGGTTCGGCACGGTGGGTGTACGTGAACACACCGAATTCGAAATTCGCTTCACCGACCCCGCCACAGGGCAACTGCATCCCGGTGTTCGGGAAACCATCGCCAGGGGCGAGAATCTCTACGTGAAGTACCCAGGCTACTCGGATTATCGTCATATTCCGGTAATCGGCAAGGGCGTGACGTTTCAGATGCCTGGCTCACCGGATCGGTGGGGCATGATGTGCGAGGGAGATCTCGAAGAGGTCTACCGCCGGCGTTCTATCTCCTGGAGCCTGTCAGCGCGCCTGGCCATCTTCATGGGGCTGCTCTGGTCTATCAATTTTGGGCTCGCCTGGAGTGGCGTTCCCCTGTGGTTGGAAGGCACCGTGAATGCATTGGCCGCCTTGATCACGGTGATGCTGTTTCGGGCATCTTCGGCTAAACCTCTCTCGGAAAAGTTGGGCACCATGGCGGATGTGATCAGAAATATTGCAGAAGGGGGAGGCAACCTGCGCCAGCGTATGGACCTGTCCCGAATGCGTCGGGACGAGACCGGGGATCTGGCCCGCTGGATTAACAGTTTCATCGACAGCCTTGATGGCATGGTTGGCCAGGTGCTTTCCCTGGCTGCGGACTCCCGCCAGGCCAGCGATCAATTGATGAGCCAGAACCAACTGGCCGACGAGCGGATTCGTGAAGTACTGACGCACATTGAAGATATGGTGCGTGGTGCCACTGAACAGGAGAACGAGATCAGAAATGCTTCTACCACGGCGCAGGAAATGCGCTCGGGAATGGAGGATGTGGTGGAGCGGGCGCGGGAGCAGTTTGCCCTGGTTAGCAAGGAAACCCAGAGTATTCGGGACGTTATCAATCGTTCGGCGGAATGTATTCGGGCGGCCAACGATCGCACAGAGGAAATCAGCAAGACAGCGCTGGTGATCAATGACATCGCGGCTCAGACCAATCTTCTGGCGCTGAACGCAGCCATTGAGGCCGCCCGTGCGGGAGAATCTGGCAGGGGCTTTGCTGTGGTTGCCGATGAGGTCCGGCAGCTGGCGAGTCGAACCGCCCAGGCCACCAAAGACATTGGCGAGCGGTTGGACAATGTGCAGGAAGAAACTCGTCGGGCTGTTGTGACGATGGAGGATGGCATGTCCGAGATGGAGGAGCGACTTCGCAAAGTCGAGGCCGCAGCGGACGATAACTCGGCGCTGCACGACATGGTGGAAAAGTTGTTCCGAGCCATTTCGGGTATTGAGAACACCAATCGTCAACAAAGCACCCAAACTGCGGGTGTGGCTGAAAGTGCCGCCATCATGAATGGGGTTGTCGAGCAGTTGACGCTCAGCTCCGAGCGTACCCAGGCCTCAGCCACCAAGCTGCAAAGACTGACTGGGCAGTTTCAGGTGTCGACCGAAGTGGCCTGACCGGTCAGTTGAGAGCCTCTCCAACACGGCGTGTCACTTTGAGAGATTCATGCCTATTAATTACCTGTTTTAAGGGGATTTTTAGGTCGTCTCTGAATTTGTCTACACTGACGATGCTCATAATTTCACCATACGCACGGTAACTCCGTACAACTAGGTCGCAATAGCCCTGACAAGGCCAGCTACGGTACATTGCTTATTCGGTAGGCTCCTTTCCCTGCTTTTCACTGCATGAAGGAAACACAAATGCTTATAGACCTTGAGTCGATCGAGGCACAGCACATCCACCCAATCCTCACCCAGACCGTTATCCCGCGGCCGGTGGCGTGGGTGTTGTCGCAGAATCCGGGGGATGACTACAACCTGGCGCCGTATTCGTTCTTTACCGTGGTCACCGGTAAGCCGCCGATCCTGATGGTGTCTGTGGGCAAGAAGCCCAGCGATGGCAGCTTCAAGGACACGCGAGTGAATATTGAGGCCCGTAAGCAGTTTGTGGTGCACATCGGCAGCCGTAATCAGGCTCAGGCCATGACGGAGTCGTCCCGCCATCTGGACCACGGCCAGTCTGAACTGGACCGGCTGGATATGAAGCTGGTGCAGGAAGAAGGCTGGCCAATGCCCAGGGTTGAAGGG
This sequence comes from Marinobacter sp. V34, assembly GCF_055524115.1. Classification (NCBI taxonomy): domain Bacteria; kingdom Pseudomonadati; phylum Pseudomonadota; class Gammaproteobacteria; order Pseudomonadales; family Marinobacteraceae; genus Marinobacter; species Marinobacter sp. V34. The sequence goes on along the minus strand of NZ_JBUPZY010000002.1, from coordinate 188,673 downwards.
TGCCTGGTGGCGCTTTACTGCGAGCTGCGAGAGGTTATCGAAATGGGCGACACCCCGCAGTCGCTGGTGTTTGGCAATATCAAGAAGGTATTTGTGGACGATCAAGTTGCCAGCATTAACGACCAGGGGCGTTACATTATTGATGCCAAAGGCATCGACCCGATTTCACGGCTGGGTGGCAGCGAGTACGGCACCCTGGGCGACATTCTCAATGTGCCGCGCCCGGACTGAGGCATTCTGCAACAGGCTCAAACGAGCGGACAAAACTGACCGAAACGGCGCCGAATTCATCGTGTGAGGCCAATTTCGGCGTTTTCCTACCTGGGCTATTCTCACCTTGTTGGCGTGTTGACTCGCGCTGAAATGTTGATAAAACAACGGCAGAGGCCGCCAGGGTGGTTATGAGCGAACAACATGTAGACGTACTGATTGTCGGCGCCGGGGTATCCGGTATTGGCATGGCCTGTCACCTCAAGCGAGAGTGCCCGGGCAAGTCTTTCACCATCATTGAGCGCCGTGAGTCCCTTGGCGGCACCTGGGATCTGTTCCGCTACCCGGGTATTCGTTCCGATTCCGACATGTACACCTTTGGTTACAACTTCCGCCCGTGGACGGGGGGGAAGGTGTTGGCGGATGGTCCGTCGATCAAGCAGTACGTTCACGATACGGCCAGGGAAAACAACGTTGAACAACATATTCAGTATGGTCTGGCGGTTGTCTCTGCTGAGTGGTCAGGTACAGACAAGTGCTGGACACTGACGGCCCGTAAGGAAGCCACGGGCGAAACGGTTACCTTTACCGCCGACTTTTTGGTGGGCTGCACAGGGTATTACAACTACGATGCCGGCTATAAGCCTGACTTCCCTGGCGAGGCTGATTTTGGTGGGCAGATTGTGCACCCGCAGCACTGGCCAGAGAACCTGGACTACGCAGGCAAGCGTGTGGTGGTGATTGGCAGTGGCGCCACGGCCATCACCCTGGTGCCGACGATGGCGGAGGACACCGCGCACATTACCATGTTGCAGCGCTCGCCCACCTATCTGATGCCGCTTCCCTCACGGGATGCAGTGGCGCAGGGCCTTCAGAAGGTTTTGCCCTCCAAAGTCGCCTATCGGCTGACCCGTGCCCGTAACGTCAGCATCGCACGGTTGCTGTTCAATCGTTCCCGCAAGAATCCCAAAGCCATGCGGCGGCTGTTCCTGGCCATGGTGCGCCGGCAACTGGATGGCAAAGTCGATATGCGCCACTTTTCACCCAGCTATAACCCCTGGGATCAGCGCCTGTGCGTAGTAAAGGATGGCGATCTGTTTGAGTCGATCAAAGCTGGCAAGGCGTCGGTAGAGACGGACCATATCGAACGCTTCACCGAGAACGGTATCCTGCTGAAATCCGGAAAGGAACTGGAGGCCGACATCATCATTCCGGCGACTGGGTTGGATATTCAGATGTTGGGCGGAATGGACCTGGTGGTGGATGGTCAGCCGGTCACGCTACGGGACAAAGTGATCTACAAGAACGTGATGGTGGAGGGTATACCCAACGCCGGCATGATTTTCGGGTATACCAACATCTCCTGGACCCTCAAAGCCGATATCGCGGCTGAGTACCTGTGCCGCCTGTTCAACCATATGGACAGGCAGGGGCAGAAGGTCTGTGTGCCCCGGGACAACGGCGACAGTCGCGCTGATGACACCATGATGGGTGGGTTGGATTCCGGCTATATCCGCCGGGCGGACGACAAGTTGCCGAGACAGGGAACCCACGGCCCCTGGCGGGTCAGCCAGAATTATCTGGAGGATGTAAAAACCATGAGGTTTGATCCCATCGAGGATGGTTACCTGGAGTTCGATGGCCGCCGCCCGGTTCAGGGAGCCAAGCCAAAGCGTGGCTTCATGGGACCATTGCGTTCAGCCCTGTTCGGCTCCTGAGGGTGTGATATAGCCTGGACATTCACAATGGCAACTACAAATCTGACGCGAAATGTGGCAGTCTCGTGGTCCGCTTTTGAACAGGCAATGATGTATGTCCGGCCCCAAGAAAAAGAAGAATATGCCGCTGTGGCATCCGGCTCTATGGCCCTCGTGGTCCTTGGTTTTTAGCCTCTATCTGCTTGCTCTGTTGCCTATGTCGGCCAAACAGCGTGTTGGCCGGCGACTGGGCTGCTTCCTTGAACGCAAGCTGACATCCCGGGCCAAGGTTGCCAATACCAATATTGCCACGTGCTTTCCTGAGCTTGATGACGCTGCCCGTGAGCAGTTGGTGCGGGATAACTTCGTGGCCTGTACCCGTGGTTTCCTCGAAAGCATCCATGCCTGGTGGCGAGATATGTCGGGTTTTTGCGAAGCGGCGGAAGTACAGGGGCTGGAGCACCTGAAAGAAGCTCAGGCCAAGGGGAACGGTGTACTGCTGATTGGCGGACATTACAGCATCTTCGATTTCGCTTTGCCGCTGATTGCCTGTCACCTGAAAAAACCGGGTTATATGTATCGCCCCAATAATAACCCGGTTATTGATAGGATGATTGAAAATGGCCGCCGCCGTCATTTCGGAATCCGGCCGTTTACCAAGCGTGAACTGAGGCCAATGGTGTCGTTCCTCAAAAAAGGAGGTGAGGTCTGGTTTGCCTGCGATCAGGATTTTGGCAAGAAGACTGAGCTTTTCGTGCCGTTCTTCGGCACTGAGGCCGGGTGTATTACCTCTCCCAGCTACATTGCGCGGGTGTCCGGCGCCTCGGTGATCTGTGTGAGCCACCTGCGCATGCCTGACGGACGCTATCGGGTGATCTTCTCGCCAATCCAGGAGGGGTTTGGCGAGTGCAAGCAGACAGACACGGAAGCCTGGAGCCGCTATATCGAAGACACCGTCCGTGATCAGCCTGATCAGTACCTATGGCTGCATAAACGCTTCAAAACCCGGCCCGAAGGGTGTGCCAAGGTGTATTGATTCCTCCGGGCCAAGGCCGGTGCTACTCGCGGCCCAGGTAGCGCTGCAGAACGTCGTTCCAGCCCGAGGATTCGGTGGCCCCCAGTATCTGCTCTGACACAGGCCCACGCAGTGAGCTTCCGGAAGGGAGGGCCAGACCATAAAGTTGTTGCTGGAAAATGCCTGGCAGCACCGTCAGCCTTTGATCACCCAGTTGCAGGTTTCGGTATTGCAGCAGGGCCCTGTCATACACCACCGCATCGGTTTCACCACTGGCAACCGAGAGCATGGCGCTGGTCAGGTCAGGGTAGAGTTCATGACGGATGCGCTGGTCACGCAGATACTGCTCGCTGGCAGTGTCGGCGATGGTCGCCACGTTGGCGCGATTCAGGTCCTCGGGGCCCTTGATCTGGTATTGCAGGTTGCTAACCGTAAGTGATGAGGTAATTGCAGCGGTAAAACTCGCCACCATGATCAATCCGGCAAACATCCATACCAATGCGATAATCCTTCCCGCCACAGACACCGGAGCCTTGTCTCCATAGCCGACGGTGGTCATCGTTACCGCCGCCCACCAGAAGCTTGAGCCGATGCCCTGTGCTGCGGTGCCGCCGAATTGTTCCGGGTTGCGTCGGCGTTCAAACAGCCACAGCACAAACCCTACGGCCAATAGCAAGCCGCCCAGGGCGATGATTACGCTCATAAACTGCCAGCTGATCAGCGCGCGGAGGCTGGCGAGCAGCCCCTGCTCCGGCGCTGGAGGTACCGCGATGGACAAGCCTGTCTGGTAGAAGGGATGGGTGAAGTCGAACGCTGCTTCCCGTTCGGCGGTCATGGTGAGAGCGCCCACCGCCACATCAATCTGCCCGTTTTCGACTTGTGCCAGAAGCTCACTGAAGGGCAGGGGAACGAAGGTGTATTCCTGATCAAGGCCATCGGCGACCTGGCGCCACAGGTCTATGCTGATGCCTTCCCACTCGCCGCTGTCAGTTTCCATAACAAAGGGTGGCACAGTGGTGATGCCGACTTTGATCGGCTCCGATTGCCCCGCCGCCTGGCCGGCGATCAGCAGCATTAGAGGAAGGGCAAGTAGTAATGTCCATCGTTTCATTGGTCATTCCGTTTCGTCGCAAAGTTAGTCGAACGCTGAGCTGATCACATCACGGTAGTTCCGGATGCGCTGTACATAGTGTACTGGTTCGTAGCCACGGGCGTATCCGTAGCGGGTACTCGGGTAGTAGCGCTTGTCGGCTTTTAACGGCAGGACTTCTTTCATATCGTCCCAGGAATCGGGGTTTTTGCCCAGTTCCCGCGCGAGCTGGCGGGCGTCCAACAAGTGGCCGCGGCCGATGTTGTAGCTGGCAAGCGCGAGGAAGGTGCGGTCGGGCTCGGGAATGGTATCCGGTAGCCGGCGATGGCGATCCGCCAGGTAGCGTGCCCCGCCATCAATGGCGGCCGCTGGGTTCAGGCGGTCCATGACGCCAAGAGACTCGGCTGTGTTTCGGGTCAGCATCATGATCCCGCGTACGCCGGTAGGTGACACTGCGGCCGGGTCCCAGTGCGACTCCTGATAAGACAGCGCCGCCAGCAAGTCTGCCGGCATTCCGGTTGTGATTTCGGCTTCGGCGAAGCGGTCGATAAAGTCAGGAAGTCGGTCATCTATTCGGCGGTTCAAGGCGCGCAGGTCGACGAAATCGAATTCGCCGATGTACGCGTAATAGCGGCTCTCGATATAGCCGATGGCTTCGTCACCGTCGGTGCTGTTCATCCATTCCCGTGTCGCCCCTGCCAGTTCGTCGGAACCGGCTGGCAGGTACCAGCCCAGGTTATTGCCCTGGGTGAGGTTCATGGCCACTTCCAGATGCGGGAAGTGGCGTCGCATGACCTGAACAATGTTGGAGTCTGCCACGGTGCAGTCAATGTCCTGTTCAGCCACTTCGGACAGCAGGACTTCGGTCGTCCTGCTGTCATCTTCGGTGAACGTGATCCCTTTGTGCTCGCTGGCGAGCTTGTTCAGTGTTTCCACGTAGCTCGAGTCTGCAGTGACTGCAATGCCGACTTCAGGCATGCTTTCCGGTTTTCTGGGCATAGGCCGCATGTCGCGATGACACACCAACTGCTCAGTGATTTCTGTGTGCGCGGGCCCGCGTGTGAACCGTTCCGTTCGTGATGGCAGATGCGTCAGCCCGGCGGCTGCCAGGTGTGTGTTGCCGGATTCCAGTGCCTGCAGAACCTCGGCCGTTGAATCGTGCATGGTCCAGTTGACGGTCCAGCCTTTGCTCACCGCAAAAAGCGACACCAGGCTGAATTCTGGGCCAATGGGATTCTGGTGGCGGTCGAGATAGTAGGTAGTGGCGCCGTTGCGGGTGGCGACTTCCAACACGCCGGTTTCTTCTGGTGGCGCGAGTTGTTCAGTTGGTTTGCTGGCAGATGCAGAGTCAGAGTCGCCCTGGCTACAGCCGGCCAGAACGAAGATAAGAGGAAGCATGGCTCCCTTCAGCGCATGAGTCATTAAGACCTCGTTATTTTTGATTGATGGCGTCATAGGGGATTCTACGTACTCCTGTTTGAATCATATCACTTTGATTTGAATGGTGTGTGCAAGCCTAGTCCAACTCACCTATGCTTGGGAGACCTGAATACCCAAGGAGATGCGCAATGAAAGCCTGGACTCGAATCCCTGTTCTTGCCGCCCTGCTGGCTTTACCGTTTACCGTGATTGGCGCTGAGGGCATGATAGCGACACAGAGCAACCACAGCGTTGCAATGACGGCGGATAAATTGGTGTCTACCCTCAAGGCCAAAGGCATGACGGTGATGAACCGCATTAGCCACACCGAAGGTGCCAGCAAGGTGGGGCTGGAATTGCGACCAACCGAGGTGGTGATTTTCGGCAATCCAAAGGTGGGGACGCCTTTGATGCAATGCGCCCAGAGCGTGGCCATTGATTTGCCACAGAAAGCGCTGGTCTGGGAAGACAGTGAGGGAACGGTCTGGTTAGGCTATAACGACCCGGAGTATCTGAAACAGCGTCACGATATTGAAGGCTGTGATCAGGTTATCGAAAAGATAGAGGGGGCGCTGGCCGGTTTCGCAAAAGCCGCAACGGAATAACCCGTACTGATTCCCGTCTTGCACGCCTATTTGTTGGCTGGTATCAGAATCCGACGGCCAGGCTGGCGGTAACGGTATGGCGGTCGTAACTGTAGCGATCAATATTGCTGTTGTTGTCGGTGCGGTCCAGATCCAGGCTGAGAGACGTACGACGGGAGAAACGATACGTGGTGCCAACGGACATCGTATGACGCTTGTCTTCACGACGTATCGTTTGTCTGCCCTCGGCAACAATCAACTGGTGTGGCGTACGATAGTAACTGAAGCGAAAGCCGGCCCCGGCTTCGATACTCAAGTGGTCGGTCAGATCGTACTCAATGCCTGCATCAAGGCCATGTCGCTCGGGTGACACACTGAAGAACTCGTTTCCGGTATCCAGATTGTCCCGGTCATTGTAGTCAGCCCGGTATTTGAGTTCCGCTGTCCAGTTCCCGGGCCGGAGACGGTAGTGGGCATCAAGCCGGTACATCTGGCCTCGATAGGCGTCGAATCCGGGCAACGGAAAGACCTGGATGCCCTCTGCTCTGACGAGGCATCTCGCACCGGGGCCCGGGCAGTCGAGGGTGGTTATGCCGGCCGTCAGGCGAGCGCGGCGTTCTCTTGATCGCTGATCCTGCCAGATATAGTCGCCGCCAAGGCCGACACTGATCGTTCCCGGGGCGATTTTCTGAACCCATTTTGCACCAGCCTGAATCACCTGCAGGTCAAATGTGTGTTCGGAAGGGTACTGGCGTGAAAAAAACTTGATGTCCGAACGCAGTCCTGCCGAAGAATTGCCATAGAGGTAATAGGAGGCAGCCGCCAGGGTTTCCACAAAGCCACTGTCGAGTTTTTTGGGCGCGGTATCCGGAAACAGCGCAACGTTGTCCTCATACCCACCAGCTACGGAAATCAGGCCCGCCCAGCGTTTTCGAGGTGAAGCCGTGTACACCGTTGGCTCAAGGCGCTCAAGTTGACGGGTGGCGAGCGATACCAGGTTGTCATCGGCGTCGGATGCAAGCACGTTCTGGAACGCTTTGGTTGCAGAGTCCTGGTTTTCACGGGCCAGGGCGGTCAGCCCGATGTTGTAGTAGGCAAGCGCTTTTTGCCGGGTGGGGATAAGGGTCCGGAAGGTTTGCTCGGCTTCCTCGTACAGCCCGAGTTTGTAATAGACAACACCAAGATTGTAATTGAGTGAGCGAGAGCTCAACCCTTTCGAGGCGGCAGATTCAAGAAAGCGGCGAGCTTCGTCCATGTCACCGGCGTTAAAAGCCTGGATGCCCGCACGGAAGAGCGCCTTGGCCTCGGATGTCTTCTCCTGAGCATGGGCAGTTGACAGCGCAAGACACAACACCAGTGCGATGGTCAGAAGGCGGCGCAAATACTCTCTCCGGAATAGTCTGAATTCGGACTCAGAGTATAACAGCCATTGGACGGGCGAGCGCCAGTCCCGAAGGGATTAGATGTAACGCCTGTATCGAATCTACTGCTGTCCGGCCTCCTCCAGATTCAGGCCATTGTCGTTCAAAAGGTCCAGATCCGTATCGCCGGTGCCTGGCAGGTCCAGTCCAGGGTCCTCGATGCCTGGCAGATCCAGTTCTGGTTCGTCTTGGATGATCTCGCCAGGCAGTTCGACGCCGAGCGCGTCACGAGATTCCCGTGACTGTTCGGAGAGAGTGCTTTCAATATCCAGCATGTCTTCCCGGGTATCGGTAGCGAAGTCATCCGAATCCGTTTGCATATCACCGAACCCGTTTGTTCCGACGGGCTCGTCTACGGACTCCGGAAGCTCAAGCTGTTGCACAAAGGAGTCATCCAGTGCCTGATCGTCTGCAACCATTCTCATGGTGACATCGAGATCGTCCTGAGCCCAGGACAGAGCCGGTGTTGCAAGCAGAAGTCCGAGTATGGCCGGAGCAAGCCAGCGTATATGAATAGGTCTTTTCATGATGAAGGCTCCGTGTTTCCTGGAATGGCTGTGCTGAACGTTTTGCGCCGGGTTCCATCGTCCAGGTGAGCCACTAATTCGCCTGACCCCGGGAACAGAACGTTGATGGGTAGCGCCAGTACGTTATCGCCTTGCTTGAGATCTACCGTCCAGCTAATGGTCTGGCGCCCCGGGAATGGTGCCAGTTCTGCATTGGGCGGCAGTTCCAGGGTCAGGGTTACATTGTCCATCGCCCTGCGGGAATTGAACGCTAGCCTGACGGTTTTCAGTTCCGTTCCACTTCCGGGTTCAGAAAACGGTTCTGTTGCTGTCTGCCCGGTCGCGTCAGCGATGTCGTTGCTGGGCATTCCGGTATCTGCCGGGCCAATCTGCATACCGATAAAGATGCCGAGGGCCAGAACGGCGGCAATTGATGATGCCCAGAGTGATGTCTTGCGTAACGTGGAACTCCGAGGTGTCTCGCCAGCGAGTGCGATTGCACGGATCCGGGATTCAAAATCGTCGTTGGGTTCCGGAGCAGCCTGGGCCATGATGCCTTTTTGCAGGCGTTGTTCATCCTCCCAGAGTTCTGAGCAACTGGCACACGTCGATGCGTGAGCTTGGAGGGCTTCCTGTTCATGCAGCGGAAGATCGCCGCGAACCAGGCTGTCGACCTCCTGATGGAACTGACGACACGTCATGGCATTCACCTCTTCACCCTTCACGTTGTTGCTTTTCGAAAGGTTCCATTTGTTTTTTCAACCGTTCGCGCATAAACGCTCTGCTGCGATGCAGGCGTGATTTTATCGTACCGACAGGCACATCCAGAACCGTCGCAATGTCCTCCTGACGCCAACCATCCGCGTCGTGAAGCAGTAACAGGGTTCGTTGGTCTGGTGGCAGGGTGTTCAGTAACCGCTTGACGGTATCGCCAATGCGCGTTTGGTCAATACCTGCGGACGCATCCGGGCTTGCCTCGCCGAGGGATTCTATAAAGGCGGTCTGGCTTTCCGCTGCGACCAGTGTACTGACGTTAATTTCCCGTTGGCTGGATTGTTTTCGGGTGAGGTCAACAAAGTGTCGGTACAACACACGGTTGAGCCATGGCTGGGGTTGTTGCACGTTCTCCAGTTCGTCCAGGCGGGGGTACAACTTGACCACGACATCCTGCACCAGATCCTCTGCGTCCTGTTTCTGGCCAGTCAGGCGGTAGGCGAAAATATACATGCCTTTCATGTAAGGCAGAATCAGCCGGTCAAATCGCTTTGACGACGACGAACGAAATGGGAGCAAAGCCAATCTGATTCCCTCGGTCTGTGGTTGGCACGGTATGGCGGGTGCCCCTTCCTCAGGCCATTCTTGTAGGTGTTCGGATGCCAGGTTCTGAACATACCATCATTATTGCCTTTTGTTCGAGACAAATTTCTCGCTACAAGAACCAGTTAGCCCTTCCTTTTGCGATTCGTCGGCTATTGGGGAAAAATTTTTTGGAACCACCGCAATTAGACTTCCGTGTTAGGCCGAAAGACACAGGACGAGTCTCGAACTACAAAAAAACGTACAGAGGTAAACAAGTATGTTCATGCGCCAAACGCGACTGATGTCGATGGTCATATTGTCGGTCAGCCTGACGGGTTGTTTTGAAAGCAGCAGCCAGACAACAAAAAACGCGGACCCGGATTACACGATTACCAATCCACGAGTGGAACGGGGAACCCATCCGTTATTCGATCCGCTGAATACTCAATTCCCGATTCCAAGCGATTCCCTTTTCTATCTCAGTGACGTTGACGACGGCACCATGCTGAACGGCAGTGATCCTGCCAACCCGGTGACCACGGGCATTGGTTTTCTCGATGGAAATTCAGTACTGGCACCCATTGATGTCAAGATCAGCGGCGGCCTGGACAGCCAGCAGACACTTGATGCACGTGACTTTGTTTCCGTGGAGGGCGAGGTTGTTCCCAACCCGGATCAGAATGTGTTCCTGATTCCCCTGGAATATGCCGGTGGCGACAGCCTTCGTCAGGCCTCCGGAGAGGTCGCTGGAATTTCGTCGGCGGTTCAGTACCGGCGGGCACTGGCGCTTGAGGAAAGCGGCAATGCCGCCGAAGCGGATGCGATTTTCGATGCCCTGGTTGAGGACAGGCTCAGGGTTGAGCTGCTGGATATCGATGGCGGCCAGAACAATATGATCCGGATTGTGCCGATCAAGCCACTGGCTGAGAAAACCCGGTACGCCCTGGCCATTACCGATGACATTGTGGACACCAACGGTGACCCGCTTGTGGGTGCGCCGACCTACCAGACGGTGGCAGACCCGGAAGCGGTGCTTTCCAATGCTGCGTTTGAGCCGTTCCGTGAGGCGTTGCTACCGGCCCGCCGACTCGCCTCCGATTATTTTGAGTTCAAGCGTGTGTTTTCCGTCGCTGGATTCTCAAAGACGTTTGACGATGTTGTGTTTTCCACAACGATAACAACAACGGCGGTAGACGACGTGCTGTTGGCGAACACTGCCCCGGTGACGTTCTTCCGCAACAGCCTGGGTATTGCTGCCCGACAGGAAGGGCTCCAGCAGTTGGTCTCCGGATTCTACAACCTGACTCAACAGCCGCTGGAGGGGGACGCGACGGCGGAACAGCAGAACATCAACGATGAAATCTATACAACGCTGACGGACACAAGTTTCCGCCTTTATGACGCCGAGCTTGCCGGCCTGCTCAGTGACGCCCGGGACGCTGGTATGGTCGTTCAATATCAGGACCTTGTCAGCAATGATCAGGCGGACCGCAGAGTCGCCTATGCTCTGCAGGCCGCAACGGCACTGGCCGTCGATACTGTCACCGACAACGAGGGTGAAGCGCAGGCGCTTGCAACCGCCGCTGACAGCCTTATCGATGCTCCGAAGCCACGAACAGTAAGAATGTTCAACCAGCGCGACGGCGGTGAGATAAATCCGGCATTGGCTCAGGAAGTTCAGGGCACCCCTCTTAATATCCATGTCTATGAGGGCGAGATTACCCTGCCGTATTTTCAGGGCGTGCCTGAGGCGACGGATGGTTCACCCCTACGCTCGGCCAGTTGGCTCCCGGCGGACTTCAGTGCCGAAGAGTCACTCGATCAGGCGCCCTCGGATCGCGTGACCTATCGCTTCCCGTTTGCTGAAAAGTCCGGTGAAACAACGGTTCCCATTGTGGTTGCCGCGCCCGACACCAACCAGGCCTTGATTGCTCCGCAGACCCCGGCAAATGGTTTTCCGGTGATTATCTACCAGCATGCCGTGACCACCGACCGTTCGGCGATCCTCCCTCTGGCGACCGCTGCCGGATTGTCCTGCGCGGACCCTGGCAATACCTTTGACTGCTTCGTCACCATCGGTATCGACCAGCCGCTGCACGGTATTTTCGGAGAAGGCGTTGTTGGTCTTAATCCCATCACCACTCAGGATGGTTCTTCGGCGGACGCCGTCGAGCGTCACTTTGGCTTCGCCGCTGACGCGGACCTTAACCCGGTACCGGCGGGCGAACTGCAGGAGCCCGAATCGGGAAGCCTATATCTGAATTTCACTAACTATGCCAATACCCGTGACAACATGCGCCAGGGCACCCTCGACCTGCTTAACGTGAACGCCTCGTTGCAGGCGATCGAGGACGCCATCAGCGCGTGTCAGGCCGCCGGCGATTGTGCCCAGGACCTGAGCATTGATCCGAGCCGGGTCTATTTCCTGAGCCACTCGCTCAGTGGCATGGGTGGCGCGGCCTTCCCACCGGTTAACAATGCAGCGAGTGCTGCGGGCAACTCCAATCTCAGCCCGGTTCTGGCCTCGAATCTGCTGAACACCGGCGGTCAGTTCACACGTCTGTTCGAAAACTCGCGGTCACTGGCACCACAGCTTCTGCCGGTGCTGGACGCCGCCTCTGATGGCGTGCTGGCGCAGGGACGTACGGAACTCAACATCTACTTTAATGTGTTCCAGTCGCAGCTGGATTCGGCAGACCCTGTCGCCTATGCCGGCTTTTATCAGAACACCAACACGTTGCTGACTGAAATCGCTGGTGTTGATGATGACCCTGAACGCCCAACTGACGACACGATTCCCAATGCCGCGGATGATCTGCTTTACGCCACGGGGCCCCTTGAAACCACGGTTCCGGAAACCGGATTTGTGATCAGTAGTGAGCGCGCACCTCTGGCGGGTACGGATCCCCTGGCTGCGGGTATGGGGGCTGAATCGACTCCGCTGGCAAGTGGCCTACCCGCCATAACCCGCTATCTGGAAGGGTCACATGGCAACCCCGTGTCTGCCGGTCAGAAAGCGGCGGATGCCTTTTCGTCACGTGCGGTTTTCGACGAGATGATCGCGCAGATGCTGGAGCTGTTCAGCGATGGCACCGTTTCTGTCAGTAACCCCTGTGTCGTAAAGGATGCCGATACCTCCGGTACGGACTGTTCTGCCGAGGGCAACACCGATCCTGGCAGCGAGCCGGACAGCGGCGGAGATGGTGGGGGTGATGGAGGTGATGGCGATGACGGCTTGATTGGTGGCGGCCTGATCTAGAAACCCAACGGCCAGACAACCAGCGCTTCGGATATCCCGGAGCGCCCGTTCCCGATAAACACGTGTATGTCGATGGCGAATCTCTCCATCAATGGGGAAGCTTTGCCTGAAAAACTGGAGCTACAGACCAATGACAACAACAAACCGAGACCGTAAACGCCTGGCGCTGGCTATCGGCGCCATCGTATCCACAGCCCCGGCGATGGCATTCGATTTTGACATCTACGAGATCGACGCCTCGCTCTCAACAACGCTTACCGCGGGGATTGCCTATCGGTTGGAAGATCAGGACAAAGATCTGATCTCCCAGGGCAACCTGGGCCCGGAATTCGCATTCAGTAACACCGGCGCCTCGTCCAACAACTTCGATGACGGCAACCTGAATTTTGAAAAGAACGAGCCGTATTCCCAGATCCTGCGTGGTCGTAGTGAACTGTTCCTGGACTACACCCCCGACAGTGACACGCTGACGCGGGTCGGGGCGCTGGTGCGAGGCACCTATTATTACGACCACGAACTGAAGGATAACCGTCGCGCCAAGGACCCGGTCGGCCAGCGACGTGAATTGAATGATGAGGCCAAAGATAACGCTTCCGGTGTGGATCTTCTCGACGCCTACGTGTTTACGGACTGGTACTTCGGCGATACGCCGGTGTCGATCCGTTACGGCCGTCAGGTGGTGAACTGGGGCGAAAGCACGTTCATCCTGGGCGGTATCAACGCGGTCAACCCGATCGACGTTCCCGCGTTTCGTGCACCGGGGGCGGAATTGAAAGACGTACTCCTGCCCGTCGAGATGTTGTACACGTCCGTTGGCCTGACGCCTGAAATCACCATGGAGGCGTTTGTTCAGACCGACTGGGAAAGCTTCAGGATTGACGACTGTGGCACCTATTTTTCCTCCGCCGACGTGGCGGCCGATGGCTGTGGCCCGGTATTGCTGGCGGGCCAGGTGCCTGATTCCCAGGCGCTGGAAGAGGGATTCGTGTCGCCGCGCCTGGGCGACCGTGAGCCCGGGGACAAGGACCAGTTCGGTGCTGCGTTGCGTTGGTATCTGACCGACCTGGGGGCCGAGCTGGGGTTCTACTACACCCGTTACCACAGCCGTCTTCCGTACATCAGCGGTGTGGTCAACAACCCATCGGACCCGTCTGCAAACCAGAAAAGCGACCCCAACCTGCCCAACTCCAGGTTTCCCAGCTATTTCATCGAGTATCCGGAAGACATTGATCTCTATGGCATCAGTATCAACACCACACTGCCAACGGGCACTTCGCTGGGGGCGGAATACAGCTTCCGGCCAAACCTTCCCATCCAGTGGAACACGTTTGAGCTGATCTACGGAGGCTTGCAACAGCGTGGTCCGGATGGGCAGGTGGTGAGCAAGCTGGAGCAACGCCAGCGCGAGAAGGATCCCAATTTCAACTATGCCGGCAAGGCTGTTGATGGCTACGACCGCTACAACGTTTCCCAGGCCCAGGCGACCTTTATTCACTTTATCGATCGGGTGATGGGCGCGGCCCGCTTTATTATTGTAGGTGAGGTCGGTGCCACCTATATCCACGATCTGCCCAGCACCTCCGAAGCTCGTTACGGGCGGTCGGGCATCTACGGTGTGGGGCCGGTGCCGCTGGAAGGTGACAACTTTACCGGTGATTACTGCAGCCAGGGCACAGACAGTGACCCGCGTTTGAACATCAATCCCAGCAACTGTGGAGGTGATGGGTTTACCACGTCCTTTTCCTGGGGCTATCGGACGCTGTTTGTCTGGGACTATCCGGATGCCGTCGCCGGCGTCAACTTGCGCCCCCGGCTCTTTTTCTCTCACGACGTAAAGGGGTACGCACCCGATCCCGGGGGCAACTTCCAGGAAGGTAACAAGTCACTGGGCCTGGCCGTCGAAGCCACCTATCAAAACGCCTACAAAGCCAACCTGAGTTACACCAATTATTTCGGTGGTGATTACAACGTCATCAATGACCGGGATTTCGTGTCGGCCTCAGTGTCCTATTCATTTTGAACCATTGTCTGAAAACCGAGGAGTAACACATGATTAATCGAAAAAATCTGCTTTATAGTGCATTAACATTCTCGATTCTGTATTCCGCATCAGCCGGCGCAGCGGTGTCTGCCCAGGAGGCCGCCAAACTGGGAGACACGCTCACGCCGATGGGCGCCGAGAAGTCCGGTAATGGCGACGAAATTCCTGCCTGGGACGGGGGGCTGCTTCAGGCGCCGGGTGCTTACCAGGGCGACGGCCGATACGTGGACCCCTTCCCCAATGACAAGGAGCTGTTCCGTATCGATCAGAGCAACGTAGACCAGTACGCGGATAACCTGACGCCTGGCCAGATAGCGATGATCAAGACGTACGACGATTATTTTATGCCGGTCTACCAGACCAGGAGAACGGCGACCTATCCCGCCAAGGTGCTGGAGAAGACCAAGGCCAACGCAACCGAAGTGGAGCTGGTGGAAAGCGGGAACGGCCTCAAGAACTATAAGACAGCGACCCCGTTTCCAATGCCCCAAAATGGTCTTGAGGTGATCTTCAACCATATTACCCGCTACCGCGGTGGTTCCTTTACCCGCAATGTGGCGCAGGTAACACCGCAGCCAAGCGGCGATTTCAGTCCGGTCCGGTTTACCGAGTCGTTTACCGAGCGGGTGGCTCTGGAAGATTTCGATCCGAGCGAAGATCCCAACGTGATGTTCTATTTCAAGCAGGCCATCACCGCTCCGTCTCGCCTCGCCGGCAACGTACTGCTGGTGCATGAGACCATCAACCAGGTTAAGGAGCCCCGCCGCGCATGGCTGTACAACTCCGGGCAGCGTCGTGTTCGCCGTGCTCCCAATGTGGCCTACGATGGGCCGGGTACCGCAGCGGATGGTCAGCGCACGTCTGACAACCTGGACCTCTACAATGGCGCGCCAGACCGTTACAACTGGGAACTCAAAGGCAAGAAGGAACTGTACATTCCGTACAATTCCTATCGCCTGACCGACGAGAGCCTGAGCTATGACGACATCATAAAGCCCGGCCATGTCGACCAGGGCCTCACGCGTTATGAGTTGCACCGGGTCTGGCATGTAACAGCGACACTCAAGGATGGTGAGCGACATGTCTACGGCAAGCGGGATTTCTACATTGATGAGGATACCTGGCAGATTGCAGCGGTGGATCACTACGACGGTCGTGGCAATCTGTGGCGTGTTGCCGAAGCGCATGCGATGCAGATCTACGATGCCAACATTCCGGCCTATGCCTTTGAAACCCTGTATGACCTGTTGTCAGGGCGCTATCTGGTGATGGGGCTGACCAACGAGGAAGACGAGCCTTACCAGTATGGTACCGAGCGTCGCTCCCGCGAATACACGCCGGCTGCGTTACGCCGGGACGGTGTGCGTTAATCACGGTCTGATAACCCTGTCAATTCAGGCAGGGTTATCCCTGACCGGGCACCGGTCATCCATTCATGCCCGGGAAAGTTCCTTATAGCTATTCCCGGATCACTCTGTTAGTGTGCCCAGCATCCTGCCTCTAGGGATTTCCGCAGTTTAAGGCTTCAAGCCCCGTGCGAACCATCCATACGACCTGTCAGAGGACGTCACCCCGTTAATGGAGCGTGACTGTAGTCGTCTTTATATTCCATGAATCATCATGGCATCTGCCCGCATTCGCCCAGAACGGTGTTCGTGGAGGCAGAATAATCAAGAGTTGATCCACTATGAGTTTTTCTTCACTCGGTTTGTCCGAGCAACTGGTCCGTGCCACTACCGACCAGGGTTACGAAACCCCATCACCTATCCAGGCCAAGGCCATTCCCGCCGTGCTTTCCGGCAGGGACGTTATGGCGGCTGCCCAGACGGGTACCGGTAAAACGGCAGGGTTTACCCTGCCATTGCTGCAGCGCTTGGCGGAGAACCCCCGCACCGGTAAGGGCCCACGCGTTCTTATTCTTGCGCCTACCCGCGAGCTGGCTGCTCAGGTTCACGACAGTGTCGCCCTTTACAGCCGATACATGCCCACCAAGTCCGCTGTGGTTTTCGGTGGTGTAAAAATCAATCCGCAGATGATGAAGCTGCGCAAGGGACTGGATGTGCTGGTGGCGACACCCGGCCGTCTGATGGACCTGTACCAGCAGAATGCGGTTCGTTTTAATGAAGTGGAAATTCTGGTGCTGGACGAAGCCGACCGCATGCTGGACATGGGCTTTATCCGCGACATCCGCAAGATTCTTGCGCTGTTGCCCGCCAAGCGCCAGAACCTGTTGTTCTCCGCCACCTTCTCCAATGAAATCCGCACCCTGGCCGAAGGCCTGCTGGATAACCCGGTACAGGTGGAAGTGGCAGCCCGAAACACCGCTGCGGAAAGCATCAAGCAGTCGGTCTATCCGGTTGATCAGAGCCAGAAAACCGCCTTGCTGAGCAAGCTCGTGCGGGACAATGGCTGGGAGCAGGTGCTGGTGTTCACCCGTACCAAACACGGTGCCAACCGCCTGACCCAGAAGCTGGAGCGTGACGGTATTACCGCTGCGGCGATCCATGGCAACAAGTCACAGGGTGCTCGTACCCGCGCCCTGGCTGATTTCAAACAGGGTGAAGTGCGTGTACTGGTCGCAACCGACATCGCAGCCCGTGGCCTGGACATCAAACAGCTGCCCCAGGTGGTGAACTTCGAACTGCCGAACGTGCCGGAAGACTATGTTCACCGCATTGGCCGTACCGGTCGTGCCGGTGAAAGCGGCCATGCACTGTCGCTGGTCAGCGCCGACGAGGGCAAGATGCTTGCTGGAATCGAACGGCTGATCAAGAAGCAGTTGCCGCGCAAGTCTGTTGAGGGTTTCGAGCCCAAGAACAACCTGCCATTGAAGCCAAAAGCCAAGGCAGATCCCAGCCGGGCCCGCGGTCGCGGCGGTAACGGTGGTGGCAATGGTAAGCCCGGCGGAAATGGCCGCAGCTTTGGCGGCAAGCCGGGTGGTCGCAGTGGCGGCCGTAGCCAGAATGGCAACGGTGGTCAGGCAAGGCGCTCACCCCAGCGCGAAAACGCCTAATTCTGCCTTCTCCATAGAAAACGGGGCTCCAGGGCCCCGTTTGGAGATTGGGTCAGGCTGACTTTTCGCTGTTGTGTGTCTTGTGTTCGGCGCTGGTGTCATCACCTTCCGGCACGAACACGTCACGCACAGTGAGAGGCCTGCCATCCGCATTCTGAACCTCAACCGGTAAAATGGCGCGCCCGGTTTCGCGGTCCCTCAGGTCCAGTGGTGTTTGATCTGGCGCGGGGTTCCATTTGTCGCCCCACTGGCGAAGGGCGATAACGATCGGAAACAGGTCCCGGCCTTTTTCGGTTAGCCGGTACTCGAATCGTGAGCCATGCTCGCCCACATCCACCTTCTTCAATACCTCGTTGTCCACCAGCCTTGCCAGCCGGTCGCAAAGAATGTTGCGGGCAATACCCAGCTCCTGCTGGAAGTCCACAAAGCGGCGGGTGCCATACATCGCGTGCAGCACGACAAGCAGAGACCACCAGTCACCTACCTCATTGAGGGCGCGGGCGACGGAGCAGTTGGAATCATCAAAACGTTTTCTGGCCATGTTTCGGAGTGTACCTAATAGGGTTGCATTTTAAAACCAGATTAGTAAGGTTGCGATCTACCATGAGCATGAATCTTGGCCCTTTGTTTGAACCCTTTGAACTCCACAACCTGACCCTGCGCAATCGCGTGGCGATGGCCCCGATGACCCGAAATTTCTCGCCGGGTAATGCCCCAAGCCAGGAGGTGGTGGACTATTACCGCCGCCGTGCCGAAGGTGGCGTTGGTTTGCTGATTACTGAAGGCACCACCGTGAATCACCCCGGTGCCAATGGCTATCCGAATGTGCCGTTCTTCCATGGGGACACAGCCCTTGCCGGGTGGAAAGAGGTTGTCGATGCGGTTCATGAGGCTGGCGGCGCCATCTTCCCTCAGTTGTGGCACGTCGGTGCCGTGCGTAAGGAAGGCACGGAGCCAGACCCATCGGTCCCCGGTTACAGTCCGTCCGGCCTGTTTGCCCCCGGCAAGCCTAACGGCAAGGCGATGAGCAAGGACGATATTGACGACGTCATCACGGCGTTTGCGGATGGTGCCCAGGATGCCAAGGCATTGGGCTTTGACGGTGTAGAGATTCACGGCGCCCACGGCTATTTGTTGGATCAGTTTCTGTGGGAAGGCACCAATCAGCGTGATGACGAGTACGGCGGCAGCATGGAAAACCGCCTGCGTTTCGTCGTCGAGATCGTTGAGGCGGTCCGTCATCGTGTAGGCCCGGACTTCCCCATCATGCTGCGTTTCTCTCAGTGGAAACAGCAGGATTACGAAGCGAAGCTGGTGAATACACCCGAGGAACTGGAACAGTTCCTGAAACCGCTGGTGGACGCCGGAGTGGATATTTTTCACGCCTCCACGCGCCGTTTCTGGGAGCCGGAATTCGAGGGCTCGAACCTGAATTTGGCAGGCTGGACCCAGAAGCTGTCCGGCAAACCGACCATGTCGGTTGGCAGCGTAGGCCTGACCGAGGACTTTATCAGCGGCACCTTTGCCAGCAAGAAGGAAGCCGTGGAGCAGTCCGGCATCGACGAACTGGTTGAGCGTATGAACAACAACGAGTTCGAGCTGATTGCCGTGGGCCGGGCGCTGCTGCAGGACCCGGAGTGGCTGGTGAAAGTGAAGGACGGCCGTATCGGAGAGGTGGAGCCATTTGCAAAGAAATCGCTGGCAAAGCTGTTCTGATCAGGCAAGGCGTTGACGATGAGCCCCGGCAAAGTACCGGGGCTTTTTTGTGTCTGTCCGGGCTGTAATTTAACCTGTTACCAAAACCCGTATGATTGATGGTCTTGTTCTCAACAGAAGGGATACACCATGAAGCCTGTTAGTTCTCTTTCAGCCATTGTCCTGCTCGCGGTGACTCTGGTTATGGCTGGCTGCGCTACCGTCGGCCAGGAATTTGCTACCCATAACGTTGACCAGATCGAGATCGGCGACACCACCCGCGCTGATATCCAGGAGATGTTTGGCGAGCCTTGGCGCACCGGTATCGAAGATGGCAAGCGCACTTGGACCTACGGTAAGTATCGTTGGTCTGCTTTCGGTGAAGCCGAAACAACGGACCTGGTGGTACGATTCAACGAAGATGGCACGGTGTCTTCCTACGTCTACAACACCACCGAGTAAAAAGCCGGTTGAAGCACAGGGTAGAGGGCCAGATTACGTAAAGTCGGGGATTTTGAACTAAATTGTCAGTAGAAGAACGCCTCATTCACAGGCGAAAGAGGAGAAACACCATGATACGTTTATTCTATCTGGTATCTTCGATTGACAGTGCAAAAGAAATCTCCGACGACCTTCACGAGCACGACGTCACTGACTGGCGCTTCCACATTGTCAGCAAGGACGAAGCCGGCTTGTACACCCACCAGTTGCACACCGCGTCCATTCTGGACCGAACGGATCTGCCCAGGTATGTGGAGCGTGGCGCCATTGCCGGCTTTGTGCTGGCTTTGGCTTTCCTCGTTCCAATGGCCTTACTGGAGGTTCTGAGCATGCCGGCGGCCGCCTGGATTGCCCTGTTCATCTTTGTGGTGGTAGCGGGCGCCTGGGTCGGTGGCTTTGGTGGTATCCAGAGTGAAAACTACCGTATCGAGCCGTTCCATCATGATATTGAGGCAGGGAAGTACCTGATCATGGTGGACGCCCCGAAGGACCACATTCCCAAGGTCAAGGAATTGATGGTGAAGAACCACCCCGAAGCCAAGTTGCAGGGCAAGGATTCCAGTATTAACAATCCGTTTGCCGGCCGGCGTCGGCATAAGATCAAACAGGCCTGATGAGAGGCACTGTTCATAACGGAATGGCTTCATGACTAAAAACGGTGTGATTCTCACCGGAGGTGGCGCGCGGGCGGCGTATCAGGTCGGCGTGCTTCGCGCTATTGCTGACATGTATCCGGACTGGAGCCACCCGTTCAACGTCATTATCGGAACCTCTGCCGGGGCGATCAATGCCATGGCTCTCGCCGGTAACCGGGGGCTGTTCCGCCATAATATTGATCATCTCGATAAAGTCTGGTCGGAACTGACCATGGATCGGGTGTTCCGGGCCGATACTTTTAGCCTGATGCGCAGCTTCAGCGCCATCGCCCGCAAGATGATCAGTCGCCCCATTGAGAGCGGGCCGGTTTCCTTTCTGGATAATTCACCACTGCGGGAATTACTGGAGCGGGAGATCGACCTGCAGAGCATTCGGCTAACGATCCAGGAGGGGCACATCGATGCAGTGGGCCTGAATGCCTGCGGTTACGCGACGGGCCAGAATGTCTGTTTCTTTGAAGGGGTTGAAGGGCTGCAAGGCTGGTCGGTCGGACAGCGTGGCGGCACCCGTACAGAGCTGGCAGTGGACCACATCATGGCGTCTGCGGCTATTCCCACTCTGTTTGCGCCGGTGAAGATCAACCGCGAGTACTTCGGTGACGGTGTGACCCGCCAGATGGCTCACATCAGTCCGGCATTGCGACTGGGTGCGCGCAAGGTGCTGGTGATCGGGGTTAGTGCCAACGTGATGTGTCCATCCAAGCGTCCTGAAAAACCTGGTATGCCAACGCTGACCCAGGTACTGGCCCACGTATTCAACGGCATGTTCCTGGATACACTGGACTACGACATCGATCGCTCGCGGCTGATCAACCAGTTGCTGGAACTGATCCCCGAGAAGAAACTGAAGGAATCCGGGCTGGACCTGAACCCGGTGGATATTCTGGAAATTTCCCCGTCCGAGCCGATCAATGAAATCGCCATGAAATACATTGATGCCATGCCGCTGGTGTTGCGACGATTGACTGGTGCTTCAGACAGAGCACCTATATCCAGCGCCAACCTCGCCAGTTTCCTGCTGTTCGACAAACGTTTCTGTCGCGATTTGATTGAGCTGGGCTACCGGGACGGTCAGAGCCAGTCCCGGCAGATTGAGCGGTTTTTTGCTAAGGAATCCGGGGCTGAAGAATCAGCCCCTTAACCCACCAACCAGCTTGTCGATGCTTTCCTTGGCATCGCCAAACAGCATGCGGGTGTTGTCTTTGAAGAACAGCGGGTTCTCCACCCCTGAATAACCCGTGGCCATGCCCCGTTTGAGGACAACCACCTGTCGTGCTTTCCACACCTCCAGTACCGGCATACCTGCGATGGGGCTGCCAGGGTCTTCGGCGGCGGCCGGGTTCACGGTGTCGTTGGCACCGATTACCAGCACCACGTCGGTACTTGGAAAGTCGTCATTGATTTCGTCCATTTCCAGCACGATGTCATAGGGCACATGGGCTTCTGCCAGCAACACATTCATGTGTCCGGGCAGGCGACCGGCCACCGGATGAATGCCGAAACGTACGTTGACGCCACGGTCCCGCAGGATTTTCGTCATTTCGCTGACGCCGTTCTGGGCCTGCGCGACCGCCATACCGTATCCCGGCACGATGATTACTGACTCCGCGTTGCGAAGCTCGTCGCACACGTCGTCGGCACTGGACTCGTAGACCGTCTGGTCAGGGTCTGCCGCGCTGGCGCTGCTGGTGGTTTGCCCGAATCCACCCAGAATGACGCTAATGAAGGAGCGGTTCATGGCCTTGCACATGATGTAGCTTAGGATGGCACCGCTGCTGCCTACCAGAGCACCAACCACAATCAGCAGGTCGTTACCCAGCATGAACCCGATGGAGGCCGCCGCCCAACCAGAGTAGCTGTTGAGCATGGACACCACTACCGGCATGTCGGCGCCGCCAATGGCCATGATCAGGTGAATGCCGAGCACCGAAGCAATGACCGTCATGATGACAAGGGAAATCAGCCCCAGTGCCATGCTGTCGGTGCCGAGGAACCAGGCACCCAGCAGAACGCAGGCAATGATGGCCACCAGGTTCATCAGGTGTCGGCCCGGCAGGGTCAATGCCTTGCTGTCGATGCGGCCATCCAGTTTGCCGCAGGCCACCAGCGACCCGGTGAAGGTCACGGCGCCAATAAAGATACCGACAAACACTTCCACCAGTTTGATGGTGTGTTCGGCGCCAGTGGTGGCTACTAGAGGCTCAATATAGCCTGAGAAGCCGACCAGCACCGCCGCCAGGCCCACGAAACTGTGCAACAGGGCCACCAGCTGCGGCATCTGGGTCATTTCCACCTTGTTGGCGATGGGGATGCCGATGCCGGCGCCCAGTAGCACCGCAATCACAATGGCCGTAACGCCACCGTCCACACTGGCAAGAGTGGCACCAACGGCGATGATGATGCCGGCGACCCCAAAGAGGTTGCCCCGCCGGGCGGATTCCTGATGGCTAAGGCCACCCAGACTAAGGATAAAACAGATACTTGCGACCACGTAGGCCACGCTCACCAATCCTGTGCTCATATCGGGCGCCTCCTACTTGCGAAACATTTTGAGCATACGATGGGTGACCCGAAAGCCGCCCCCCACGTTGATGCTGGCAATCAGCACCGCGAAAAAGGCCATGATGCCAACGGCAAGGTTCTCCGCCTGGGCCAGATGCAGAATGGCACCGATAACGATAATGCCGCTGATGGCATTGGTTACGCTCATTAGGGGCGTGTGCAGGGACGGGGTCACGTTCCAGATAACCTGCCAACCGATAAAGCAGGACAGCACAAACACCGTGAAGTGCTGCAGGAAGCTTTCTGGTGCGTGGGCACCAACACCATAGAGCGCCAGTGCGGTCACTACTAGCAATGCGCCTTTACCGAACAGGCTGCGGCGCTCGGCGTCTTGCCTTGCCGCCTCCTTATCGGCAGCCGTGGGTTCTTCAGTGCCAGGGGCCGGCTTGGGGCTGACTGGTGCTTCCGGTTGCGGTGGTGGCCAGGTAACGTCGTTCTCTCGTACCACCGTCAGGCCACGGATAACATCGTCTTCCATATTGACCTGGGGTTGGCCGTCTTTCTCCGGAGTCAGTTCAGTAAGCAGGTGCACCAGGTTAGTGGCGTAGAGATCGCTGGCCACCTTGGCCATGCGGCTGGGCAGGTCGGTATAACCGATCAGCGTGACACCGTGCTGATGGGAAACCTTGCCCGGCTCCGTCAGTTCGCAGTTGCCCCCACGCTCTGAGGCCAGATCCACGATCACGCTGCCGGGCTTCATGGATTTCACCATGTCGGCGGTAATAAGCTTGGGCGCGGGCTTGCCAGGAATTAGGGCGGTGGTGATGATAATGTCCACCTCCTTCGCCTGCTCTGCGAACAGCGCCATCTCCGCCTTGATGAACTCGTCGCTCATCTGCTTGGCGTAGCCGCCGCCGCCACTGCCGTCCTCGTCGTCGAAATCCAGCACCAGGAACTCGGCGCCCATGCTTTCAACCTGTTCTTTCACTTCCAGACGGGTGTCAAACGCCCGCACGATGGCACCCATGCTGTTCGCGGCGCCAATCGCAGCGAGGCCTGCGACGCCGGCCCCGATCACCATGATCTTAGCGGGTGGCACTTTGCCGGCTGCTGTGACTTGCCCAGTGAAAAAACGCCCGAAATTGTTGGCGGCTTCAATAACAGAGCGGTAGCCGGCAATGTTGGCCATTGCGCTCAACGCATCCATCTTCTGGGCGCGACTGATACGGGGCAGGCTATCGATGGCAAAGGAGGTAATCTTTTTGGCCGCCAGCTTCTCCAACAACTCGGGATTCTGCGCTGGCCACAGATAGCTGACCAGGAACGCCCCCTCCTTCATCAGGTCCACTTCGTGTTTCTTGAGCGAAGGGTGTTTCATCGGTGCACGGACCTTGAGGATAAAATCCGCGTCCTGCCAGAGTGCTTGAGTGTCCGCCGCAATGGTGGCGCCCACTTTTTCGTAGGCGTCGTCCGTGTAATTCGCGGCCTCACCCGCGCCAGCTTCAACCATCACCTCATAGCCAAGGCCGACGAGCTTATGCACCGAGGGCGGCGTTGCCGCTACCCGTCGTTCATCCTCGAAAATCTCCCTGGGGATACCGATCTTCATTGTAAGTACGTCCTCCGGAATGACCGATTCGCTGAAAGTCTCGGTTTTTACTTATAGGTAGACGCTAACAGATTTACAAAGGTTTTCCTAAAAACGAACAAAGCGAAAAAACGGAAAGGTAAAACGAAAAAAATAATAAGCCCGTTAGAGGTCCTTCTCTAACAGTGCCTGTACCTCACTTTCGGCCAGCCCATCCAGCATCGCTCCCCGAAACTGGCGGTTGATAAACCGCTCGGTTTCATGTTGGATCATTGCCCGCTGCGACGGTTTCTCGATGTAATCCATTGCCCTGAAAAGGATATAGCGAATGGTCATGCGGGAAATCTCATGAATCGTCTCCGGCGGCACGGAACTGACCAGCTGGCGCTCGATAATGTCCTCTGCCATCTCCCGCGCGCTGGCGTCCAACTGCGCCTCAAGCGCCCTGCGCAACAAAGCCGACGGCCCGTGAAGCTCCCGCACCGCCACAGTAGTTGCCGCCGGATTGGCCAGAAAGTAGTGGTAAACAAACGTCACCGTATCGTGGGACGCCTGCTCCGACGACTCCGCCATCCGCCGCAACTCCCGCACGCCAGCTTTCATGTCCTCGGCAATGTACCCAAGTACCTGCAGACCGAACTCGTCCAGATTCTTGAAGTGCCGATAAAAAGTATTGGGATTCAGTCCGGCCTCACGGGCCAGTTCCCGGAGACCGAGAGAAGTCAGGCTGCGGCTCTGGGTAATCAACCTGAGCGCCGCCTGAATCAGCTTCAGTTTTCCACCGGTAATCATGTTCATTGAGCGTGCACCTAAAATATGCGGACAAGTTTGGTATGAGGGACAGTTGCTTATCAAACCAGGCCAAACGGTCAAATTCTGCAGATCAAAAGTATACAGCTGTCTACTTTGTTGGGTATACATGTGTATACCGTCAGTCATCATGGCGAAACAGACAACAACAGGCAAGGCCAGAAGGCCAGCGAACAACGAGGTGGAAAACATGAGCCAGACAGCAAAAATTGCCATCATCGGCACCGGATTCTCCGGCCTGGGCATGGGCATCAAACTCAAAGAAGCCGGATACGACAACTTCGTTATCCTCGAACAAAGCGACGACGTCGGCGGCACCTGGCACGAAAACCACTACCCCGGCTGCGCATGCGACGTCCAATCCGCCCTCTACTCCTTCTCGTTCGAACAGAATCCCAATTGGACCCGCATGTTCGCCCGGCAGAAAGAAATCCAGGCCTACCTGCGAAGCTGCGCCGAAAAATACGACCTCATGAAACACGTGCGACTGAACACCCACGTGGCGGGTGCCCGCTTTGATGAGAAGACCCAAAGCTGGACCGTCGAAACCTGCGACAGCCCCAAGCTCTGGGCCTACATGCAGAAAAAAGGCCTGAACCCCGGCGACAAGCTCAACCGTAGCGACAAGGAACTGCCAGAATTCAGCGCCTTCAAGGCGGATGTCGTTGTCTCCGGCATGGGCGGCCTGAGCACGCCGGCCTACCCCAACATCAAGGGCATCGACACCTTCACCGGCAAAAGCTTCCACTCCCAGGACTGGGACCATGACTATGACTTCAAAGGCAAGCGCGTTGCCGTGATCGGTACCGGCGCCTCAGCCATCCAGTTCGTCCCGGAAGTGGCCAAAGAGGCGGGCCACCTGGACCTGTACCAACGCACCCCGCCCTGGATCGTCCCCAAGCCGGACCGTGAGATCCGCCCGCTGGAAAGCATGATGTTCCGTAAGTTCCCGCAAAGCCTCAACGCTTTCCGCCAGAGCATCTATTGGATGCTGGAAGCACGGGTTCTGGGTTTTGTGGGCAACCCGCGCATCCTCAAAATCGGAGAGCTGCAGGCTCGTCGCCATATCCGCAACCAGATCAAGGACAAGGAGCTGCGTAAGAAGGTGACCCCGGATTTCCACTTCGGCTGCAAGCGGGTACTGATCTCTAACAACTATTACCCGGCCCTGGCGCAGGACAACGTCGACGTGCTCACTGACGGCATCCGCGAAGTGCGCGGCAACGTTATTATCGATAATAACGGCAATGAGCGGGAAGTGGACTGCATCATCTACGGCACCGGCTTCAAGGCCCAGGACCCGGTGCCTGCAGGCATGGTCCGTGGTCGTAACGGACAGGATCTTCTGGATGCCTGGAGAGACGGCGCGGAAGCCTACAAGGGCAGCGCCATAGCCGGCTTCCCCAACTTCTTCATGCTCATGGGCCCCAACACCGGCCTGGGGCACAGCTCCATGGTTTACATGATCGAAAGCCAGATCATTTACGTGCTGGACGCCTTGAAGAAGATGGACAAGCATGGCTGGAAGAGTGTGGAAGTGAAGGAAGATGCCCTGAGCAAATACAACGCTTCCATCCACGCCAAGCTCGGCGACTCCGTGTGGCAGACGGGCTGCAAGAGCTGGTATGTGAATGAGAGCGGTAAAAACACTACGCTTTGGCCGGGCTTCACTTGGCAGTTCCGTCAGCAGACAAAGCGGTTTGATGCGGGGCAGTATGTGTGTGTGCCGGGTGCTATGGGACTAGGCGAAGCTGCAGCCACGACTTGATAGCTGAGCCAAGTGGAGCCATGGTGTGGTTATGTCAGTGGCGCCCTGAAGCGCCGCAATCACCGGTTCGTCCCGGGAGGGATCCGGTCGATACCGGTACACTGAGCCACTGAGGCTAGCGATTCGGCAGGCTCTAAGGATACTGACACCGTGAGCCTGCTTGAGGTAATCCACCAGTTCTCGTTGAACGGCCGGCTTTACAGTTTTTTTTCGATCACGTCCTTTAGCAGTTTGTGATCCAGGCTCAGCTCCGCGTACATCTGCTTCAGGCGGCGGTTTTCTTCTTCCAGTTCCTTCAGGCACTTCACATCAGAGGCTTCCATGCCGCCGTACTCCCGGCAGACTTCCTTGACCAGGCGACCGCCCTCAAGCTCCTTCAGAATCTTGACGATCTGGGACTCGCTGTACCGTGACTTTTTCATGTCGCTCTCCGTTTGCCTCATTGTAGGCCGGAGAACTCTAATTACGCATGCACCGATTTTAGGGGATGGTTACATCTCGTGACGCGGGCAACGTTTGGGTTATTGATCACTAGACATGATGTTTTGACCCGCCCTCCTCAACGTGGCTCTGTTCAGGTGTTGTTTGTCCATTCCCAACAATAACTCACGATCATTGAGGAGGGCGGGTCAAAACATCATGTCTAGGATTTGGTAAGTTTTTTTAGTGTACGAGCGCGATTGGCGAGCCACCAACCGACCTGCTCAGGCCATTGATTGAAGTCAGCTTCGGCGCGCAAAGCCTGCTCCGCGTGCAATGCCCAGTTCGGGTTATTAAGGGCCTCGCGCGCGATAGCAATCAGATCCGCCTGTCCTCGGCGAAGAATCATCTCAGCTTGCCGCGCCTCAACGATCAAGCCCACGGCCAAAGTCGGTATGTCGGCCTGTCGGCGGATAGTCTCAGCGTAGGGAACTTGAAAACCGAACCCTCGAGGAACGCCGCTGGCGGTTGCAGCCCCGCCTAGCCCGCCGCTGGAACAGTCGATTAAATCTACACCTCGATCTTTCAGCTCCCCGGCGAAATACAAGCTGTCCTCCAAGCTCCAGCCATCCTCCAGCCCGTCCACCGCGGAGATTCGAACCAACAATGGCTTGTCTTCGGGAATTGCTGCGCGCAAGGCCTCTACCACCTCTAGCGGATAGCGACAACGTGACTCCCGATTGCGACCGTAACAGTCCTCGCGCTTGTTGCTTAGGGGGGAGAGAAATTGGTGAAGTAGATAACCGTGGGCACAGTGCAGTTCGATTACATCGAAGCCCGCGTCCAGGGCACGTTGGGCGGCAGCCACGAAGGCTTGCTTTAGAGACTGCATTGCGGTCGTGTCTAGGGCCTCCGGAGCCGGAGCGTCGTCACGCAGGGGCAGTGCGCTGGCCGATACGGTAGGCCAAGCACTTTCCTTACAGGATGGGTCGTGGTCGAGCGGGGCGCCGCCGTGCCACGGGCGTTGAGCGCTACCCTTGCGCCCGGCGTGATTGAGTTGGATACCGGCCACGGCACCGTGGGTGCGGAGAAATTCGGCCAGCCGCCGTAAACCGGGGATATGTTCATCGGACCAAATGCCCAAGTCCCCGTGGGTAATGCGGCCTTCACGACTTACCGCAGTGGCTTCGGCAAAAACCAGGCCGGCCCCGCCAAGGGCGTAACGCCCAAGTTGTACTAGGTGCCAGTCGTTGACTAGGCCATCGTCATCGGCCGAGTACTGGCACATGGGCGATATGACCACGCGGTTGCGCGCCTTCACACTTCGCAGTTGGAAGGGACTGAACAGCTTTGGGTTGGCGTCGATCACGGCGTAATTCCTTTGATTTTCTTTTCAGGCAACTCGGGCAGCCGTTGTCTAGCATGATTAAGTCGCATTTCATGGGCTCGCCCTAGCTCGACTCTACCAATCCAGGCCCTCTTTGGCCGTCTCGATCCTGGCAGCAGATTTGGAAAATGGGAGAAAACCGACTATACAGTAAGTAAATTAACCGTACAGTAATAAGGCAGCAAATCCGGAACTCTCAGATTGTCCCGCATTTGGTCGAAATACATGCGAGGTGAGCATGAAAATTGTGGTCGCCTTGGATATTTACAGGAATAAGCAGGTGGGGCCGCGATTGGTCATATCTTTGGCTCCCAACTCTAAATTGCTGACTATATCGTTGGTGCCATTCAGCAGTTGGTGGGAATGACTGACGTCAATGCCATCGTTGACGCTAATTGGGAGGAGGGTACGCCTAACTTTGAGGTTGTCGACTAGAGGCTTATGTAGACCCTGTTCAAATCCGTGCAGATTTATTTCAGGCGCAGGATAAACCAAGGTGAACGTTTAGCTATTCATAATGAACTCCGGGCGGTAGACATATAACGTTTCCGGGGCCGTACAAGAGGAGAGTAATAATGAGTATAGCAGGGCAATATGAGTTCCTGGCCCAGGATCGGGTAGTGTTCGGTGTCCCTGCGGCACGGGCCGTGGCGGAGCAAGCCGAGCGGATGGGCGCGAATAGGGTTTTTCTGGTTTCTAGCCAAACGCTGAGTCGCAAAACTGACGAAATCGACCGTATTAAGGACGCGTTGGGCGAGCGATTTGTTGGTCTGTTCGATGAATGCGTGCCCCATGTGCCTCGGGATAGTGTTCTGTGTGCTGCCGCTGCAGTGCGAAAAGCGGAGCCAGATCTCATCGTTACTGTGGGGGGAGGCACCCCAGTCGATACGGTGAAGGTTTTACTGATCTGCCTCGCTCATGACCTGCAAACCTCCGAAGAGCTAGACAGCTACCGGGTTAGGGTCAGCGAGGACGGCGCGAAGGTGGTACCGGAGGTGGGGACTCCGCCGTTGCGCCAGATTATCGTGCCCACCACACTCTCCGGT
Source organism: Marinobacter sp. V34 (assembly GCF_055524115.1). Taxonomy (NCBI): domain Bacteria; kingdom Pseudomonadati; phylum Pseudomonadota; class Gammaproteobacteria; order Pseudomonadales; family Marinobacteraceae; genus Marinobacter; species Marinobacter sp. V34. Next base: position 158,746 of record NZ_JBUPZY010000002.1, on the reverse strand, counting down.
GCGGAGTTCAGCAAAATTGGCGGTGCGACCGATCCGGTGCGTGAGGTCAAGGATCTCTACATTGGGCGGGAGATAGGCGGTCAGGCGGTGATTTTGGACGCTTCGATCACCGTGCATACCCCTGATTGGTTATGGCTCTCGACCGGGCTGCGGGCGATCGATCACGCTGTCGAGACCATTTGCTCCCGCGGACCTCAACCCTTCACTGATGCCACTTGCCTACATGGTTTGCGCATGCTTAATGAATCGTTGCGCATAAACCAGGAGCGACCGGAGGACCTGGATGCGCGCTTGCAAAGTCAACTAGGTGTTTGGTTGGCTTCAACTGGCCTGGGGCGGGTAGATTGGGGCGCAAGCCACGGAATCGGTCATCAGCTGGGTGCTGTAGCCGAGGTGCCACACGGTTATTGTTCCTGCGTGATGCTACCCAGCGTGCTTCGCTATAACCAAAAGGTGAATGCGGACCGACAGCGTTTAATCAGTGAGTCTTTGGGGCAGTCGGAAGTTTCGGCGGCGGATCTGGTGGCGGGGCTGATCAAGAATCTGGGTCTCCCAAGCAGGCTGAGGGATGTGGGGGTGAAGCGGGAGCATTTCGAAGCTATTGCTCTGGGAGGTATGCAGAACATGATGGTTCGCAGCAATCCGCGTCCTGTGGATCGCCCTGAGGACATACTCGAGATTCTCGAACTCGCTTGGTAGGCCCTTATTTGTTAATCGATGCCATCTTCTGATGGCGCTGAGAGTCTGAGAAATCCAGCTTTCCAGAACCTCTCTGGGCCACCGCATATCTGGTGAAAATTTCAGTTTAGGTGGGTTCGTGGTTGACATAAGCGAAGGCCTATTCTAAATTCTACTGAACGGTTAGTTAAATAAACCACCAACCATTCAAGCTAGGCTTTCTGTGGCGCTTGCCCAGTTAGCGGAAGGAGTAACAGTGTGACGACGCGCAAGACCGCCAAACTGCTTGAGCTCTATGAACAGATGTATCTGATCCGGCAAGTAGAGCTTCGCCTCGGTCGCCTGTTCGCTGATGGCGAAGTGCCCGGTTTCATACACCTGAGCATTGGTCAGGAGGCGGTCGCCACTGGCGTCGCTAGTGTCCTGCGCCCCGAAGATAGCGTGGCATCGACCCATCGCGGTCATGGTCATGCACTGGCTAAGGGTGTGGATGTTGAGCGGTTCTTCCTCGAGTTGATGGCGAAGGAGGAAGGTATTTGCAAGGGCCGGGGCGGCTCCATGCATGTGGCGGACCTGTCCATCGGCATGCTGGGGGCGAACGCCATAGTCGGTGCCAGCATTCCCATTGCCCTGGGTAGTGCGCTCGCACACCAAGTGCGCGGTTCCGACGCGCTGGCGGTAGCTTTCTTCGGTGACGGGGCAATGGCCGAGGGTACTCTCCACGAGAGCCTTAACATGGCTGCCCTCTGGCAGTTACCGCTGATTTTCGTTTGTGAGAACAACGGCTGGGCGGAGTTTTCCCCTACCTCTCGACAGTTCGTGGCCTCCCTGGAAAAGCTCGCTGGCGCCTTCGATATTCCCTACGCCAAGGCGGACGGCCGTGACGTGCAAGCTGTTGCCAAGGCTAGCGATCGGGCTGTGGTTGCCGTGCGTGCCGGCAAGGGCCCGCGGGTACTGGAGTTCAGTACCCATCGCTTTCGCGGCCATTATGAGGGAGACCCGCAGAAGTACCGCGATGCCGATGAGTTATCAGGCCTGGGTGAGCATGATCCTTTAATCCTGTTAGAGCCGCGGCTTGCCAAGGCGGGCGTCGCCGATGCGCAGCTGCGAAGCCTGCAGGAAGCGGTGGGTGCGCGGGTAGATGCCGCGGTGGATCGTGCCCGAAAGGGCAGTGCGCCGGACTTCGAAGCCGGGCGTGCGGATGTGTACACACAGACAGGAGTTGCCTGAGATGGCGGAAATACGGTTCGGGAAGGCAATCAATCTAGCATTGGCAGATGCGTTGGAACAGGATCCAGCTGTATTCCTGTTCGGTGAGGACATCGCCGACGCAGGCGGACCCTTCGGTGCCACGCGTGGCCTGAAGGAGCGTTTCGGTGATCGGGTACGGGATACGCCGATCTCCGAGGCGAGTATGGCGCATGCTGCGGTAGGTGCGGCTCTCTCCGGGCTCAAGCCGGTGCTCGAGATCATGTTCATGGACTTCATGACCCTGACCATGGACGCTCTGGTCAATCAGGCCGCCAAGGCCCGCTATATGTTTGGTGGCCAAGCCTCGGTGCCCATGGTAGTGCGGACACCACATGGCGGCGGAATAAGCGCCGGACCCCAGCATTCTCAGTGCCTGGAAGCGTGGTTCGCCCATGTACCGGGGCTTAAGGTCATCTGTCCGAGCAATCCCGCCGACGCATACGGTTTGCTGCGAGCAGCTATCGCTGATCCGGACCCAGTGGTATTCGTGGAGAACAAGACGCTGTACACCATGAAGGGCGAGCTGGACGAAGGCGCTGGACCAGAGAGTATTGGCAAGGCGCGCTTGGTGCGTACCGGCCGCGATGCCACAGTGGTGGCGTACGGGGCGGCCGTACACACAGCTGAGCGGGCAGCCAGACAGCTTGCCGAACAGGGGCTGGAAGTAGAGGTTTTGGATCTGCGCAGCATTCAGCCCTGGGACGAGGCATCGGTGATGGAGTCACTGGCTCGAACCCACCGTTTGCTGGTTGTGCATGAAGCAGTAGAAGCCTTCGGCGTGGGCGCAGAAATTGCCGCGCGCATCGGACAAATCGGCTTCGATGAGCTGGATGCACCGATTATGCGAGTCGCCTCGCCCTTTGTGCCGGTGCCATTCGCTCCCAGCTTGGAAAAGGAATATCAACCTGATGCGGAGGCCGTAATAGCAGCCGTTCGCAAACTTTGTGCTTAGGAGAAACAGGCCGATGAACGATAATGCAATACTCAGTGAGGTGCGCGGTCATGTGGGTCTGCTCACCGTCAACAGGCCCAAGGTCCACAATTCTCTGAGCACTCCAGTGCTACTTGAACTGGAGCAAGCCTTCATCGAGCTCGAGAACAATCCCGAGGTGAGGGTGATCGTGTTTACCGGTGCTGGCGACAAAGCTTTTGTGGCTGGCGGGGATTTGTCGGAAATGGCGAGCAGGGACGGTATCGCCCACTATCAGGAGTTTGCCGAGGACATCCATCGAGTGTTCCGCCGATTCGAGGTCAGCGACAAGCCGACCATCGCTGCGGTAAACGGCTATGCTCTCGGCGGAGGGACCGAGTTGCTTCTGAGTTTGGATATACGCTTGCTGGCCGATAGCGCCAGCCTAGCACTGCCCGAGATCGGCTTGGGGGTGTTTCCCGGTGCCGGTGGTACCCAGCGCATGATTCGCCAGGTGCCCGCCTGCGTCGCCAAGGAGCTGATGTTTTCTGGCCGGCGCTTCGACGCCGAGGAAGCCGTGAGGATAGGCCTGGCCAACCGCGTATTTCCCCAGTCTGAACTGCTGGATGAAACTCTGGCAATGGCAGAAAAGATCGCCGCTAAGTCACCTCTTGTACTGAAGTTAATGAAGCGCGTTCTACGCGATGGCGCTGATATGCCCCTCGCCATGGCCCTTGCCCATGAACAGGCGATGATTGGTCTGGTGTTCGACACCCAGGACGCCCACGAGGGCATGACCGCTTTCCTTGAGAAGCGTAAGCCGAGCTTCACCGGACGTTAAATTATGAGCGAACTGAACGACATGCTGATGCCCAAACTGGGCCTGACCATGACTGAGGGTACGATTTCGGAGTGGTCGATTGCACCGGGCGACCGGGTAAGTCCTGGCGATCTTATGTTCGTGGTAGAAACCGACAAAGTGGCCACCGATATCACTGCTGAAGCGGAAGGGGAACTGCGAGAAATTGTGGTGCCTGCTGGCGAGACTGTACCGGTAGGTACCGTGGTGGGTCGCTGGACCGGCCCCGGCCAAGGTGTGCCCCAAGACGAGGAGGTCCAGGACGAATCGCCAGCCGAGGCTTCAGCGGACCCGCAGCTCAACACACCGGTGGCAAAGGCTGTCGATGAGACAAGGGTTGTTGCGACCCCCTTGGCCCGGCGCTTAGCGCGGGAGCACGGATTGGAGCTTGTGGGCCTCACGGGTAGCGGGCCCCGCGGTCGTATCAAAGCGGAGGATGTGCGCGCCGCCGCTCAAGCAGGCGCATCCAACACTGGGGCGGTTCAGCCTCAGCCGGATACGGCCCCCAATGATCCCGGTCAGAGCATCCCGGCATCAGCGATGGCTCAGGCCATGGCCAGGCGCATGGTCGAAGCGAAGCAACAGGTGCCGCATTTCTACCTAGCGGCTGAAGCTGAGGTTACTGAATTACTGGAATTGCGCGGTCAGCTCAATGCTCAGGAGGGGTACGACAAGCTAACCCTCAATGACATGGTGTTGGTCGCGGTGGTGCGGGCACTGGAGGTTACGCCTGAGCACAATCGCATCTTCCTAGACAACCAAATTGTCCAGTTTCAGGAGGTTGATGTGGGTATGGCTGTGAGTACTGATCGCGGCCTGCTGGCGCCGGTGATCAAGGATCTGGCCGGTCGTAACGTAGACGAAATCGCTGGTCGGGCCCATTCCCTGCAACAGCAGGTGGTGGAGGGTTCCGTCCGCCGCGAGGACATGCAGGGTGGGGCAATCACTGTCTCCAATGCCGGCATGTTCAATGTCAGCTACATGACGCCCATCATCAACCCGCCCCAGTCAGCCATCCTCGGTGTCGGTAGCATTCGCGAGGTATTCCGCCCCGACGATAACGGTCAGCCGGAGCTGCGCCGTGAAATGGGCTTGGTATTGGCGGCTGATCATCGGCTGCACGATGGCGCCGGCGCACTGGTTTTTCTCAATCGCATCATTGACGCGCTTCAGCAGCCGCATCAATTGCTTCGCCCCCGAACGCTTTTACGTAGAGGTTAATCATGGATTTTGCACTCACCGAAGAACAACAGATGATCGTTGATACTGCCCGCCGCGTGGGTAAGGATTATGGTCTGGAGTATTGGGCAGCGCAAGACAAGGCCAAGACCTTTCCGAAGGATTGTTGGAGCGCAATCTGCGAGACTGGTCTCGCCAATGTGCTTTTGCCCGAGAAGTACGGCGGCGCGGGTCTGGGCATGCTGGAGATGGCCTTAGTTGTTGAGGCATTGGCCGAGGGAGGTGGTGGCAGCACGCTTGGACAGATGTTCATGATCAACCCTATCTTCGGTGGGGTCTCGGTGGCGCAATTTGGCACCGAGGAAATGAAGGCTGATTTGATACCAAAGCTTGCGGCCGGTGAACTGAACTTCTGTATGGCGCTCACCGAGCCGGATGCCGGCAGCAACACCCTCAACATGGACACCTTTGCTGCTGCAGACGGTGAGGGTTGGCGACTACGTGGCCAGAAAATCTGGATAACCGGAGTGAGTACCGCTGGCAAGATGCTGGTAGTGGCACGCACCCAGAAGGCCGACGAGGTAGAAAAACCCACCCAGGGCCTCTCCATGTTTATGATCGATACCGACCGCGAGGGTTTGAGCCATACGCCGATCGAGAAGTTGGGCACTCACACCTTGAGCGCCAGTTCTGTGTTCTTCGACGATGTAAGGGTCGAGCCTCACGAATTGGTGGGTACCCTGCATGGTGGCTGGCGCGAGCTGTTACAGGTGCTCAACACTGAGCGCGTTGTCACCACCGCTGGTTTGATCGGTGCTGGCAAGCTAGCCACACGCTTGGCTGTGGACTATGGCAATGAGCGCAAGGTGTTCCGTAATCGCCCGGTGACCGCCTACCAGGGTGTGCAATTTCCGCTAGCCGAATCCCACGCCGAGCTGGAATGTGCTCGCATGATGAATTTGCGCGCGGCTGCCCAGTGTGATCTTGGTCAGCCTTACGGCAGCGAGGCGAACATGGCAAAGCTGGTTGCGGCCCGCGCGACGATGCATGCCATCGAACGCAGCATGCAGACCATGGGGGGCATGGGATATGCCCGCGAGTACCACGTCGAGCGCCTATGGCGAGACGCGCGGTTGTTCAAATTCGCGCCGGTCTCTGAGGAAATGATCCTCAACTTCATCGCGACACACGACTTGGGTATGCCTAAATCCTATTAATTTGGCTACCGTAGGGTAAGGGTCAGCTCGACGCTATCGTCAGAGTTGCGCGGGTTTGTAAAGAAGGAGTGAACAAAGTGGTTAACCTGAGCTCTTTTATCGCGTTTCATGCCCGACAGCGGCCAGATCACACAGCGATCATCTACGGCGAGTGCCAAGTAAGTTATCGCGAGTTCGATAAACGCATTCGCCGCCTGGCTGCTCTGCTCGCCCAGCGAGGCGTTTGCGAGGGTGACGTGGTAGCGCTGTTTATGAAGAACAGCCCCGCCTTCCTCGACATCGCCTTCGCCGCCAGTTACCTAGGGGCGGTGTTCCTGCCGGTGAACTTTCGCCTAGCCCGCGAAGAAGTGCGCTACATCCTCGCCGATGCAGGCGCCAAGCTGCTGTTTGTGGATGATCAGTTTGACGAGGTATGTAATCTTTACGATGACGCGATCGTGGTGGACACTGCCGCTCAAAAAGATAGCCAGATATTATCGGATTCCACTTGGCCCGTCCCCGAGCCTTGCCCTCGGCGCAGCGACCAGATGTTTCGACTGATGTACACCTCCGGCACCACGGATCGTCCTAAGGGCGTGATCCACAGCTACGAAAATTTCTATTGGAAGTGTATGGATCACGTGATTGCCGTGGGCCTTACTGGCGAGGATCGGTTGCTTACCGTGGGTCCACTCTATCACGTAGGCGCTTTCGATTTGCCTGGTGTGGCCCTCCTGTGGCTGGGAGGGACTCTCTGCTTGCATAGGGAGTTCGATGCCGAGGCAGCACTGTTGAGCATTGAGCGCCACCAACTTACTTGCGGCTGGACCGCACCCGTAATGCTCAACCAAATACTGGCGATGGATAACCCGCAGCGTTTCGATCTGTCCAGTTTTCGCTGGTGCATAGGCGGGGGCGAGAAGACCCCGGAGAGTCGCATTCGCGACTTCACGAGGGTGTTCAGTGCCGGGCGTTATATTGATGGCTACGGTCTTACCGAGACATGCAGTGGTGACACGCTGATGGAGCCAGGCATGGAGATCGAAAAAATTGGCTCCACTGGCCGACCGCTTGCTCACGTGCAGGTCTGCATCCGCGATGAACAGGGCCGTGAGCTACCAGCCACTAAAGAAGGCGAGATCTGCCTGCGCGGGCCCAAGGTTACCCGCGGCTACTGGAACGCTCCGGACAAGACCGAAGAGAGCTTCTTCGGCGACTGGTTTCGTAGCGGCGATATTGGGTATCTCGACGAGGATGGCTTCCTCTATGTTACTGACAGACGTAAGGACATGATCCTCACTGGTGCAGAAAATGTAGCCTCCTCCGAGGTGGAAAATGTGATCTACCAATTACCGGAGGTGGCCGAAGCCGCCGTGATTGGCCTGCCCGATGAGAACTGGGGTGAGCGCGTGGTGGCGGTGGTTGTGCCTCGTGAGGGTGCGGAACTCAACTACGAAATGTTGGAAGCTCACTGCCGGAAGCATCTAGCAAACTTCAAGGTGCCCAAACAGCTACTGCTAAGTGACGCACTGCCCCGAAACCCCTCCGGCAAGATTCTCAAGCGTAAGCTGCGTGAGGCCTATGCAGGTGGTGAGTAATATTGGAACGCTAAGGAGAAAAACCATGAGTCTGGCGAATGCGATGGCGGTCTTTGTCCACAGCCTGGATATAGAAACATTGCCTACAGAGGTTGTAGAGAAGGCTCGGGCCTGTGTGCTTAACGGTTACGGTATCGCATTGGGCTCACATGCTACACCCTTTTTCCCGGTTGCCGCCGAGTCGGTGCTTGCTATGGACGGAGAGCGCACAGAGGGCGCAGCCCTTCTGTGCGATGGTCGTAAGACCACCGTGGCAGGCGCCGCCTTGGCCAACGCGGCCCTGTTTCATGGGCGCGCCCAGGAAGACACATGCGGCGTGGCCCATTTCGGTGCGGTGCTGCTGCCGCTCCTCACCGCGCTGGTGGAGGCGGAAGAAGGTCCGGTGGAACGGCTTTTGCCGGCGCTGATCGCCGGTTACGAAGTGGGCGGCCTATTGGAGACGGCGTACTCGGCCACCACCACTAGCAAGGGCCTGCGGGCATCGCCCTTGTACGGGACTATTGCTGCCGCAGCTTCAGTCGCGAAGTTCCGGAACTTGAGTGCTGAGCGCACCGCTGCTGCGCTGTGCAACGCAGCGTCATTCACCGGAGGTATACTGCAATCTTTCGGTGATGGCACCGATGAGTGGAGGTATCAGGTAGGTATTGCTGGCCGCAACGGGCTCGCCGCCGCCCGCCTAGCGGAAGCCGGTTCGGTCTCCGCACCGGAAGCTTTCGAAGGGCGTAGCGGTTTCGTACGTACTTATGTCGGTACGGACTGCGATGTTGATGCTCTGGTTACCAAACTGGGCCGGGAATGGTCGGTATCCAAGGTGACCTTTAAACCCTACCCGGTCTGCGCGCTTAACCAGACACCGGTAACCGCTGCGCTGGCCCTGCGCGAACGGCTGGCAGGGCGCGAACCGACTGCCGTGCGCATTCACATGAATCCCACCTGTGTGGGTTACGCGGGTATGGACAGCGTCGGCCCTTTCAGTTCGCTGTCGGGTAGCCTGATGAGTATCCAGTTCTGTGTTGCCACTACCCTGGTTCACGGGCATCCAACTGTCGCGAGAATGAACGACTTTGATGACATCAAGGTGAATGCACTGATGCCCCACGTCGAGCCCATCGCCGATGCTGACTATGGTCTGCTTGCTTGCTATATCGAGGCGGACGTGGACGGCGAGACGCGTCCTTTGGGTGTGGAGCAACGCACCGATCATACCGAGTACAGCTACGACCGCTCCCAGGTGTCGGCACTGATTCGCCGCATCGGAGAGGAAACGGGCGTACCCGGGCACGCCTACGATTGTCTGGAGCGCTTCAGTGAAGCCTTGCCCCGGGCGGATATTGCGGACGTGCTCGAGGCTTTCAGGGAAATCCAATAAGAGAGTCGTACCCCACCATGGGACATATAGTTGCCAACAACAAGAATGTGAGGAGAACCACTATGAACTGGCACAACAAGACTGGAAAGAACCTAGTAAAGATCGCTCTTGGGCTAGCCGCTGCGGCAATGATAGCAAGTCCAGCGCTGGCCGAGGAAGACACTGTCAAGATCGGGATGACCTCGGCCCTGACCGGGCCTTACAACGAATTTGGCGAGGGCAATCGCCGCGCAGTGGAGCTCGCCATCAAGGAATGGAATGAAAACGGCGGCATCAACGGCAAGAAAATCGAACTAGCAATGCTGCTGGATGACCAGCTAAATCCGGATCGCGCAGTGCAGAACATACGTCGAATTCTGGATAATGAGGAAATTGTCGGCATCATAGGACCCGCCGGCAGCGGTCCGACCTTGGCGGTGATCGATATGGCCGAGGCGGACGGCCGGCCCTATATGAACCCCATCGCCCAGACGCCGACGGTGACCTACCCAAACGGGACCGGTAATGCGCCGCGCAAGAATGTGTTCTCCTTTGCTCTGCAAAACGACGTGGAAGCCAAGGCCATGGGTGAACACTTGGTGAACAAGTTCGAGCGGGTCGGTGTGGTTTATGAAAGCACGGCCTACGGTGTGTCCGGCTTGGAATATCTCACCGAAGCAATGGAGGCGGCCGGTGGTAATGCGCCGGTGGCTGACGATAGCTACAACCAGGGCACTCAGGACATGACCGCCCAGGTGGCGCGCATGAAGCGTTCCAATGTGGATGCTATTGCGGCCATCGGTCTGGGACGTGACCTGGCAGTGCTGCGCCGGACTATGGCCCGTTTGAATATGACTGTGCCGCTGGTGGCCTCCAACGGTGCACTGGGTCAGCCATTCCAGGAGGGGGCCGGCGATCTGGTGGAAGATGTCCAGGGGACCATGATCGGTGCTTTCGGTCAACGACCGATGCGCGAGGCCACCCAGAAGTTCGTTGACGCCTACAAGGCCGAGTACGGCACCGACCGCTGGTGGGGTGATGACGAAGAAAATCCGGAGTTGTTCATGGCGATTTCGGTATCGAACGGCTACGACGCGGCAAATATTCTTTTCGAGGGTATCAAGCGTGCTGACTCCACCGATCCAGATGCCATCAACCAGGCCATCGAGTCCATTCAGGGATACGAAGGGGTCAATGCCGTCTACAACTTCTCCGAAGATCGTCACCACGCCATCGAGGCGGACGGCCTCGAGGTCTTCGAATACGTCAAGAACGGTGACAAGTTCTCGCTGGTACCGGTGAGCGAGCAGTAATCGCCAGGGTTCAGTTGTGTATGGCGGGCCCTGTGGGTCCGCCCCAATCTTCTTGGCAGAGAGCATTAAGACCATGGTTTTCTTCCTGCAAATGGTTTTCGCTGGCCTTAGCGTGGGCGCGGTATATGCGTTGATTGCGTTGGGGTTGAATCTCACCTTCTGGACTACACGGGTACTGAATTTCGGACAGGGCTCGGTGTTGATGATAGGAGCTATGCTCAGTGCGGTGCTGATTGGCTACGGCGTGAACTTGCTGTTAGCAGTGCTGATTGCCCTCGTGGCAACCTGCCTGGTGCTGATCGTAACTGAGATGGTAGCAATACGCCCGTTGCTTAAGGCGGGCGGTAGCATGGGTTGGGTGGTTTCGACTCTGGGTGTGGGTGTGTTTCTGCAAGGTTTGGCTAGTTTGGTATTCGGCACTCAAGCGGTGGCTTTCCCAGACGTGTTGTTCAGCAGTTCTGCCACTCTCCAGATCTTCGGTGCCTGGGTTTCAGTGCAGTACATAGCCGTGTTCGTAATCTGCGTCGTCATCGTCGGGCTGATGGAGCTTTTTCTTCGCCGTTCCACATGGGGATACGGCGTACGCGCGGTGGCTCATGACCGGGAACTTGCCTCCCTGATGGGCATCCCCGTGCGCAAGGTGGTGCTGTTGTCTTTCGCAGTCAGCGGTCTTCTCGCTGGTGTTGCCGGAATCTTGGTTAGCCAGATTTCCGGCACCGTGGACCCGGGCTTTGGCTTGCACCTGCTGATACTCGCTTTTGTCGCGGCCGTCGTGGGCGGGATGGGTAGCGCCGTAGGTGCGTTAATAGCCGGACTAGGCCTAGGTGTGCTAGAGAAGCTGATAGCCGGTTACTACTCTCCAGCGGCAGCGCAGACCGTCGCCTTCGTCCTGCTGGTCGCTGTACTGGCTATGCGACCCCAGGGGCTATTAGGTAAAAAGGAAATGGTGAAAGTATGAATCCACTGCATATGCTCGGCAAAGCGATCAGCAGCCCCTGGCTAGTGGGCGGTGTGTGTATTGCTGCTGCGGCTGGCGCGAGCTTCGCGGATCAGGGCACAGTACAGATGTGGTGCTTCTTGATAGTCAACATCATGCTCGCCCAAAGTATCAACGTGCTCACCGGAGTTGCTGGTCAGATATCACTGGGGCACGCGGGGTTTCTCGCCATTGGATCCTACGCGGCCGCGATTCTCCTTAAAGATTATGGTCTGTCTTTTCCCGTGGCCGTCGTGGCATCGGTATTGATTTCGGCGGCGGTGGGCTATCTGCTGGCGATACCCTCGGGGAGGGTACGCGAGTTCTATCTAGCAATGATGTCTCTTGCTTTCGGTCTGATTGTTTATGAGTTGGTTCGAGAATGGCGCGGTATGACCGGCGGGGTGATGGGCATGCGAGGCATTCCGTCACCTGGGCTAGGCACGTTGGAGGTGTTCGGTTGGGGGGTCAGCCCGGAGTGGTACTTCCGCATCATGTTGGTTAGTTTGATAGGAATGATGATAATGCTGCGCAATTTTATCAAGAGTCACTTCGGACGGGCATTCTATGCCATCCATGTGAGCGAGATCGCCGCCGGCAGTTTGGGAATTCCCTCAGGCGGCACAAAGCGCTTCGCCTATGCACTGAGCGGTGGAATTGCCGGTCTGGCGGCGGGTTTCTATGCTTTCCTTGTAGGTTACATCACCCCCGAAAGTTTCACCTTGATGCGCTCGGTGGAGATATTGGTCATGGCGGTGGTGGGTGGACTAGGATCTCTTGTCGGTCAGGTGCTGGGTGCGGGGTTGTTCACATATCTGCCCCAGCAATTGCAGGCTTTCAGTGATTATCAGTATATCGTGTACGGATTGATTTTGGTGTTCTCGTTCACCGTCTTGCCCCGGGGCTTGGCCGGTTTGCTGGGTAGCCAAACTCGCTACAGTAAGCATGATCAGCTGAGTGGTCAGGGATTGGGGCTTGATTCGGTTCTGAGCCAACGAAGCGGGAGTGGGCAGGCGCTAGTGGAGGTGTGTGATGTTGTCATGAGCTTCTCGGGTTTGCGCGCTTTGGATGGGGTCAGCCTGACAGTACGTCGCGGTACGGTAACAGGCTTGGTGGGCCCCAATGGCTCGGGCAAGAGCACCTTGGTAAACGTCATCAGCGGCATGTATACCCCTACCGTTGGTGAAGTCTACTTCAAGGGCGAAAAAATCTCTGGATGGCCGGCTCATCGGGTAGCCAGGGCAGGTGTTACTCGCACTTTCCAGGATCCTCGAAATGTGCCGAGTTTTAGTGTTCGGGAAAATATTCTCATGGGTGCGCACCGGCTCTATGCTCATGGTGCTTTTGCCGCCTCGGTTAACAGCACCGGGGCACAACGCGAAGAGCGCCGTTTCCTCGCCTGCACCCAAGGACTTATGGAAGCGGCCGGCTTAAGTGTTTATGCCGATGAGCCGGTCGGTGACCTACCCTACGGGATTCAGCGTCTGGTGGAAGTGGCCCGAGCATTAGCTTCCGACCCCGAACTGCTGCTGCTCGATGAGCCAGCAGCAGGTTTGTCTGACACCGAGGCCGAACGGCTGATGGCATTGATTCGCATGGCGCGGGATCATGGTGTGGGCGTGATGCTAATTGACCATCACATGGATTTCCTTGAGGAACTGGTAGATGAAGTAGTGACTTTCGACGCGGGACAGGAAATCTATCGCGGCGACATGGCGGGCATGCGTGACGATCCCTCTGTGATCGAGGCTTATCTGGGCAAGGAGGAAACGAGTCATGCTTGAGCTGCGCGATATTTCGGTGAGCTACGGTGCGATCGACGCGGTGAAGTGCGTTGATCTTAGCGCCGCGCCCGGCACCATCACGGCGCTAATTGGAGCCAACGGCGCTGGCAAGTCTTCGCTACTAAAAGCCGTTTCCGGACTAGTTACGCCCAAGGCTGGCCAGATCCTGCTGGACGGTTATGACATCAGCGCACTAAAGCCTCACGAACGGGCGCGTCTGGGTATCGCCCATGCTCTCGAAGGGCGCCGGCTGTTCCATCAGCACACGGTGGAGGAAAACCTGGTTACTGCCTGGCACTTTCGACATCCGAGCGGTGATTTCAAGAGCGCTGTGGATCAGGTCTATGCCAATTTCCCAATCCTCGCCGAGCGTCGTCGTTTGAAGGCTGGCACCCTCAGCGGGGGGCAGCAGCAAATGTTGATCCTGTCCATGGCTACGTTACATGAGCCACGGCTGGTGTTACTGGATGAGCCCTCTCTTGGCCTGGCGCCGATCATTGTCAGCCAGATCTATGAGTTTATCCGTGGATACTGTGACGAAGGCGGACACACCGTTGTGCTCAGTGAGCAGATGGCGAGTCTTGCCCTCAAGGTGGCGGACCAGGGGTATGTGTTGCGCCAGGGCGAGGTAGTTCAGTCCGGAGAGAGCTCGCAATTAAAAGGCAACGGCTTAGCCGGCGCCTATTTAGGCTAAGTGGAATCTATGAATAATCGTGAACAAAGCAAGCCGGAAGAGGTGCAACTTTTGGTGCTGGGCGGCGGACCGGGTGGCTACACGGCAGCTTTCCGCGCGGCGGATCTCGGTCTGGACGTGGTGCTGGTTGAACGTGACGCCACGCTTGGTGGCGTTTGCCTGAACGTCGGCTGTATCCCCTCCAAGGCACTGCTGCACACTGCCCACATCATGGATCAGGCCCGAGGCCTGACTGCGCAGGGCATCGACTTTGGCGAGCCGGAATTGTCCTTGGATAAGTTGCGTGGCTGGAAGGAGTCGGTGGTAAGCAAGCTCACTCAGGGTCTGGCGGGGTTAGCGCGCCAGCGAGGAGTGCGGGTGCTGCGGGGCGAGGGTCGATTTACCGGCCCCGACAGTCTCGTCGTGCATTCCAAAGATGGTAGGCGAGAACTGCATTTCAGCAAAGCAATTATCGCTGCCGGTTCACGCCCGGAACGTTTGCCATTCCTACCCGAGGATTCGCGCATTCTCGACTCCACCGCGGCGTTGGAACTGGAGGATATCCCGAAGCGTCTATTGGTCCTCGGGGGCGGCTTCATCGGCTTGGAAATTGCGTCGGTGTATGCGGCATTGGGATCCCGGGTCACTGTTGTGGAGCAGGCCGAGGACCTGCTGCCGGATTGTGACCGTGATCTGGTGGAACCGCTGCGAAAGGAGCTGGAGCAGCGCTACGAGGCATTGTACACCGGCACTCGCGTGGCTAGCGTGCAATCACAGGCAGGTGGTTTGAAGGTGAGCTTCGAGGGTGACCGCTTGCCGGAGATTTTTGACAAATTGTTGTGTGCAGCCGGTCGCCTACCTAATGGCAGCCTGCTGGATGCCGACAAAGCCGGTGTTCGAGTGGACAACCAGGGTTTTATCGTAGTTGATGAGTTTCAGCGTACCAATGTGGCCCATGTGTTTGCCATCGGTGATCTGACCGGTGGGCCCATGCTGGCCCATAAAGCCACGCATGAGGGCAAGGTGGCCGCTGAAGTGGCAGCCGGTCTGCCAGTAGCCAATGAAGTGAAGGTGATTCCGTCGGTGATTTACACTGATCCGGAAGCGGCCTGGGTGGGGCTGACTGAGATTCAGGCACAGCGGGAGAATCGTCGCTATGAGAAGGCCAGCTTCCCATGGATGGCCAGCGGCCGAGCGCAAACGATGGGTGCGGGAGCGGGACTGACCAAAATTCTGGTGGACCCCGCCAGTGGGGTGCTCATCGGCGCAGGTATCGTCGGCCCCAGTGCCGGAGATCTAATCGCCGAGGCTACACTAGCAATCGAGCTGGGCCTGGAACCGGCGGAGATCGGCTTGACGATACACCCACATCCGACGCTGGCGGAGACGCTAGCCTTCGCCGCCGAAGCCTACGAGGGCACCCTAACGGAGCTTTACCTCGGTGGTAAGGCATCAGATACCTGAGCCGGAGAGTGGTATGCAACTACGTGATTTAAGCGATTTGACGGCGGTTGTCACCGGTGCTTCGAGTGGTATAGGGGCAGCCGCGGCAAGAGCGCTGATTGCAGAGGGCATGAACGTGGTGCTCAGTGCACGCAGCGTCGATAAGCTTAATGTACTGGCAGAGGAACTGGGCGAGCGGGCGAGCGTGATGGTTGCTGACGTGGCTGACAGGGGGCAGGTCGCACGCCTGTTTTCCTTCGCGAAGGAGCGCTACGGGGGGGTGGACCTGTTGTTCAACAACGCAGGTGTAGGCTATGCCGGGCCTTTCGCCGAGAGTGATCCTGCGGATTGGCAGCGTACTTTCGAGGCCAATGTGTTCGGAGTTTTCAACTGCACGCAAGAGGCCATTCCTCTGCTTCGAGGTCGTTCTGGGGCGATGATCAGCAGCGTCGCCAGTGTTGCCGGGAGGCGTGGAGTAGAGGATTTGGCTGTATACAGTGCGAGCAAGTTCGCGGTGGTCGGTTTCCACGATGCCTTGCGCAAGGAACTTGGAAACGAAGGTATACGCGTGTCACTGATCGAGCCTGGTGCTGTGTATACCAATTGGGGTCATGGCTTCGCCGAGGGCGCGTTGAAGCAGCGACGTGACGAGCTGCAGGCCTTGAGCGCGGAGGACATTGCCCGTTTGCTGGTATTCGGTTTTGCTCAGCCGGCGAACGTGAACTTGCAGGAAATATGTGTGATGCCCACGCGTCAGCTCCAGCCGTGAGTTCGCCAAGATATTTCCAAAGTCAGAAGAGCTTTAGCACCTCGACTCATAATTTGATAAACTTACTCATCAGTTAGTCGTCGCGGGGCGTCTGCAAGAGTTACACATTACGGGAACTTTGAACTGTGTCTATCTGGAAGGATGTCATTCCCAGCCGAGATCAATTGTATAAAGCCAAGCGTGATGCTTTGCTTCGCGAGGCAGTGAACGCCTTCAACCAAAGGGGCTTTCATGGCACATCCATGGAAGATATCGGTAAGAGCCTTGGGGTGACCAAAGCATCGCTTTATTATTATTTTCCGAACAAGCAGTCTCTGTTGGCTGCCGCCTTTGAACACGTATTGGAGGTGGCTTTCGAGAGCCTCGAGAAAGCTAAACTTCACCCTGGCACGGGCTTTGAAAAGCTGCAACTGACCATACGCGGTTATTTGGAGTCG
The DNA here is from genome assembly GCF_055524115.1 of Marinobacter sp. V34. Lineage (NCBI taxonomy): Bacteria > Pseudomonadati > Pseudomonadota > Gammaproteobacteria > Pseudomonadales > Marinobacteraceae > Marinobacter > Marinobacter sp. V34. Next base: position 142,332 of record NZ_JBUPZY010000002.1, on the reverse strand, counting down.
ACGCTTAGCGAACTGAGTCGCTGCGTCATTCTGGCCGAGGAACACGCCTTGCAGCCTGAGCAGCGGGCACCTATTGTTGAGAAGCGCGATCGGTTTGAGGCAGAATTGCGTGAGCTAGTATGTGAGGGCATGGCCGATGGCAGCATCATCGCCTGTGATCCCAAACTCGCTATCTTCGCTATTTTCGGGGCGGTCAACTGGGTGCCGAAATGGTTCTCCAACGACGGGAACTGGAACAGTACACAATTGGCATATGCTATGTCCGAGCTGATATGCCGTTCGATCGCGGCCAACCCGGTGCCTGCTCTAGCTCAGGACATATCGGCGCTGTAAGTACCCCAAGGTTTTCATCGTAGAGCTTTTTTCAAATGTTGTGGATGGTTGGTTGAGCGGCAGTCTTGGTCATCATCTTGAGCTCCCTGCCTTAGAACTTGACGTTTTTCACAACGAGCCTAGCTTCCTGATGGTTTTGATTCATTGATGTTACTTGCAGGCACTGACGGCAATTTTCGCGCCCAGCGCCTCGGCCATTTGCAGGCCGAGGCCCCGGGAGCCGCCGGTAATGAAGGCGACTTTTCCGGACAGGTCCAGTAGTTGTTTCACGCTCATAGTGTTAATCCTTTTCCATTCAGGCGCTGGCGCCCAGCAGGCTGTCGCTGACTCTTGCCAGGTGATGGTCTGCGTCGCCAAACAGCAGGTTGATGGTGGTCAGCCGCTTGAACAGGTGGGCGGCAAACATTTCGTCGGTCACGCCCATGCCGCCGTGCAACTGCACGCCTTCTTGGGCGACATAGCGGGCACCCTGGCCCACAAGCGTTTTGGCCATGGACAGCGCGTTGCGGCGCTCGGCCCTGTCGCCCGAATCGGCGGAGTTGGCCGCGAGAATGGCCATGGATTTGGACTGCTCGGCCTGAATGAACATGTCCGCCATACGGTGCTGAAGCACCTGGAACTTGCCGATGGGCACGCCAAACTGCTTGCGGGTCTTGATGTAGTCCAGGGTGGTTTCGTTCATCGCTTCCATGGCGCCCACGGCTTCTGCGCAAACGGCGGCGATACCCAGATCCACGGCCTTCTCAATGTGAGGAAACGCCTGGTCCAGTTCGCCCAGCAGGTTGTCTGCGCTAACGGTGACATTGGAGAGGCTGATGTCTGCAATCCGGTAGCCGTCGTGGGCAGCGTAGTCGTCAATCTTCACGCCTTTAGCATTGGCATCAACAATGAACAGGGAGAGGCCCCGCTCGTCATTGGCGTTGCCACTGGTGCGCGCTGACACCACCAACTGATCTGCCTGACCACCATGGATCACCGCCGTCTTCTGGCCGCTGACCATAAAGTGGTCGCCGTCCTTGCGGGCAGTGGTCTGTATCTGGCTCAGGTTGTACCGTGCACCGGGCTCGTAATGGGCCAACGCCATTTTCCGCTCGCCGGTGGCAATGGCTGACAGGCACTCGTCTTTCTGGGCATCGTTGCCCACGTCCCGAATGAGACCGCCGGCCAGAACCACGGTGGCCAGATAGGGTTCCGCCACCAGTCCGCGACCAAAGTTTTCCATCACCACCATGGTGTCCACAGCGTTGCCGTCCAGGCCGCCAAAAGCTTCCGGGAAGGTGAACGCCAGCAGGCCCATATCCGCCAGGGCGGACCAGGTCTGCGGATCGGAGCCTTTGCCGGATTCTATGAAGGTGCTGCGCTTTTCAAAGCTGTATTCGTTGGTCACAAAGCGGCGCAGCGAGTCGTTCAGCATTTGCTGTTCGTCGGTAAGGTCAAAATTCATTTGAACGCCTCCTTTAAAGACCAAGCACGAGCTGGGCGATGATGTTGCGCTGGATCTCGTTGGACCCGCCAAAGATCGACAGCTTGCGCATGTTGAAGTAATCGCCAGCCGCCGGTGTGGCATCGATCGAACCGGTGCGTGGGCCGTTGTAGTCCAGTTCCAGAGCGTCCGGAACGTGCGCAATGGCATCCTGGCCGGTGGCTTCCATCAGCAGTTCGAACAGCTTCTGGCCGATCTCGGTACCACGGATTTTCAGGATGGACGCCTGCGGCCCCGGGCCTTTCTTGTCAGCGAGTACCCGCAGAACCGTCAGCTCCAGTGCGCGCAGCTCGATGTCCAGTTGCGCCAGACGATCCCGGAAACGGGTGTTTTCGATCAGCGGGCGCTGGCCGTCCTGTTCCTCGTTAGCGACAACTTTCAGGCGTTTCATCAATGCTTTCCACTGCCCGACATTGGCCAGACCAGTACGCTCGTGGCCCAGCAGGAACTTGGCGTACGTCCAGCCCTGGTTTTCCTCGCCGATCAGGTTCTCTGCGGACACTTTGACGTTGTCGAAGTAGACCTCGTTAATCTCGTGCTCACCGTCGAGCATGATGATGGGCTTAACATCGATGCCCGGATCGTTCATGTCGATTAGCAGGAAGGAGATGCCCTGTTGGGGCTTGCCTTCGGTGCTGGTACGCACCAGGCAGAAGATCCAGTCGGCGTGCTGGCCGAGGGTGGTCCAGGTTTTCTGGCCGTTGACGATGTAGTGGTCGCCTTCGCGTTTGGCGGAGCAGCGCAAGGAGGCCAGATCGGAACCGGAACCTGGTTCGGAGTAGCCCTGACACCACCAGTCTTCACCACTGAGAATGCCCGGCAGAAAGCGTTGTTTCTGCTCGTCGTTGCCGAAGGTCATGATCACGGGGGCGACCATGCGCAGGCCGAAATCGAGCTGGCGGGGGGCACCGGCGAGGGCACATTCTTCTTCAAAGATGATCTGTTCAATCGGGCTCCAGCCCGGGCCGCCGAATTCTTCAGGCCAGGTGGAGGCGCCCCAGCCTTTGTCGAAAAGTATTTTCTGCCAGCGCTGCGTCATGTCTTTGTCGTGGCGCAGGCGTTTCTGGACGCGCTCGCGGATGTCGTCGGGGAGGTTGTCGTCCAGGAACTGGCGAACGTCGGCGCGGAAGGCCTCTTGTTCGGGGGTGTAATTTAGATCCATGTTGCACCTCTTGTCTGATGGCTGAGGTAGATGGTTTAACTTCTGAGTGGCCTAATGTCTGGCCTAAAACTTTTGCGGAGGCGTCGAATGGGTATCCCCTTTCAAAACACGCTCCTTCGGCCCATCCCTGGGGCGCTTGGACTCCGCCATCCATGGCTTCGTACAGTTTTGAAAGGGGATACCCATCCGACGCTTCGAGTCAGTGCGCGCCTGCTTTAATTTACTGAGCTAGACCGCTTCCACCCAAGGTCTCAGGCGACCTCAAACAACCCGGCAGCACCCATACCAGTGCCGACGCACATGGTGACCACTACGTATTTTACGCCCCGGCGCTTGCCTTCGATCAGGGCGTGGCCGACCAGGCGGGAACCGGTGGTGCCGTAAGGGTGGCCGACTGCGATGGCGCCGCCGTTGACGTTCAGGCGATCCATGGGAATGCCCAGTTTGCGCTGGCAGTACAGAACCTGGACGGCGAAGGCTTCGTTGAGCTCCCACAGGCCGATGTCGTCGACGGTCAGGCCGGCGCGCTTCAGCAATTTGGGAACGGCGTACACCGGGCCGATGCCCATTTCGTCGGGTTCGCAACCGGCGACTGCAAAGCCACGGAAGATACCCAGCGGGGTGGCACCGCGCTGTTCGGCGGTTTTGCTGTCCATCAGCACGCAGGCAGAGGCACCATCCGAGAACTGGCTGGCGTTGCCGGCGGTAACGACGCCGCCTTCCATCGCGGAACGAATTTTGGTGACGCCTTCCAGGTTGGTGCCGGGGCGGATGCCTTCGTCCTGGCTGACGGTGACTTCCTGGCTGCTGAGCTGGCCGGTGGCCTTGTCGGCCACACCCATGGTGGTGGTGATGGGCACGATTTCGTCGTCGAACTTGCCGTCTTCCCGTGCCTGTGTGGCCAGGTTCTGGCTGCGGACGCCGTATTCGTCCATATCCTCTTTCTTGATGTCGTAACGCTTGGCCACGGTTTCTGCGGTGTCGAGCATGGACCAGTAAAGCTCCGGCTTGTGTTTCGCCAGCCAGGGTTCCATGAAGTAGTTCTGGTTGACGTTGGCCTGCACGGTAGAAATCGACTCTACGCCGCCAGCGACCATTACCGGAACCTTATCCACCGCGATGTGGTGCGCGGCCATGGCGATGGCCTGCAGGCCAGAGGAGCAGAAACGGTTGATGGTGGCGCCGCCGACGGTGACGGGCAGGCCAGCACGGATGGCACCCATGCGGGCTACATCGTTGCCGGTGGAGCCTTCGGGCAGGGCACAGCCCATGAGCACGTCTTCGATTTCGTTCGGGTCGACTTTGGAACGTTCAACCGCGTGCTGGATGGCGTGACCGGCCAAGGTAGCGCCATGGGTCATGTTGAGGCCGCCGCGCCAGGATTTGGCCAGCGGGGTACGAGCCGTGCTTACGATGACAACATCATTGGACATAACAATTCTCCTTCGTTCGGAGCGCCTGCCTGTTTAAAAGGGATTGGGCGCCCCGAGGGTATTTGTGATCCGGTTATTTGGCGTCGAAACCTTTGCCTTCCTCGGCACGTTTGGCCAGCAGGGCGGCAGGCTCCCAGAAACCAGGCTGGGTATGACGGTCTTCGGTGAAGGCCTGCATGGCGCGAACCACGTTCGGCAGCCCGACTTCTTCGGCGTAGTGCATGGGGCCGCCGCGGAATACGGGGAAGCCGTAACCGGTCAGGTAGACCATGTCGATGTCAGAGGCGCGCTGGGCGATGCCTTCGTCCAGAATCTGGGCACCTTCGTTCACCAGGGCGTACACGCAACGCTCAACGATTTCCTGGTTACTGATCTTGCGCGGGGTGATGCCCAGTTCGGCGCGGACCTCTTCCACCACCTTGTCCACTTCCGGATCGTGCAGGGCGTTGCGGTTGCCCGGCTCGTAGCGGTAGAAACCGGCGCCGGTCTTCTGGCCGTAGCGGCCCATTTCACAGATGTGGTCGGCCAGCACCATCTTCACCATGTCCGGGTTTTCTTCATACTGGCGCTTGCGGATGGCCCAGCCGATGTCGCCGCCGGCCAGGTCGGCCATACGCAGCGGGCCCATGGCAAAGCCGAACTTCTCGATGGCCTTGTCAATCTGCTGCACGCTGGCGCCTTCTTCCAGCATCAGCAGGGCTTCGCGCTGGTACTGGTTGATCATGCGGTTGCCGATGAAGCCGTCGCACACGCCAGAAACCACGGCGGTCTTCTTGATCGCCTTGGCCAGTTTCATGGCGGTGGCCAGAACGTCTTTGGCAGTCTTCTCACCGCGCACCACTTCCAGCAGTTTCATGATGTTCGCGGGGCTGAAGAAGTGCAGGCCGATGACGTCTTCCGGGCGCTTGGTGAAGCTGGCGATCTTGTTCACATCCAGCGTTGAGGTGTTGGAGGCCAGAATCGTGCCTTGCTTGCACACCTCGTCCAGCTTTTCGAACACGGACTGTTTGACGCCCATTTCCTCGAACACGGCTTCGATCACCAGGTCTGAGTTGTTCAGGTCGTCATAAGTAAGCGACGGAGTTAGCAATTCCATTTTGGCTTTGGCGTCGTCCTCGCTCATGCGGCCTTTCTTGACCCGGCCTTCATAGACTTTGCGAATGGCCTCCACGCCCCGGTCCAGGCCTTCCTGCTTCATCTCCACGAGGGTGACCGGAATACCGGCGTTCAGGAAGTTGATGCTGATGCCGGTGCCCATTGTGCCGCCACCTATCACGCCCACCGATTTGATGTCGCGGGTCGGGGTGTCTGATGGCACATCGGCGATCTTGCTGGTCAGGCGCTCGGAGAAGAAGGCGTGGCGCAAGGCCCGGGATTCGGGAGTCTGCATCAGGTTCAGGAAGGCTTCCCGTTCCACTGCCATACCCTTGTCGAAGGGCATAGTGACTGCAGCTTTCACAGCATCCACGCACTTCAGCGGGGCCGGGTAGTTCTTGGCCATAGCTCCCACGGTATTGCGGGTGAACATGAAGAAGCCTTCCGGGTTGGGGTGCTTGGCTTTCAGGTCGCGGACTTTCTTCAGCGGTAGGTTTTCGCTGATTACCTTGGTGGCATAAGCAATAGCGGCGTCAAACAGTTCGCCGTTGACGATCTCATCAAACAGTGCACTGCCCTTGAACTGTTTGGCTGGAACCACGCTGCCGGAGACGATCATGTTGACGGCGTGCTCGGCGCCGATCAGGCGCGGCAAACGCTGGGTGCCACCGGCGCCCGGCAACAGGCCGAGTTTTACTTCTGGCAGGGCAATCTGGGCATCCGGCTTGGCAATGCGGTAGTGACAACCCAGCGCCAGTTCCAGACCACCGCCCATGCAGGCGCCGCTAATGGCGGCTATAACCGGTTTGCGGCTGCTTTCCACGTAATTGACAACGGTGAGCAGGTTCGGCTCAGCGGTGGCTTTTGATGAGCCAAACTCACTGATGTCAGCACCACCGGAGAAAGCGCGATCGGAGCCGATCAACACCACAGCCTTGATGGCAGTGTCGGCTTCCGCCTGGCGAATGCCGTTGACAATACCCTGGCGCAACGCCAGGCCCAGACCGTTGACTGGTGGGTTGTCCAGCCGAATGACGGCGGTCGTGCCGTGTACATCGTAGTGGGCGGTACTCATGTGGCAGCTCCCTGATACTGACAGTGGATTAGGTAAATGGTGCATGGATGGCGTATTGAATTATCCATACACTGGTGTATTGTTTATCCATACACTAATGTATGTTCAAGGTAGGGTCAACGCTTTCAAACACGGCGACGCCGTTGATGTAGAATTCACACCAAACAGCCAGTAGCAGGATCAGAATCCACTATGACGGATGCCAAACCCATAAACCGCCGCAGAGGCAAGACGCCGGAAAAACCGCAGCTTACACGCGACAAATGGCTGGATGCGGCCGCCGGGGAGGTGGCCACTGGTGGATTCGGGAACCTCAGAGTGCTGACTCTGGCGAAAAAGTTGGGTGTGACCCGTGGCAGTTTTTACTGGCACTTCAAGGACCACGAAGATCTGGTGGTCCGTTTCCTGAATCGGTGGCGGGACCGACGCCTGCACGAACTGCAGTACTGGAAACCCAAGGGTGGGGATGTTGAAACCGAATTGCGTCAGATACTGGAGCTGCTACTTACCGATGCCTCCCGTAACATCCGGCGTCTGCAGGTGGAGTTGGCAGTGCGGGATTTTGCGCGGCGGAATGACTACGCGGCTGATCTGGTCACGCAGGTGGACGAAGCGCGCATCAACCAGAACTGCGAGCTGTATGAACGGCTGAGCAGCGATCCCCAGCGTATTCGTGACCTGTCACTGCTGATGTATGTCGCCACCATTGGATCGCAGGTGGTGCTTACCGGGAAGAAGGGCGACGCTGAAACCATACGCCGGGTGGAAGACCTGATGGCACGCGTGGCGCTGGGGCAGCGTGATGACAGCTAGGTGGCTGGTTGCGCTATTGCTGAGTGCTTACGCCGGAGGTCTTCATGCCACCGGAGACGGGTGCCTGGAAAGCGCGAAAACCGATCTGGAAACATTGTACTGTACGGTGGTCAGCAAAGGTCAGGGTGCGGGTTTGCCGTCCTGGACGGATTTCAGGCGCAACGACCCGAAGGTTCAGGCATTACTTCTGCGACGTCCGGCTGGACGTTTGGGCCTGGTCGTACCGGAGGTAACTGCATCAGCGGAACAACCACCGCAGCCTAAACCGGCGCAGGAATCCGCCGATGCGGAACAGGAAGATACTCACAAACCCAGAAGAAAATTGGCAAGTTGTCGTCTTGAAGGGCCTCGTATCAGTTGCCCGCAGGGACGTTTTGATCTGATCTCGAATCTGCCCAACAGTAAGCTGAATAGTGGCGCTCTAGCGCCAGAGAACCGTCTCGGGCTTAGCTCGTTCGCGGGTGACCGGAACGATGAGGAAGCGGTTCGCCGCTACCTGTCCGATGCCTATGATCGATACATCCCCAAAATGGTGGAGATCGGTCTGGGCGCTAATACCATGAGCTTCACGGCATTCCACAACGCCTTTCATACCATGGAAGACGGCGGTGTCGACTTTGCCAGGCGTATGGAGCAAACCTTCACGTTGCTGAAGCAGGACAAGAAAAACCTAGCGGTGAAAGCCCGTTACCATGACAAGCTTCCGCAGGAGTTGTCTCTGTGTTCAGTGATTAATGCCGACATTGTGGTGTGCGATAACGTCGGCACCAATTGGGTCTACGTCAGCCCATCGAGGTAGTGGCTCAAGCGGAGTCCAGAAAATCGTTGAGATAGCCAGCTACCGCTTCGGGTTGCTCTTCTTGCAGGAAATGGCCGGCCTCCAGCTGTTCGACCTGAAGGTCTTCGAAGCATTCCCCAATGTGATTCAGGTACTCCGGAATAATCACCTTGTCCTTGTTGCCGTAGATATACAGGGCGGGCATGGGCCAGCGATGGCCGGCCATGGTAGTCCAGCGTTTGGCGTCCTCATGGAAAGTGCGGTAATAGTTGGAACTGGTGCGGGGTGTTCCGGGGATCTGAAAGGTACGCACGTATTCGTCGAATGCGTCCCGTGGAAACGGTTCACGGTTCCAGGTGCGCAGGAAATGCCCCAGCCAGGTCTCTTCAGCGCCCGGGATCATCGCTTCGGGCAGGTCGGGTGTCTGCATGAAGTGTTGATACCAGTAGGCCGAACCGCTTCCAGAGCGGACCTTCTCGATCACCTCCTGATTGCCCTTCAGGTTGTTGATGATGGCAATGTTCATGATCACCAGTTTTTTCACCCGTTGGGGAATGGCCAGGGCAACTTCCTGGGCGACGATGCCACCCCAGTCGTGGCCCACCAGTTGAAAATCTTCAACGCCAAGTTGGTCCAACAGGCTGATCACATCCTGTGCCATTTCCTGCTTGCGGTAGTGTTGTACGTCCGGGCTACGCTCACTGTCGCCCAACCCTCGCAGGTCGGGGGAGATGATGCGAAAGCCCGTCTTCAAATGCGCTGCCACATGCTCCCAACAGTAGGAACTTTCCGGCCAACCGTGGACCATCACCAGCGTCATGCCGCCGGGTGCGCCGCCTTCTCGCCAGGCGAAGCGTCCCCGGGGCGTTTGTAGCTGTTTTGGCTCGGACAGTTGCATGGCTGGACTCCGTGTTTGCGAATGGTACTACCGTCAGACCATAAACGGACCGACGCAAACGCGCAATCAGAGGGTATTCACCGGCCTGCCCAGATCCCGAAGCACGGTTTCTACAACCATGGGGCTCCAAAGCAGGCGGTGGTGGCCCAGGCCTCGGGTGCGCAGCACGTTGGCATTTTCCCAGTTGTTGAAAACCCGTTCGCTTTCGTCTGGCGAGATGGCGGTGTCATCGTCATCAATGACCATCAGGCCCCGCTGTGTGAGGGTCCGCGACAGGGCTTCCAGGTCCAGTTGCTCCCAGACGGATTTTCCGAAACGCTCCTCCATCAGTTGCAGGTGTACCGCCAAAACTTCCTTGCTCAAACCCAGTTGACGGCCCAGGTTTGCCATCACGGCTGTGAGGCTAACGGGGGGTGCCAGCATCACCAGGTAGTTGGGCTGGAGACCGTCCGCGATCGCGCGGGCAACGGCAATGCAGCCAACGGAGTGGGCCAGTACCCCATGGACCCGACCAACATTGGCTGCCACTTTCGCCGCAACCTCGCCCATCTCAAACAGGTTGGTGCTCTCTCCCTGGGCCCGCCCATGGGCGGGGGCATCGAACAGCACCACGCGATAGCCGGCTTCCACCAACGGGTTAACCCAGGCGCCGAACTGGATGCCGGCACCGGCCCAGCCGTGCACACCCAGAATCACCGGGCCCTGGCCCCACGAATACACTGGAATGGTACGAGCACCATGCTGAAGTTGGGTGTAGCTGTCGGCATTGTCCAGAAGGTATTCATACCGGGATGGCATGGGCAGGCGAGAGGGCCTGAAAGCCATGCGGTTGACCAGCCGACCGGCTTTCTGTGGTGACACCCGTCCGTAGAGTTGAAGCGCAAGCCGGGCAGCTGAAAACCCTGCCTTGCGTGGAGTTTTCCGGGTTACCGGACGTTGAAAGGCTTCTGATTGGACGTTCAGTTGTGAAGTCATGGTGAAAGTCCTTCTTCCTGTGGTAGTGGATGACAGATTCAGGTTAGGGCTTGCGGGTTGTCAGCAGGAGTGTCATATTTGACATATAAAGTGCTGAAAGGGCCATTTTCATGTTCAACGTCGCCATCATTGCCTTTCCCAACTGCCATGCGTCCGGTGTACACGGCATCATGGATTTCTTCACCGTTGCCAACTTTTGCAGCCGCGCTCCCGCTGGCCACAGCGAACCCCTGTTCAATTGCCAGGTGGTAACGGTGGACGACCAGCCGGTCCGTGGGTACAGCGGCGCTGTGGTGACACCAACGTGCAAGCGCGGGGATTTCGAGCCGGACCTGATCGTGGTGGGCTCCTCGGTGGAAGCCGTCGTGGGCGCGGAACGCCTGGAGCAGACCCTGGCACCTTCACGACCACTGTACGGATGGTTGCGGGAAGGGCTGGAGAGGGGCGCCGTGTTGGCGAGCGTCTGTACAGGCAGTTTCGTACTGGCGGAAGCGGGTTTGCTGGACGACCAGGTGGCCACCACCCACTGGCGGGCGGCGGCGCTGTTCCGTGCCCGATACCCCCATCTGCGTCTGGAGGAAGACCAGTTGCTGGTGGATAACGGTCAGATTATCTGTGCCGGTGGTGCCACGGCGTTTGTGGATCTGTGTATGTACTTGGTGGAACGTTTTGCCTCGCCCGCGGTTGCCCTGGCCTGCAGCAAGATGCTGGTACTGGACGGCCGCCGGGCGGAGCAAACGCCCTATATGGCCTTCTACAGCCAGAAAGCCCATCAGGATGATGCTATCCGCAAAGCGCAGTCCTGGCTTGAGCAGCACTATGCAGATGCACTGACCATCGACGAAGTGGCCACGGTGGCCGGCCTTGGCACCCGCACATTCAAGCGCCGTTTCAAGGAAGCCACCGGGGAGACGCCCATCGGATACCTGCAGCACCTGCGGATCGAGTCCGCCAAGCACCTGCTGGAATCCAGCCGCGAACAAACCGCGCGTATCATTTGGAGCGTGGGCTACGAAGACGCCAGTTCGTTCCGGAGGCTGTTTAAACGCACGGTAGGCTGTACCATGGAGCAATACCGCAAGCGTTTCAGCTATGTATCCCCCAAAGTGGCCTGATGCACCGACGACAGGACTCCCATGCCCGGTAAAAACTCCACCCGCCTCAACAAATACATCAGCGAGAGTGGCATGTGTTCCCGGCGGGAAGCCGATCGCTATATCGAGAACGGCAACGTTGCCATTAACGGCAAGGCCGCCCAGGTGGGAGATCAGGTTCTGCCCGGTGACAAGGTAACGGTAAACGGTCAGTTGATCGAGCCGCGAGACGAAGAGGACCTGATTTTTATCGCCCTGAACAAGCCCGTGGGCGTGGTCAGTACGACGGATCCGGCCGAGCGTCGAAACATCGTCAACCACGTAGGCCACGGCGAGCGGATTTTTCCGATTGGTCGGCTGGACAAGGACTCCCAGGGACTGATTTTTCTGACCAGCAATGGCGACCTGGTGAACAAGATCTTGCGGGCCGGCAACAACCATGAGAAGGAATATCTGGTTACCGTCAACAAGCCGGTAACGCCGGAATTCGTGCAGGGGATGAGCGCCGGGGTGCCGATACTCGGTACGGTCACCAAACGCTGCAAGGTCGAGAAAGTGTCCCGTTTCGTGTTCCGCATTACGTTGGTTCAGGGCCTGAACCGACAGATTCGCCGCATGTGTGAGTTCTTTGAGTACGAGGTGACGAAGCTCGAGCGTGTGCGCATCATGAATATCAGCGTCAGAGGACTCCCAGTGGGAGAGTGGCGGGACCTGGGCGCGAAGGAACTGGCGGGGTTGTTCGACCTAATCCGCGATTCGTCGTCGGAAGTGAGCGCCGACACCCGTAACGAAATGAAGAAGCCGGCGAGCAAGCGGCCGGGTAAGAAGCCTGGGACATCGTCACCGGGCCCCCGTGGGAAGGGTGCAAAGACGGGCCAGCCGGGCAAATCAGGAAAGCCCGCTGGAAAACACGGCAAACCTTCGCGCGCGGGAAAATCCGGCCAGCCGGGAAAACCACGAAAGCCACGGAAACCCAGACAGAGCAGCGTTAAGCGCTAGGATACGTTCACTTCCGTACGGCGCTACGGTGCGACTGTCGCTATGCTATGCCGTTTTTACCCTGGGCCGGATATTTCGAATGTTTGAAACCTTTGTCAGTACCTACATCAGCAGCACGATCCGTTTTATGTTCCTGCTGGCGCCGTTCTTTGTCGTAACCATGTTCCTGGCGCTCACTCGGGGCCTGCCTGCGGCTGAGAAGAGTTCCATCATCCGCCGTTCCACGGTGTCCGCACTGATTCTGGGGCTGGTGCTGTTCTTTGTCGGGCCACTGTTGTTCAGCGCGATCGGTATTACCCTGAACTCGTTTAGGATCGGCGCTGGCAGCCTGCTGTTCCTGACCGCCATCAGCCTGGTCACCAGCGGTACCCGCAACCATGCCACCGGGCTGCCGGAAGAGGATAGGGACGACATTGCCGTGGTGCCGCTGGCCATTCCAGTGATGATTGGCCCGGCTACCATCGGTGCCATTCTGGTCTACGGTGCGGAGCTGAACCGTGTCCCCGAAGTGGTCGGCGGGTTGTTGGGGCTGGTTTCAGGGTTGGTTATCCTGGCGGTATTGCTGCATCTGTCCGGATACCTGGAAAAGGCACTGGGTACCACCGGGCTGAATATACTCTCCAAGATCAGCGGCCTGATATTGTCCGCCATGGCGGCGGAAATTGTACTGACAGGCATTGCTGGATTCATTGCTTCCACGGCGACCACCTGATGTCTTTCGATACCGTAGCGCACAATCGCAGTCGCCAGCAGTTTGACGGAGTGTCCTCCGTGTGGCTGTTCGGCTATGGTTCGCTGATTTACAAGGTAGATTTTCCATTCCTTGAGCAGCAGGCGGCAACGATTGAAGGCTGGGCCCGACGTTTCTGGCAGGGTTCCCATGACCATCGCGGTACCCCGGCCGCTCCCGGCCGGGTAGTGACGCTGGTCAGCCAGCCGGGCGCACGGTGTAAGGGCATGGCCTATCGCGTGTCACCGGAGGTCTTCGAGCACCTGGATGTGCGGGAGAAGAACGGCTATCTGCGTTTCACGACCTCTATGGCATTTGATGATGGCAGTCGTGCAGATGGCCTGGTCTACATTGCCACTGAAGATAATGCCGCTTTTCTGGGGCCGGCGTCGCCCCTTGAGATTGCCAGCCAGATCGCGCGTTCCTCCGGGCCGAGTGGCCCTAACAGCGAGTATCTACTGAAGTTGGCTGAGGCTCTGAGAACCCTCGGTGATGACGACCCCCACGTGTTCGAACTGGAATCCCATCTGCTTTAATTCTGTTTGGAAGGTGAGCGGGCCATGGTGACTGTAAAGACCGCCCATGCCTACGTAAAAGAAGTGCAAAGCCGCCGCTGATCGCCTGACTTTCCCCGGCAATTCCGTACTCTTAAATCAGGGAGCACCCACACAGTGTTCGTGGATGCTGAATCCGGGATCTGAAAAGATCGGGAGAAGAACCATGAAAATGTATCTGATAGGCAGTTGTCTTGTTGGCTTAGTGATGGTTACCAGCCCGGCTGTGGCGGAGTCTGACAGGCGGGAAAACCACAGGGCAGGGTTCCACCAGAAAGTGGACCACGACAGGGGCATACCCCACCACAAGAAGCTTCTGTCATCCCGGCACCGCGATGCGGATGCGCACCACGGCCACCGGGATCGCAAGCATGGCTGGAAAAACAAGGCGCACAACCGACACAAACACGGTTGGAAGAATAAGAAGTACCACCAAAAAAAGCATGGTTACCATGGCCACAAACGCCATTGGAACAAACATCGTCACCATTACCGGGATGACGGTGGCACCCGTTTCCGGTTCTATTACAACAACGGCACCTACCCTATGGAGTATCAAGTGCTGCAGGGTGCTCAGCTACTGATTGACGTAACCCGTTGATTATCTGGGTTGAAGCCTCTCGCCGGCGCCTGTGAGCGGCGCCGGCTCTTCAGTCCAATCATTATCAGCGGCACGACGATCATGGTGCTGCCAGCCAGGAACCAGAGGTCCGGCACTTCGGAGAACCAGATCCAGCCAATGCCGACTGCCCAGATCAGTCCGGTGTACTCGGCGCTGGTGACCTGATTGGCATCCACCTGCTGGTAGGCCAGCAATACGGTGATGTTGTAGCCTAGGATAAACAGGGCTGATCCCAGGGCGCTGACGAGTATGGAGCTGTCCCAGGCAGCGCCTTCCCAGAGTGCCAGAGCACCGGCGGCGGGGATGATCAGTGCGTAGTTCAGAAATAGCTTATGAACGGTGGATTGCTGTTTGGGCAGCTTACGCACCATGACGGCGTTGATGGCCAGTGCGAAGGCGGAGGCCAGTGCTGCTATCGCGGCCCAGTTGAATTCCACTGGCCGGAGGATGACGACGATGCCGCCAAACCCGCTGAAGACGGCAAAGACGCTCAACGGGGTGAGTCTTTCCCAGAATATGAATACGGACAACACCATGACCAGGATGGGGGCGGCGTAGAACACGGCGTTGGCGGTGGCCAGTGGGAGGTTGCCAAGGGCAACGACCATGCACAGTATGCCTACGAGGTGCACGTGGGCCCGCACGGCGTGGACTTTGATGCCGGAAAACAGGTGCTTCCGGTTGAGTTGTCCGGCCAGGGGCAGCAACAGCAGCAGGGTGATGACGCAGCGTAGGAAGGCAAACTGGAACACGGGGGCGCCGGGTTCCAGCAGTTTGATGAAGACGTCGCTGATCAATGCCATGGCGTTGCCGATCACCAGCAGAAGAATTGCACTGTTTACGGTTTTGCCTGACATGATTTCGGCTCCTCTTGGTTTTCCTCCGATATTGGAGTTGTCGCCCTGCACACCACCCTTTCCAAAACACGCTCCTTCGGCACATCCATGTGACGCTTGGACTCCGCCATCCATGGCTCCGTACAGTTTTGGAAAGGGTGGTGTGCAGGGCTCCCTTAACCTTGTGATAATGAGTCTACTGCTGTATTAATATCCGATAAAATGATCTTTGATCACTTATCATTAGAAAATTAGATAATGAAACTTCCACCTCTCAAAGCCCTGCCCGTCTTCGAAGCCGTTGCCCGGCTGAACAGCTTTTCGCTGGCAGCGGAGGAGCTGGCGGTCAGTCAGAGCGCGATCAGTCATCAAATCAAGCAGTTGGAAACCTATCTCGGTGAGAAACTGTTCTGGCGCAGTGGCCGCACTCTGACGTTGACCGATGAAGGCCGGCAGTATTTGGATGGCGTGGGGTCGGCGTTGTTGCAGATTGAACGGGTGAGTGAGCAGTTACTGGGGCATGAGGAGTCGCGGTTGCGGCTGTCGGTGTTCAGTTCGTTTGCGGTGCGCTGGCTGGTGCCGCGGTTGCCGGACTTGCAGCGGGAGTATCCGCAACTGGATCTTTCCCTGGAGATGAGCAGTGAGAACCCGGTGCTGTCCGACCGGGTGGCGGACTGTTTTATCACTATCAAGCCGTCTTCCGCGGCATTCAGTTATGAGTTGCTGTATACCGAGCGGCTGTTTCCGGTGTGCAGCCAGGATTACTGGCAGCGTATACGCCGGGAACTGGGTCGGGATTCGGAGGTTGAGGGAAGGGATGAGCCAGAGCTGTCGTCGGAGGAGGTGTCACGGTTTCCGCTGCTTTCTACCCACAGCATTTTCGACAAGGCGGCCGGTGACTGGGAGGCTTGGTACCGGGCGGTGGATCAGAAAATTCCCGGTACGGCGCGGATACAGCACTTCAGCCACATGTTGCTGGCTCTGGAGGCGGCCCGGTTCCATCAGGGCATCGCGTTGACCAACGATTACATGCTGAGCACACGGCAGGATTCGGGGGATTTTGTCCGTTTACCCTGCCACTCGGTGATGACGGGCGACAAGTTCTATTTCGCCTGGAAAACCAGCCGGCGGCGCGAGCGTGGGCTGCAGGTGCTGCGGCGCTGGCTGGTGGACGAGGCCATTCGCGGTGGCTTACGAGGCGAGTGACCTGGCCCGGCGGCCTATTTATCCGCCTTCTTTTTCAGCAGCCGGTGTTGTATCTCACCGACGATGCCGCGGCGGAATACCATCACGCAGACGACGAACACAGTCCCCAGGATCACCTGTACCCAGGAGCCGAATGCCGACAGTTCATGGCTGAGTGCGCCGACGGTAATCGCACCCAGTACCGGTCCGAAGATGGTGCCAAGGCCTCCCACCAGTGTCATCAGGATGACTTCCCCGGAGGTTTGCCAGTGCGCGTTGGTTAATGCCGCAAACTGGAATATCACGGCTTTTGTGGCACCGGCGGTTCCGGCGAGTGTGGCGGAAATGATAAACGCCAGTAGCTTGAAATGGTCGACGTCGTAACCGAGCGAGAGTGCTCTGGATTCGTTTTCCCGGATGGCCTGGAGGACCTCGCCAAAGGGGGAGTTGATGGTTCGGTGGATAATGGCGAAACCGATCAGGAACACCGCAAACACAAAGTAGTACATGGCGATTTCGTTGTTGAGACTGATGAAACCGAAAAGCTCACCACGGGGAATGCCCTGCAGGCCGTTTTCGCCGCCTGTGAACGGCATCTGAAGCGCCAGAAAGTAGATGATCTGCGCCAGCGCCAGAGTCACCATGGCAAAGTAGATGCCCTGTCGGCGGATGGCGAGGAAGCCGAAGATCGTGCCGAGGATCAGGGCAAACCCGGTGCCGGCAAGAATGCCGAAAATCGGCCCGAATCCCCATTCTTTGGTCACGTAGCCAGTAATGTACGCGGCACCGCCGAAGAACGCGGCATGTCCGAACGAAAGCAACCCGGCGTATCCGAGCAGCAGGTTGAAGGCGCAGGCGAAGAGCGCGAAGCACAGCAGGTCCATCACAAAGACGGGGTAGGCGTAGAAGGGCGCGCCAAGGCCGGCGACCAGCATAATGATAAACAGAACGCGGTTGATCATGGCCTTACTTCTCCTTACCGAATAAGCCAGCGGGGCGGAACAACAGCACCAGCACCATCAGGAAGAAGATCACGGTGCTGGCCGCTGGCGGGTAAAACACTTTGGTAAGGCCTTCAATCAGGCCCAGCGCAAGCCCGGATAGAATGGCGCCCATAATCGAGCCCATGCCACCGATCACCACGACGGCAAACACGACGATGATCAGGTCTGCGCCCATCAGCGGGCTGACTGAGTAGATCGGGGCCGCGAGCACGCCCGCCAGGCCGGCGAGACCGGCTCCGAAGGCAAAGGTGAGGGTAATCATCAGCGGCACATTCAGGCCAAACGCCTGGGTCAGGTCCGGGTTTTCGACACCGGCCCGCAGCCGTGAACCCAGTTTGGTGTGTTCGATGAAGTACCAGGTGGCGAAACAGACCACCAGGGAGAAAATAATGGCAAACAGCCGGTAGGTCGGGAAATACATGAACCCAAGATTTACGACGCCACTGAGGCTCTCGGGTTGTCCTGGATACGGTGTGCCAGAGACATTGAAATAGTTGGCAAACAAGCCCTGAAGAATCAGCGTAATGCCGAAGGTCAGCAACAGACCATAGATGTGGTCGAGGTCATAGAGACGCTTGAGCATGAAGCGCTCAATGGTCACACCCAGAATGCCGACGATCAGGGGCGCCACCAGCAGTGACGCCCAGAATCCGATTTGAAGGCTGATACCGAACCACTGCTCCAACAGGGAGTAGCCAATCAGTGCGATGAAGGCGCCCAGCATGTACATGGCACCGTGGGCAAAGTTGATGATATTCAGTAACCCGAATATCACCGCGAGCCCGAGGCTCAACATGGCGTAGAACACACCCACATTCAGCCCAAGCAGAGCCTGGGCCAGTATGACCTGCATCGACACGTTGGCTATCTCCCCTGAAACAGTGGTTAATCGGCGTGGTTAGTTAACCAGCTGACACTTGGAGTCTTCCAGCGAGATGTAGGCCTGATCCGCGGGGATCTTCGAGACCACCCGCAGCAGGTCCCATTCCTCGCTGGCTTCGTCCGGTTTCTTCACTTCCACCAGATACATGTCGTGGAGCATGGAGCCATTGGGAAGAATCTTGCCGCCCTTGACGAACATATCGTTCAGGGTCATGTCACCCAACTCGGCGCGCACGGTGTCGCTGTTATCAGAGCCGGTTGCCTTGACCGCTTTCAGGTAGTTGGTAACGGCTGAGTAAACGCCAGCATGAACCATGGTAGGCATGGCGTTGTGGCGTTCATAGAAACGGCGGGACCAGGCTTCGGTCTCGTCATTCTGATTCCAAACGAATGCAGTGGTGAACTGCAGGCCCTGAGCAATATCCAGACCCATGCTGTGGACATCGGTGATAAACACCAGCATACCGGCGAGTTTCTGTCCGCCCTGAACGATGCGGAACTGGTTGGCCTGTTTGATGGCGTTTACGGTGTCCTGGCCGGCATTGGCCAGACCGATAACGTCGGCTCCGGAAGATTGGGCCTGTAGCAGGTAGGAAGAGAAGTCGTTGGTGGACAGCGGCGCATTGACGTTGCCAACCACCTCGCCACCGAGGCTTTCCACCACGGCGCCAGTGTTATCCCGCAAAGAGTGGCCGAAGGCGTAGTCGGCGGTAATGAAGAACCAGCTTTCACCGCCATTCTTGACCATCGCCGTTGCAGTGCCTACCGGCAGCGCGTGAGTGTCGTAGACGTAGTGAATACCGTAAGGCGTGCACTGTTCTTCTGTCAGTGCGGTGGTTCCGGCCCCGGTATTCATGGTGATGATTTTCTTGTCGTTAGCCAGCCCCTGAACCGACAGTGCAACCGAAGAGTTGTCGAGCGCAGTGATCATGTCGACCTCGTCCGCATCGATCCACTCACGGGCGGTGCTGGCACCGATATCCGGCTTGTTCTGGTGATCCGCTGAAATGATTTCGATCGGTTTACCCATCACCGAGCCGCCAAAGTCCTCCACCGCCATCTTGGCGGCGGTTACCGCGCCCGGCCCTTCAAGGGCCTTGTAAACGCCGGACATGTCACTGAGGACACCGATTTTAACTTTGCCCTCGGACAGCTCCGCGGCTGCGGTGAGAGGCATTGCCAGTGTGGCGGCTGCCACGGCGCCTGCCAGTCCTGATTTCCAGTGCTTGAACATGGTGGGATTCCTTTTGTTATTAGATTCGGGTTCAGACACTCAGGTGCCTGTTTAACTGCTCTTTCTTGGCCTCGAGATCGGCCGCTTCTATCTGCTCAACCACTCGTCCGTGCTCAATCACATAATGTCGGTCGGCCAGCGGAGCGGCAAAGCGGAAATTCTGTTCAACCAGGATGATGGTAAATCCCCTGTCACGCAGCTTGCGGATGACATCATCCAGGGATTTGAGGATAACCGGCGCGAGTCCTTCGGTTATCTCGTCCAACAACAGGAGATTGGCGCCGGTGCGAAGGATGCGGGCAATGGCCAGCATCTGCTGTTCGCCACCAGAGAGCTTGGAACCCTGGCTTTTGCGGCGTTCCTCAAGATTCGGGAACATTTTGTAAATCTCGTCCACAGACATCCCGCCATCGGCCACCACTGGGGGCAGTTCCAGGTTCTCGTCCACATTGAGAGACGCAAAGATCCCCCGTTCCTCGGGGCAATAGCCCAGCTTGCCAACGTGCGCAATGCGGTGGGTGGGCATGTTGATGATTTCGGTGCCGTGGATTTTGATCGAGCCGGTTCGTTTGCTGACCAGCCCCAGAATCGACTTGAGTGTGGTGGTGCGTCCGGACCCGTTGCGGCCAAGCAGGGTAATGACCTCTCCTTCCAGCAGAGTCAGATCAAGCCCATGAAGAATGTGGGATTCGCCGTACCAGGCGTGAAGATTCTCGATTCTGAGCATTTCCGGGCGTTGATCAGGCTGCATCGGTGGTCCCCATATAGGCTTCCATAACGGCGGGGTTGGTCGATACCGTGTCGTAGTTACCTTCGGCCAACACCTCTCCGCGGTTCAGAACGGTAATGGTGTCGGCCAGCGTGGAAACCACATTAAGGTTGTGCTCAACCATGACGATGGTTCTGCCATCCACCACCTTGCGAATCAGCTCGGTAACCGTGCCTACGTCTTCCGAACTCATGCCCTGGGTCGGTTCATCGAGCAACATGAGCCTGGGCTTAAGTGCAATGGTGGTGGCGATCTCCAGTGCCCGTTTCTGTCCGTAGGCGAGTTCCACCGCCTTGGTATCGGCAAAGGGGCCCAGGCCAACTTGTTCGAGGGTGGCCTGGGCCTCCTCATTCAGCTGGTCAAGAATGCGTACCGGCCGCCAGAAGTGATAGGAAATGCCCAGCTTGCGTTGCAGGGCAACCCGCACGTTTTCGCGGGCAGACAGGTGGGGAAATACCGCTGAAATCTGAAAAGAGCGAATCAGCCCCTGCTGGGCAATGCCCGCGGGGCGTGCGTTGGTAATGTCTTTTCCAGCGTAGATGATCTGCCCGGCGCTGGGCTTGAGAAATTTGGTCAACAGATTAAAGAACGTCGTTTTCCCGGCCCCATTCGGGCCTATCAACGCATGTATGGAGCCTGTCTTGACGTTGATGCTGACGTCACTGATGGCGGTAAAGCCTTTGAAATCCTTGGTCAGGTTCCTGGTTTCCAGGATGGTTGAGGATGGTTGTGTCTGCTCGCCTACAGCCTGCTCTTCCACGGAAAGACACCCCTTTCAATTCAGGTGAGCGGCGCTGATGCCGCGTGTTTTTATTCGTTGTTGTGACAGCTGGTTTCTTGAAAGGTCGCAAATACAGCTATTTGAACCGACATTCAGTAATAGTCGGCGAATGTGGATTCTGTCAAGAATGGGAGAGGGGAACAGTGGGGGAGACACGCCCCGTTGAGGGCGTGTCTTTAGTGGTTATTCTTCGTCACGTGGCGGGCGTTCGACCACTTTGCGCTTACCTTTGGCACACCGGGACAGGGCCTTCAGCCCGTCAGCTTCGAAGGCATCCACGCGGATGACGTCGTAGAGTGCTTCCAGTGCCTCCAGGAGTTTGTCGCATTCGTCTTTCTGAACAACGCCCTGCTCGCAGGCCCAGTCCACCAGTTCTTTACGCTGGTGCCCCATCAGCAGGTCGATGCCGCCCAGCTCGTCTTCATCACGATTGCGCAGGGCCTCATGGAGTCGATCACGCATGTCCTTGGTTTCATTGGCCAGCCGGTAGGCGTTCAGTACACGACCTAAAGGATCGTCCGGATCGGTATTGATGTAGCTGCCACGGCTGATGCGCTGGCGCAACGGTGTATCCTTGACGATGCTGGCGGCCACCTCCGTGCCCAGGGCGTCGTCTGGACCGTTGAGGCCGGTGGCGCCAAGCGGAAATACCAGCACCCGCAGAGGCCAGCGCAGCAGTGGAGCCGGGAAGTTGATGATCAGCTCGCGCATGGATGTCTTGAGGTCCCGCAGGCTGGTCTGGAGGCACCATTCCACCAGCGGGCGCTGGTCTTCGGGATACCCTTCCTCATGCCATTGCTTGATGACGGCGGTGGCGTAATACAGATGTACAAGGCAGTCCGCCATGCGGCCGGACAGACGCTGGCGTGCCTTGAGACCGCCACCTACCGTGAGCAGGGTAACGTCGGTCATCAGGGCGAACGCGGCCGAGAATCGGGCAAGCTGGCGATAGCTGGATTGAATCCCGCCCTGTCGTGGCACGGGTTCTAGCAAGCCGCCGGTAAGCGCCAGCAATAACGAGCGTAACGCATTGCGCGTGGTGTGAGCGATATGGCGGTAAAAGATGCCGTCGAACTTTGCGACGGCGGCCTTTTTATCGTCCATGCCCGCAGCTTCTATCTCTTCAACAATATACGGGTGGCAGCGGATAGCGCCCTGGCCAAACACCATCAGGCTGCGGGTGAGGATGTTTGCGCCTTCCACCGTGATGCCGATGGGCACCGCCTGGTATGCCCTGGCCAGGAAGTTGCGGGGGCCGGTAATAACACCGCGGCCGGCAACCACGTCCATGGCATGGTTGATCACCGTGCGCATGAGGTCGGTATTGCGGTACTTGAGTACCGCAGAGGGCACGGAGGGGCGTACGCCCCGGTCCAGCATGCCGGACGTCAGCAATCGGGCAGCATCCATCATATAGGTGTAGCCGGCGATGGGTTCGAGCGCCTCCTGAACCCCTTCAAACTGGCTGATGGACCGGCCGAACTGTTCCCGGGTCAGGGCATAGGAGCCTGTGGCCATGCTGGCCACTTTGCCAGCGCCGGTACCCAGTGCGGGCAGGGAGATGGAGCGGCCGATGGACAGGCATTCCAGCAGCATCTTCCAGCCTTTGCCCAACATGTCCTGGCCGCCAATCACCTGATCCATGGGGATAAACACGTCGTTGCCCCAGGTCGGACCGTTCATGAACACAGTATTCATGGGCAGGTGACGGGCGCCGGAGTGAACCCCTTCCAGGTCCTGTGGAACCATCACGCAGGTAACGCCGATCTCGTCGGAGTCGCCCAGCAGTTTGTCCGGGTCATACACCTTGATGGCCAGGCCAATCAGCGTCGCTACCGGTGCCAGGGTTATGTAGCGCTTGTTCCAGGTGACCTTCAGGCCCAGCACTTCCTTGCCATTCCACTGTCCCTTGCAGACGATGCCTTTGTCCGGGATGGCTCCGGCGTCGGAACCGGCGACCGGAGACGTCAGTGCAAAGCAGGGAATTTCCTCGCCACCGGCCAGTCGGGGGAGGTAATGCTCCTTCTGGGAATCCGTGCCGTATTCCATCAGCAACTCGCCCGGACCAAGCGAGTTTGGAACCATCACGGTCACGGCGGCGGACACGCTGCGAGTGGAAATCTTCATTACGATCTCAGAGTGGGCGGTGTGGGAAAAGCCCTTACCGCCCTGCTCTTTGGGGATCATCAACCCGAAGAAACCGTTTTCGCGAATGAACTTCCAGACCTTGTTGGGCAGGTCGTAGTCTTCGTGGGTAATTTTCCAGTCATCCAGCATGCCGCAAAGCTTTTCGACTGGCCCGTCAAGGAACGCCTGTTCTTCGCTGGAGAGGTGGGCCGGTTTGGCGTCGAGCAGTTTTGACCACTTGGGTTGTCCTGAGAAAAGCTCGCCATCCCAGTCAACGGTACCCGAACGCAGAGCTTCGGCTTCGGTATCCGAGAGTTTCGGGAGCCGGCCGCGTACCCAGTTCAGCAGCGGAGCACTGAGCTTTTCGCGCCGCAGATCACCTGGCAGAACCAGCACCAAGCTGAGGGCAAGCAGCCCGCCACCAAACAGTATACTGAGGATGTGCCAGCCATCCTGAAACAGCCCGACGACCGTTGCAATCACCAACACGGCGGCGGCAGTGGTGCCGCCTATACCAAGGTAGATCAGTACCAGCGCACTGATCAGCAGAAGCAGAACACTCATGGGCGGATCTCCATATCGAGAAGAAATTCAACCTGAATCGTTCTTACCTTCGGCCAAAGCCAGAGAGGTTGCAAGCGCTTGCGTTGGTGATCGTGATACGCCGGACAGGATTCCGGCATTATTCGTTATCGGAAAACGTTCATACGTAGCCTGCGGTAAAGACCAGGCCCAGCACTATGGGCATCACCACAAGGCTTCCGAGGTTACTGATAAGCACCAGTGACGCGACTTTATGAGGTTCCTGTTGATACTGCTCCGCCAGCATGTAGTTCAACACAGCTGAGGGCATGGCGGCGAAGACCCACAAAGCAGCTACCTGCAGGCCCGGTAGATCCAGAATCGCTATCATTGGCCAGGCAAGAATCAATCCGGATGCGGGCGCGGAAATAGCGCCCAGAACCCCGAGTTTCCAGTCGCTGAAATCTACGTCCAGCATGCGAACACCGAGAGTAAAGAGCATGAGCGGGATACACACGCCGCCTAGCATATTCAGGGTTTCCAGCAGCCATTGTGGCATGGGTACGCCACCGAAGTTGACGGTAAGGCCGGCGATGCTTGCAGCAATAACCGGTATGCGAAGCCGTTTTATGATCGACGTGTGCGGATCCAGCATGTAGATGCCCACGGTAAAGTGCAGCAGCATTTCCACGACGAATAGGACAACGGCCGCTGGCAGGGCGGCCTCGCCAAAGGCGAATACCAAAATCGGGATACCCATGTTGCCGGAATTGTTGAACATCATCGGCGGCAGGAAGGTTTTAAGGTTCAGGTTCAGAACCCTGGCCAACGGATAGAGCACGATGCCGGAGCCGAGCACCACCACCGTTGCCGCCAGAGCCAGGCTGGTGTAATCCTGAAGTGGCGCCTGTTGGTCGGCCAGAACCGCGAACACCAGCATGGGCACGAACAGCTCCATATTAAGGGTGTTCAAGCCTTTTATGTCTGGAGTGCGATATCGGCCGTAAAGGGTGCCACAACCGGCGATCAGAAAGACCGGCAACATCGTGGACAGGATCTGGGCAAGCATTCAAAGGCTCCGGGGTTGGATCAGGATGAGCGGATAACTCGTTAGGTTCGCAATTATACCTGGGTTCCAGGCAAGTAAAACCTGTGCCTCTGTGACCAACGCTGAATCTCTCCTGAAGCCGGTGGAACGGCGCCTGGCTTGCACGAATTACGACGACTGCCACAGAATGGCCTTTCGTAACTTACCATCCTAGCGGAGAGCCCCTCGTGCCCGAGACCTTTGACCAGCCTGTCCAGCGGGAAAACACCTGTTCAGTGAAGTTTGATGCCCGCAATGCGGTATTCGGCAGGGATGACATTATTCCCCTGTGGGTAGCGGATATGGACTTTCCGGGACCGGAATCAGTGACCAAAGCTCTGGAAGAGCGGGCAAGGCACCCGATATACGGCTATACACTGTTTCCGGAGAGCCTGTACCAGTCGGTCATGGACTGGTTTGAACATCGGCATGGCTGGGTCATCGAGCGGGACTGGCTATTGATGGCACCGGGCGTGGTCCCTTCGCTGCACGCCTCGGCATTGGCATTTGCCGGGGAGGGCGAAGGGGTGATTATACAGCCTCCGGTTTACCCGCCTTTCTTCAGCGCCATTCGAAAAACCGGTCGTGTGGTGATTGAAAGCCCGCTGGACCAGGTGGATGGCCGTTATCAGATGAATCTTGAGCACCTTGAGGCCTGTGCGGCGAGGGATGATGCCAAAGTTTTGTTACTGTGCTCGCCCCACAACCCGGTCGGGCGGGTGTGGAGCGAAAGCGAACTCAGGGAGGTACTGGCGATTGCCCGGCGCCACAACCTGGTGGTGGTGTCGGATGAAATTCATTGTGACCTGACCTACCCGGACAAGCCTTCCCATCAGGTACTGGCGACGCTGGCCGACGAAGAGGACGCCCTGATCACAACGATAGCACCCAGCAAATCCTTCAATATGCCCGGCCTGGGGTTGTCGGCACTGGTTGTGAGGAATGCAGAGCATAGGACGTTATTGAAAGACGTCTTCGACGCCATGCACATGAACCAGTGCAATCCATTCAGCATCGCCGGCTTTGAGGCCGGGTATCGCCATGGTGGCCCGTGGCTGGACGAACTCATGATTTACCTACAAGGCAATCGTGATCGGGTGATGGATTACATCCGCCAGTACTTGCCCGCCATCCGGGTAACGGAGCCGGAGGGCACTTATTTGTTGTGGCTCGACTGCCAGGCCCTGGGCATGAGTGATGCGGAGCTGAAGCGGTTTTTTGTGCAGGAAGCGGGTATTGGCATGAACCCGGGCATCACCTTTGGTGAACCCGGCAGCGGGTTCATGCGCATGAATATTGGTTGTCCGCGCCGGGTTCTCGAAACGGCCCTGGAGCAGATACGGCAGGCGCTGACTGAATAACCGGATTAGTCGGCGTTTTCAGCGCCGTTACTGCAGGGATCGTCTACCGGCTGCCAGTGAGGCGGCTGGCTCATGCCGGGCATCTGGCCGTTGCTGGGGCGGATGGCGCGGTAAGTCTGCCCTTCATGGACGGCCATCTGGCCCACGGTATAGCTGCCGCCAAAGCTCCATCGCCCGCGTTCTTTGCAGGTCTGTGGGCGCTCGTTGGACGCTTTTACGTGCGGTTGGCCGGCGTCGGCCTGTGCCTGCGGTTGACGGTTCACCCCACCTTCCGGTTTGCGCTCAGCGACGTTGCTGTCATCACGACTGATGTCGCAATCCGGCACTGACGCCAGTCTTTCCCATTCGAAATCCGCGCCCGGTGTTTTACCCTCGTGGAGTTCGCGGGATTGGTACCAGTCACCCTGGTGAAACACCGTCTGTCCCGGCGGGTAATAGCGGCTCGGTATCCAGGTATTCTCCTTGGGGTCGCAGGGGGCGGCAAACGCTGCGGTGCTGAAAGCCGCTAATATCAATATACCGCCCCATTTGAAGAACCCTGTCATGCCATTGACCATGAATGTCTGCCTTGTCGATATTGGTTGTCGGGTGCTCAACGGTATTTGCGGCGAAGCTCGGTCGTTCGAGTGGCCAGGAACAGTCCGGCCAGAATCAGAAGGCCGCCAATGACATGGAACGTGCCCAGGCGTTCCCCGAGGAAAATGCCCGCCATCACAGATGCAAATACCGGAGTGAGGTACATGAAGATGGCCGCTTTTGCAGGACCAATCCGGTGCACCCCATGATTCCAGAACGCGTAAGCCAGAATACCGGGGAAAATCGCAAAGTACATCATGGGCAGGGCGGTTGATGCGTTCAGTTCGAACCCACCAGAGAAGAACAGCAGGTCCACCAGGAAAAACGGCAATATCACCATGGTACCGCAGGCGATCTGGACGGTCAGAAAGGTCAGTGGCGGCAGCGGTACCGCTTGGCGGCGAAGCAGTACTGAGAACAGGCCCCAACTGGTTACCGCCAGTACCATGATCAGGTCTCCGGGTTGCGCCCGCAAACCGGTCAGCACTGAGAGGTCCCCTCGCGCCACAACCGCCAGGATGCCCAGTACCGCCAGCCCGATTCCGAGAGCCTGAATGGGGCGTGTGCGATTTCCCAACAGTAACCAGGCCAGTAACGCCACCATGATGGGTATGGTGGCGTTAATCAGCGCGATATTGGTGGCCGTGGTGGTCACCGCTGCAAAATAAAGCAGCGAGTTGAACGCACCCACACTGAACGTGGCCAGAGCCAGTATCGACAGCGAATGTTCGCGGATAACCCGGCGTTGGCGCCACACCCCCGGTAGCCCGAAAGGCAGGAGTATGGTCAGGGCAATCACCCAGCGCCAGAAGGACATGGACAGTGGAGGAATCTCGCCAACGACACTTTTGGCCACCACGGCGTTACCGGCCCAGAACAGCGGGGTCAGGACCAGGCCGGTGTAGGCCAGCCATAGCGGTTTTGACGTTTCTGAAAACATGCCGGATCCTGTCTGCGTGAGGGGCTCTCTCCCGGTGGAGGGGCAGAAACAGGGCAGGATACTACAGAAGGGGCATAGGGTCGCCGTCGTTACTGTCGGGGTTTTTTACATAAGCGCCAAATTCTATGTCTTTATATTTATACAAGGCATTGATTTATTGTTAAAAATAACTGAATGGCATTGTGTGTGCCTAAGGTTCGTCTCGGTATTAACCAAGAATACTTGAGAACAATCCAAGGAGTAGTAACCATGCGGCATCTCAAGCTCACAATAGCATTGCTGGTTTCAATGTGTCTGCCGGCCATGGCCAGTGCAGCGCTAATTTCGGCCAGCTATGCGGTCAACCTGAATGATTCGGACCCTGGACTGGTTGTTGATTCTGCAGACTACGCAGCGAATCCGTTTTCTTTTGATTTGAATGCGGGTGAAAGTGTGACCTTTAACCTGTTCAAGATCTGGACAACCGAAGGCGCCGTTAACAGCGACGACGAAGTGCCCCAGCCGATTTCGGTCGATTTCAACTTCACCTCGCCGGGGCTGATGAATGGTTCCGTAAACGGAAACACTTCGGGTGACACCGAGCTTTTCGGTTTTTTCCAGGAAGGCATCCTTTCCTGGGGGGCGCCTCTCCAGCTTGCCTTCGGAGCGCTTGGCGACGGTCTTCTTGAAGTTAGCCTTTTTGACGCTGAATTCAATGAAGGCTCGTTTTGGGGACTGGGCAATCACGGTGCCAAGGTGAAAGCCAAGATTGAACTGATCTCTGAAGCCAGCGAAGTACCCGAACCAAGCACTCTGGCTCTGCTGGGCTTGGGTCTGCTTGGTATGGGAATGCGAGCCCGTCGTCGTTCAGCTTGAACGGTAGCGCTTCGTAGTATCCCGAAAGTTGAAGAATGAAACGGGGTCAGAGCTTGCTCTGACCCCGTTTTTTATTCCCCGGGTACTTCCGCCTCGGTACCGACGTGGTAAGCCGCAAAACCAGCCATGACCACCTGATCCACCGCCATGCCGATAATCCGGCCGTTGCTACGGGCGCGAATGGGGTGTTGTGCGTTGGTGATGGGATCTGACACATAGCCGAGAATTTCCCCTTCGCTCACCTTGGCACCCAGTTTAATGTCGCTGAACAGTATGCCCCCGTGTTCGGCTCTTACCCACTCGGAATCGTAGTAGACGGGCTCAGGGTCTCCCCAGACAAACATCCTCGAGATCATGCCCTCCTTGTCCATCAGGCTGGTCAGGCTGTTCACCCCGGCCTTGATCTGGTGCTCCTGGATACGCAGTGATTCGCCGGCCTCCATGGTGACGGACCGGATGCCCGCTTCGACGGCGGCGTGTCGAAGCATGCCGGTAGTGCCTGTACTGTGGACCACCGCCATGCGATCAAAACCCCGGGTCAGTTCTGCCACTTCAGGGTCGTTCATGTCCGCACGCAGTTGGGGCAGGTTGGTGCGTTTGAGAGACCCGGTGTGGATATCCACCAACATGTCGCAATGACGGATCACGTTCTCGAACAGGGAGTGGGCGATCCGGTCTGCCAGACTGCCATCGGTGCTTCCGGGAAAGTGGCGATTGAGGTCACGGCGGTCGGGAAGATAGCGGCTGCCCTGCTGGAAACCCGGCAGATTGACGATGGGGATGCCGATCACCCGGCCCGAGAGTTTGTCCGGTTCCAGGTCATACATGGTGCGGCGGATGATTTCGATGCCGTTGAGCTCATCACCGTGAACGGCACCGGTCAGGCACAGGTTGGGGCCGGGTTTGGACCCATTCACCACCAGTACCGGCGTTGGTTGCGACAGGCCGGCAATCTGGATAGCGGGGGACCAGGCCAGGCGTGTGGAGGTGCCAGGCAGAACTTCGGCCCCCAGCATTTTCAGGCTGGTGGCCTTTTCGGGTTCCGCCACCTCAGCAGGTTTCTCTACTACGCTCTCATCGGCCCCTGTTGCAGCATCGGCTTCCTGGGTAGCAGGTTTGGTCTGCTCAGCCGTGTCTTCTGGCTTCGAAGGTTCCGGTTCGGCAGGCTCGGCGGGCTTTGGAGGCGGTGCCACCTCCTTTAAATCAACGTTGGGTGCCACTTCTTCCACGGTCGGCTCGGTGGTGGAAGCCGGTGTTTTATCCTGGGAGGTTGGTTCCTCATTGGATTTCTTCGTGGTGTCTGTTTTACCGCTATCATTTTTCGGTTCAGACGCGCGCAAGGGTTCCGAATGCTCGACATCCTCAACACTCTCGTCCTCGGCAAGCTCCGCAACGAGCATCTCCGTGTTGTCGGAGTCATCGGACTTGTTTGCGTGGACGGCAGGGATTGAGACCAGGCTGCCAGTCAGGGTAAAAATCAGGCCAGCGCGAAACAGATGTGTCAGCCAGCGATACAGCATAATTCCTCTCGGGTTCTCAGCCAGTGTGGGGCTTGTTGTCCGGTCTATGAAAGCGGTACAAGGATAGAGCCCCTGTTGATTCATGAATACGGCTGTGACAAAGGTTTAATGCCACTTTCATGAACTCGTTGTGTATTTCCGCAAAATGATCTATTCAAAGAGGTTACAGGATGCGGATTGTCGTTCTGTACCCGTTATACGTTCGATGGAGGATAAACTGTATGGATCTTTTGCGAGTTCTGGTTGCGATTTTGTTACCGCCGTTGGGCGTCTTCTTACAGGTGGGGATTGGCAAGCACTTCTGGATCAACATCCTGTTGACGATTCTCGGCTATATACCGGGCATCGTTCACGCGGTCTGGATCATTGCCAAGAAATAACCGGCCCCTGAAGAAGGGGCCGGAGTGGCAAGGCTTGCTGGGCTCAGGTATGTGATGTGGCGTGCCAGGTTTCGCCCTCCCGACGAGCCCGCTTCTCCACCTCAAGCTTCTGAAGGTGTGCGAGTGCTGAACGAGCTGCCAAGCCATGAATGGCTGCTGGAACATCATCATAAGCCTTTGCGGTCAGATCCTTCAGGTTGGCTGAGGCGAGATTTTCCAGAGCCCTGGCAACTTTATGTTCACGGGCCAGACGATGCGTGATGAGATAGTCGATCACCGATTCGGGGCGCGCCATCAGGAAACCATGGGCTGGGGCGATATAACGAACGGATTCGGCCAGCAGGTCGTACAGCGACTCCAGATAGGCTTTCATATCGCCGTCTGGCGGATTGATGACCACGGTGGAGCCCTGCATGATGTGGTCTCCAGAAAACAGCAGACCCTGTTCCAGAAGCAGATAGCAAAGATGGTTGGAGGCATGCCCTGGGGTGTGAAGAACTTTTAGCGTGCCAGCCTCGGTGACAATCAAGTCACTATTCACCGGCTCTACATCCGGGGCAAACGTCTGGTCCTGAGCTGGGCCTGCCGGAGCCCGCTGACCGTAAACACGACAGCCGGTTCTTGCTTTCAGTGCCACTGTTGCCGGCGAGTGGTCCTGATGGGTATGAGTGACCACCACCTGATCAATCGCGCCACCAGTGAGTTCCAGAATCCGCTCAATATGTGTTGCGTCGTCCGGGCCGGGGTCCAGCACCGTGAATCGTTCGTGGCCAAGCACATAGGTATTGGTGCCTGGGCCAGTCATCATTCCCGGGTTTGGTGCGGTCAGGCGAACCACACCGGCAGCCACCTCCACTGGTTCCCCGGGAACAATATCCGCGTGTGTGGAGCCTGCCCCCTCCGGGTCCAGCTTTACGGCTTCATCATAAGCCGGCGCTCCCGGCTCCAGCATCGTGGTCTTGTCTTTCTTGACCGCCGGCCACGGCTTGCTGGGATAGGGTTCCGGTGGATTAGCGTGGACATAGCGCATCAGTGCTTCAGTGGTGTCAAACTCTGCCAGTATCCGCAGCGTCCCAATGGTTGGTAACCCCAAAAGTCGACGACCACTGCGGTAATCTTCCAGAGCTTCCTCCGGGCTCAGCCAGACGTGGTCAATGGTCTCCTCACCGTCATGACTTGCTCGTTGCCCTTCCGGTGCCACCGCGATGAAAAACCGGGTATCGAAGCGCCGGGGCGGCCCCGGCGGTGTCACCCAGTGCCCGAGGTAGCCCAGACGGTCCAGGGGAATGGTGAGGTTATAGCGATGGCACAGTTCCGCCAGGGTTAACTCACCTTTAAACAGAGCTTCGCGGTCGCTGTGAACGGGATGGTACTGAGTCAGCTCAGCACCTTTTTCATCAACGGCTAACAGAATGCCTGCTTCCTCAAAACACTCCCGGACAGCCGCAAGCATGTAGTCGGAGCCACCTTCATCCATGGCCATTGTCTGGCTGATTTCGGTATCAGCCCGCCCGATTGCGTGGGCCCGCCCATTATTTTCCTGATCGTCGACAGAACCACCGGGAAAGACAAAATAGCCCGGCATGAATACTGCGTCCCAGGTTCGTTGCAGCAACAGTATTTTCGGACCTTCGTCGGTGTCTTTGGTCAAAACCAGCGTAGCAGCAGGGCGAATATCCATGGAGTGTCCGTTGTTTTCACATAGTGGTGCGCGCCAGATTCCTGGGCGGGGATCGGGATGGCCTTTTCAAAACTGTGCGGAGCCATGGATGGCGGAGCCCAAGCGTCACATGGATGTGCTTGAGCGTGTTTTGAAAAGGCCATCCCTATCCCTGCCACTCTAAAGCCAGACGCGCCGAAAATAACTCCCAAGATAACCAATGTGCGGTCTGCTGTCTTGGGGTGTAGGCATGGTTACAACCAAGTATCATTGGGTTCACAGAAAATTCCCCCACACAGGAACTCCGACTTGGCCCGAATCAAGCTTTCTTTCCCAGATGATGTTTTCTATTTTGAAACCAATATGCCGGTTCGGATCACCGATATCAATGGTGCCAACCACCTGGGTAATGATGCGTTGATTTCCATGCTGTCCGAAGCCAGGGCCCAATTCCTGGTGAACTATGGTGTCCAGGAGGCAGACAAAGACGGTGTGGGTATCATCGTGACCGACTTGGCTACGATGTACCAATCGGAGTCTTTCTTCCCGGAAATGCTCAGGTTTGAAGTGGGGCTAATGGACTTCAACAAATATGGCGGGGATTTCGTATTTCGGGTAACGAAGGCGGAGAGCGGGCAGCCCGTAGCACTGGCTAAGTACGGCTTCGTGTTCTTCAACTACCAGCGTAAATCCGTTGTGCCCATGCCAGAGCGTTTCCGGGCCCGATTTGGCGACTAAGAATCAGCCCTCGACGGCCAGCTTTCGGATGCCCTGCCGGTAGAATAGGTAAGCCATGATGCCAGCCATCAGGTTGCCAACTAGCGCACCACTCATCAGGCCGTTGATGCCCCCGATCTGAGCGCCGAGCCAAAGTAGCGGTAAAAAGCATAGGAACAAGCGCAAAACTGACACCAGCAGTGCCCGCATGGCCAACCCCAGTGCATTGCACACAGACACCATCAGCATGCAGATGCCCAGGCCGGTGTAGCTCAGCGGTACCCGTATCAGGTAGCTACCCAGTACCTCGCTGACCGCCCGGTCGCTGGTGAACAGCTCTGACACCAGCCCCGACGCCAATAGCCAGACCAATCCAATGGCCAGTTGCCACACCACCACGAAACGGACAGCCAGGCGTACGAGAACGCGAATCCTTGCAAGCTCCCCGGCCCCGAGCATGCGGCCAATCATGGGCGGCATCGACATAGTCAGCGCCAGCACCACTACGATGGAGAAGAACTCCAGGCGGGTTCCCAAGCCCCAGGCAGCGACGGCGGCGGAGCCAAAGCCCGCCACCAAGGCGGTGGCGAACATGGCTGAGGCTGGCGGCATCAGCTGGCTGACCATGGCCGGTGCCATGATGCCGTTCAATTGTTTGAGTGCCTGGCCCAGGGCCAGCTGCTTGAGGTCGAAGCGTATCCAGCCTGAGCGTAGCAGTTTGGGGTAGATAAACAGGCAGCCAATGCCGAAGGCGGTCACCGTTGCCAAGGCAGCACCCTGCAGGCCCCAGCCAAAGACGAAGATATACAGAGGGTCCAGGGCGATGTTTGCCAGACTGGTCGCGACCATCATGTAGCCGGGGAGCTTGGTGTCACCGTGGGAGCGGCACACGCTATAGCCGAAATAGAGCATGGCGCCGGTCCAGGCGGATAGCAGCCAGGGTATCCAGTAACTACGGATTAGCGGCAGCAAATTCTGTTCGGCACCCAGTCCCACCATGATTTGGGTCTGCAGCAGCCAGAGGGCGATGCACAGAATGATCACCAGAGTGGCGCCAACGGTGACAACGAGGCCGCCCAGGCGTTCAGCCCGGAGTTGGTCGCCTGCGCCAAGGGTTCGGGAAATGATGGCGGTGGTGGCGATGCCCAGGCCCACTTGCAGGCCGATGATGAGCTGTTGCATGGGCAGTGTGAAGCCCAGTGCCGCCAATGGGTCGCGGCCCAGTTGGCCGATAAAGGCGCTGTCGACCAGTTGGAAGGTCATCAGTGACAGCACGCCAAAGAGCATGGGCCAGGTCATGGTGAACAACTGGCGCGGCAGGCTGGCTTGTGGGGCGGCGTTCGTCACGTTGGTGGCTTGGATTCCTGATGGTTTGTTTGGGGGGCGATCTTAGCAGTTTTCGATTTGTGATTGGGTGCAAAGGCCGGGGTCCCTTCCCCAGACACGCCGTGAACCCATCCATGGGGGCTCGGCATTGCCATCCCTGGCAATGCACGGTCTGGGGAAGGGACCCCGGCCTTCGCACATCTATTATGGAGTCGCTTTCAGTGAATAGGAGTACTGGAAATTAGAGTACCGAAAGAGCAGCCTCGTAATTCGGTTCTTCCTTGATTTCACCCACCAATTCACTGTGCAAAACCTTGTTGTTTTCATCCAGAACCACCACCGCACGGGAGGTCAGGCCCGCAAGTGGTCCGTCCTGAATGGCAACGCCGTAATCCTGTTGGAAGCTGTAGTTGCGAAAGCTGGAAAGGGTAATGACGTTTTCCAGGCCTTCGGCGCCGCAGAATCGAGCGGCGGCAAACGGCAGGTCACCAGAGATTACAAGCACCACGGTGTTGTCCAGGCTGCTGGCTTTCTCGTTGAACTTGCGGGTGGAGGTGGCGCAGGTCGGGGTGTCTACGCTGGGCACGATGTTCAGGACTTTGCGCTTGCCAGCCCAGTTGTCGAGGGTGACGTCTTCCAGCCCCTGGGTGGTGAGGGTGAAGTCGGGGGCGGTGTCGCCGTTTTGTGGAAGGGCGCCGCTTACAGTAATCGGGTTGCCGCCGAGTGTGACATTGCTCATGTGGAACTCCCTGCTTCTAACTCAATGGATTTGTGTTTAACAGCTTACTCTGTGTAGCCCATTTTGGATGCTTTTTCATCCGGGAGTCGAGTTAAGTCGGTTTCAGGCGGGTTCAAATCCGGGAGCCGGATGGCGCTGGACCAGCAGCAGGTAGCTGCCCAGGGCACCAATGCCACAGGTGGCAATGATACCTGCCATAACCAGTGACGTACCATCGTGGAAATGCCCCACCAGTGCACCCACGGCTGCAGCAACCACCATCTGGGTGAAGCCGAACAACGCCGATGCGGAGCCGGCCATGCTGGGGAAGTTGGCCAGGGCTCCGGCCATGGTCTGGGGTAGAACCATGCCCACACCTACCATCAGCAGCGATTGGGGGAGAATGACGGCCCAGACGTTATAAATCTGGGCCGTTGCCAGCGCGGCCATTAAAGAACCACCGGCCACTGCCACAATCAGGCCACGGACCAGAATTTGATCAGGCGTCAAAGAGCGGCCCAGGCGGATGGCCGTGAGGTTGCCGCCAATGTAACCGGCTACGATGCAGGCGAAAAACAGACCGAAGTGTTGGGGTTCCACGCCCAGGAAATCAATCAGCACGAACGATGAGCCTGACAGGAAAGCGAACAGGCCAGCGAACGTCAGGGAATTGGTCAGGGTGTACCCCAGGAAGCTTATGTCCGAGGCAATTGCCCGGTAATTATTCCACAGGCTGCTGATGCGAAGGGATTGGCGGTTTTCCGGGCTCATCGGTTCGGGAATGCCCACCGCAACCACTACGGCCATGATCAGCGCGTAGCCACCCAGTGCCAGGAATATTGATGGCCATCCCAGTCCGACAACCATGAACCCACCCAGCGTGGGCGCAACAGCCGGTGCCAGGGCCATGATGC
Source organism: Marinobacter sp. V34 (assembly GCF_055524115.1). Classification (NCBI taxonomy): domain Bacteria; kingdom Pseudomonadati; phylum Pseudomonadota; class Gammaproteobacteria; order Pseudomonadales; family Marinobacteraceae; genus Marinobacter; species Marinobacter sp. V34. Next base: position 106,894 of record NZ_JBUPZY010000002.1, on the reverse strand, counting down.
TGGCGAGTATAGCCATGATTTTCGCCGCGTCCCTTGGTGAGTAGATATCCCGCACCGCCGCGCGGCCAAGTACCGGACCGGCGGAGCCGCCCAGCGCTTGAAGGAAGCGGCAGAGGATCAAGGTTTCGATGTTTGTGGCGAGGGCGCATACCACACTGGCAACTGCAAACAGCAGGAAGCCGCCAATCATGATGGGTTTACGTCCGAAACGGTCAGCCAATGGACCGCAGATCAACTGGGCAATGGCGAACCCTGCCATGTAAATGCTCAGCGTAAGCTGTACCTGTCCTGTATTGGCCGAAAGCGCCTCTCCCATGGCGGGTAAGGCAGGCAGATACATATCAATCGCCAGTGGCCCGAGGGCGACTGCGGCTGCCAATAGTATCGTTGTCCAAACACTGGTAAGTGCGAGCATTACTAATCCCGGAATTTTTGGAGTACCGCACTGGGAGAGAGCCGGCCTTCTGAAACCGTGCGGAGCCATGGATGGCGGAGCCGAGCGTACAGGGATGTATTTACAGCGTGTTTCAGAAGGCCGGCTCTCTCCCAGCGCTCAATCTGATAGGAGAAGTTTACGCTTGTACTGTCCTGGGATAACGACCAGCTATTTCATACAACGTATGAACAAATCAGATGGATTAGGTGCCGAGGCCGTTGCTGGTCGCTGCTACGCCGTTGACGTGGTTCCGAATCCAGCGGTGAGCGGGGTCGTTCTGGTTGCGTTTGTGCCACAGCATCAGCAACGTGAATGGCTTGTAGTCAAACGGTAGGGGAGCCCATGAAAACTGTTGCAGTAAGTCCTCACTCATGCGTTTTGGCGCGGTGGCAAGCAGGTCGGTGCCGCGCAGGAAGCCTGGCAGGCCAGAGAAGTTGGAGACCGTCACGGCGGTTCTCCGGGTCAACCCCTGAGCGGCCAATGAGCCCTCGAACGCCGTTTTTTCACCCGTGCCGAATAAGATGGCGATATGGTCCGCCTTCAGGTAATCCGCCAGGGATTCCGGGGGTTGTCGGATGGCGGGATCGTAAAAAACCACCATCTGATCCGCCATCAGGCCCCGCTGCATGATGTCGGTGGTTTCCGGTGCGTGAGGGGAAATAATCAAGTCACACAGGTCTTTGCGTAGCATGTCGGCGGTCGGAATACCCGAAGGGATAACCTGCAGGCGGATGCCCGGAGCTTCCTGTCGTATCACTGACAACAGGCCGGGCAATAGTAGGTCACGTTGGTAGTCGTTGGCGGCGATGGTGAAGGTGAACTCGGCGGTGGCTGGTGTGAAGGGCGGGCCGGATGACAGGGAATGCAGGTCGTCCAGTATCTGGCGAATGTGTGGGCCGGCCTGGAGGGCATGCCGCGTGGGGACGATGCCCCGTCCTGATTTGACGAACAGGGCGTCGCCCAGGGCCTGACGCAGACGGTCTAGGGTGTGGCTGACGGCTGACTGGCTCACGCCCAAGCGTACAGCGGCCCTTGAAACGCTACCCTCGTCCAGCACCGCAATGAAGGTGCTGAGGGAGCGAATGTCGAGGTTGAATGTATCAATGGGGTTCATGAATGGCAGTGTACTCCAGGGATTGGAAGTTGCCCATTCCGATGTGTATGGCGCTACTGATTTGAATAAGCATTCAAAAAATGATGCTGATAGGTTTACGATGTAGCGACGATGATTGAATAAAGAGAGGAGCTACTGATGAAACCAATCCTGGCCTTCGATGTATACGGAACCCTGGTAGACCCTATGGGGATGGCGGACCTGTTGGCGCCGGATGCCGGTGAGGCGGCGGAATCCGTGAGTGCCCAGTGGCGGGAAAAGCAGTTGGAGTTTTCCTTTCGAAAGGGACTGATGCGAATGTACGAGGATTTCGGGGCCTGTACCCGGCAGGCGCTGAGGTATGCGATGGCCAGCCATGGGTTGAGCCTGAGTGGAGAGCGGGAAGATGAGTTGATGGGGGCTTATCTCTCACTGCCAGCGTTTGACGACTCGTTGCCGGCACTCGAATCCCTGAAGGGCGAGTATCGGATGTTTGCCTTTTCAAATGGCACCTATCCGGCGTTGGAGAAGGTACTGGGGCATAACCATTTGCTGGATCTGTTTGAGGGGCTGGTGTCGGTGGATGATATCAAGAGCTTCAAGCCGGACCCTGCGGTGTATGCCTATGCGCGGCGGGCGACCGGAGCCATGGATAAGCCTATGTGTCTGGTGTCCAGCAACTCATGGGACGTCATTGGCGCTCGCGCGGCTGGGTTGACGGCGATTTGGGTGCAGCGAGGCGCTGGGAAGGTTTTTGAAGACTGGGGGATTGAGCCTAACGCGGTGGTCCGGAGTCTTTCCGAATTGCCTGCTACCTTGAATAACCTCTAGATCTGACGGAAGCGAAGTGCGTCTATGGCTTTCCAAAACACGCTGTGAATACACCCATGTACGCTTGGGCTCCGCCATCCCTGGCTCCGCACAGTTTTGGAAAGCCATAGACGCACTCCGCCCAGAGTTGTGAGTTAGCGTGCCTTGGGTCAGTCCGATCTTTCAGCCAGCCACTCCGCCATTTCCAGCCAGCTCTCCTTCGGCGCTTTGCTACCGGCCAGAATCCCCATGTGACCCCCGGGCGTAACCCGGAAGGTAACGTCTTTTGAGCTGACGTGGTCTTCGATGCGTTTGACCGCGTCGGGTGTGGCCAGGGTGTCGGTGTCGCCAGCGATGGCGAGTAAGTTGGCGTTTACATTGTCCATTCTGGCGACGTCTTCGCCGATCTGGATCTGGCCTTTGGAGAGTTCGTTGTCGATCCACAGGCGGACGACAGCGTCCTGAACGATGCCGCCGGGGTAGGCGACCATGCGATCGAGGAAGGCGGAGGTAGTGGCGTGGCTGGCGACGAAATCGCGGTCACCAAGGCGGACGATAAGTTCCCAGTAGCCCATCACGCTGCCGATGGGGTTGGTAAGTTTGAAGCCGATGGTGTTGGCCCAGCCCGGGGAATGGAACCAATGAGGTTTCACGTCGTGCAGGCGGAAGCCGGTGCGTTTGCGGACGAAGTCGGCGACATCGGACACTCGCTGGTACATCAATCCCATCAGCCCTGATGCATGACTGTCTATGGGGGAGCCCAATACGATGGCATTGCGGATGTGCTGGTCGCGGCTGAGGGCGGAGTAGAACAGCGTGAACATGCCCCCCAGGCTCCAGCCGTGCAGAGACAGCTCCTGCTCCCCGCTGTGCTCCCTTACCCGGTTCAGGTACGCTGGTAGTAGCTCCGCCACGTAGGTGTGGAGGTTGTAGTGACTGTGCTGGCGCGTGGGTACGCCCCAGTCGATCAGGTACACCTCAAACCCCTTGGCCCGCAGGAAACGCACCAGACTGCGTTGGGGAAACAGGTCGTAGATCAGCATGTTCACCGCCAGTGGCGGCACGATCACGATCGGCGTCTTGTGGGGCGTGCGCTCCACATCAACCATCTCGCCGTCCAGCTCGATAAAGTCTTCCGCAAGCGGCGGGTAGTAACGCAAGCTCACTAATCCGTCGGTATAGAGCGTCTCGAAGGGTGTTTGCCCGGCTTGTACCAGGCTAGCGGCCCGGAACACGCGGTCGAACGCATTACCGGCATAAAGTGTAGTCTGTCGGGCCAGCCCCGAGGTTTTTTCGACAGCGTATTTCACCGGATTGGGGATAGAGTTGTCCATAGAATATGTGTCGCTTTCATATTTGCGCAGCTACCGAGGCCCAACCAGACTAGACTATCCATACAGGCCAGAACTATGGCAAGAACGTCCACCACCAATGGCAAACAGGTCACTTCAGGCCACTGCCCAAACCTGCCAACCATTGGTATCATTCAGCCATCTTAAAAAACCAACAACAGGACAACCATGCTCAGCTTCCTGCCAGCTCCCGTTATCGGCGTCATCAGTTCCATCCTCCTGGGGCTGAATACCCTGTTTTGGTGCCTGCTTCTCTACATCCCGGCGATATTGAAGCTGATTATTCCCCACACCGGTTTCCGGGTACTGTGCACCAAAGTCATCATCTGGATCGCCGAAGCCTGGGTTGCTTGCAACACTGGCTGGATGAAGCTCACTCAGGGCACGGAGTGGACTGTCCAAGGCGATGAAAAACTTAAGCGGGAAAGCTGGTATCTGGTGCTCAGCAACCACCAGAGCTGGGTCGATATCTTCGCCATGCAGCGGGTGTTCAACCACCGGGCACCGTTCCTTAAGTTCTTTCTCAAGCAACAACTGATCTGGGTGCCGGTGATTGGGCTGGCCTGGTGGGGGCTGGATTTCCCCTTTATGAAGCGCTACACCCGTGAGTACCTGATCAAGCATCCGGAAAAGCGTGGGGAAGACCTGAAAGCCACAAGGCAGGCGTGTGAACGATTCCGCTACACCCCGGTGAGCGTTATGAATTTCGTGGAAGGTACTCGTTTTACCCAGGCCAAGCACGACAAACAGAAATCAAAATACACCCACCTGTTGACGCCTAAGGCTGGTGGCGTGGCTTTTGTGCTGGATGCCATGGGTGATTCTATCGACACCCTGGTCGATGTCACTATCGGTTATCCGGGCGGCGCTCCGACCTTCTGGGATTTCATGTGCGGAAGGGTCCGGGAAGTGAAGATGGATATCGACACGCTTACCATTCCGGGTGAGCTCAAAGGTCGGGATTATGCAACCGATGCCGAGCATCGTAAGAACGTAAAAAACTGGTTGGCGGACCTGTGGCGTGACAAAGATGAGCGGCTGACGCGTATGCACTCCAGCCGCTCCACTGACAATACTTAATAGGCCGAGGCCAGCGCCGTCGCGAACTCGGGGTATATCTGACTGGTCGCTTTCATGACCTCGCTGAAGTTTGGTTCTGAGCCGTATTCTGTTTCGTCAATCGTGGCGCCGATCAGGCCGTCGCCGGGTTTGTCTACCTCAGGAACAGGGTAGGCTTCAGTTGGAACCTCATGGAACAACAGTCCTTCTCAGTTCAAGGTCAGGTATTGAGCGTTAGCGGGCAACGCTTGCCAGGGTCTGGAGTGCGAGTTCACCACCGATTTCATCCAGCGTGACGGCGTGCTCGATTTTCTGGAAGCCGTGATCGGTTGCTTTCCACTGGCGAGCCTTGTCCCTCTTGGGAGGGACACCGTTGGAACTCAACATGGCGCGAATCGAACCGTTGTGAACGTCCAGTACTTCGATTTCGAAGCGGTCATTCGCCAGTCGGCGAAACACCAGTAGCATGTCGGCGTGTTCACCCAGCGCGCGCATTTCGAGGCGGCGCTGGTCCGGTGACAAACGTGAGAAATCGCCGGTTTCCAGGGCGTTATCGGTGATGCGCATGATGGCATTCCGGTCCACTACGGTGACGCCGGCTTCCGCCAGTTGGCTGACCAGGCCACTCTGTAACTCAAAGGCGGGGCCTGCCGGGCCGGACGTTCGGTTCGAGCGATACTCTGCCTGCGCAGCAGCCTGGCTTTGTCCCTGCAGGTCGACATTACCGTCTGGAACCTTACCTTTCAGCGAGCCCCGGGCGGATAGCACGCCCCGTGTGTTGCTGCTCCAGTCACTGACCTGATCGTCAAACGCCCGGTTCCAGAAAACAGCCACCCTGGGCATGTTGCCGTCAAAAGCTGCACGAAAGCGGTTGAGTATCGCGTTCACACTTTCCTGTCGTTGCGGCGCGGAACGTTCATTCTGCAGGTCGTTATCGGTTAATGGTTTCTGGGCCGGTGCCATCATTGGTGCCGCTTCATGGTTCTGGCTCGCGGCCAGGCTGAGGCCTGGCACGAGCGCACAGAATACAATGGCGAGACGTTTCATCAGTTCAGCTCCCGGACTTCCACGCGGTACTGCAAAGGCTGCGCGGTGGTAGACAGTTCCCGGTACGTGGAGAGGCTGTTGGCGGGTACCGTGGTTCGTTGCCAGGTGGGCCTTACATCGGTCGGCACGCCATCCTGATCGAAGAATTGGGTGCGAGCTTCGACTTGGTAATCGTAGTCGGTGTGGTTGCGCAGCACCGCGTATACCTCGGTGGTGCCGGTCGCGGTTGCGCGCTGACCATGCTGTACCACGGACAAACGATAGCGTTCGCCGTCGCCGAACAGGCCACCGACCCAAGTGCGTTTCAGGTTGTAGTCGCTGAACACCACGGAGTTCATAGTGACTGGAGCTGTGCGCTCAGTCAGTTTGGTGCTGTCTGACGGCAGGCTAGCGCAGCCTGCCAGCAGGCCCAGTCCCATGGCCGCTGCGGTCAGTGTTTTAACGAGATGTTTCATTGAGTGTCTCCTGAATTCGGGCGCCGGGAGGTGGCAAAGGCCAGGCCCGCCCCGCGATCATCAAAGGTGAATGCGGTTGAATCGGTGAGTCCGGGGATTGGCTGGTCGTACTGATCGAGGAAGCGAACGACGACTGGCTCTCCCTCGGCAGCGGTCACCGGTATGACATGAATGGTGTCTGGCAGTCCGGCCCAATAGCGTATGTCGGCACGGGTATTGGCGGAGGCCGACAGACCATCTGCGGCCACGCTGATCAGGCTCACAGCAGCGAAACCGGCACCCAGTGCACCACCGGCCGCAGCACTGGCACCTGCCAGTATGCTGTCCTGACTGACTGTGCTAAGGGTCGAGCCGACGGCGCGGGTATTTTCCTTGAACTGGATCTGACCTTCCACGATACGGTCGATGGCGCGTCCACCCCGGGTTGAGGCCTGGAAGAAGACATCTTCCATAGGGTAAACCGACGACCACTCTTCGCCATTCCTGACTTCGGCGCCAACATCCCGGAAGTTCTTGCCCCGTCGATACACCAACTGATAGTGACCAACGCCGTCACCAAGTTTGCGGGGCGATTTACCGGTTTCGACAATCAGCAGAGCATTGTCGTTGGCCCCAGGAATGGGGGCATCTGGTCGGTAAAGCTTGAGCTCTTCAAAATGCTCTGCGGCCAGTTGGTCGCTGCCCATTTGCTGTGCGGACCAGCCAGCAAGGTATAACAGCAGTGCGAAATCCGTGCTGTTCTGTTCTTCCTCGGCGAAGGCATCCTGCAGCAGGCCGGCCAGAAAACTGGCGCGGGCGTTGCCATAGTCGCCGTCTTCCAGGTAGATCAGGCCGAGGTAAAAATACACCATGGCCCGTTCGTAGGGTTCGCCCTTGAAGTCTTTTTCAGCTTCCTCGTACCAGATGCTTCGTGCCTTTCTGGCGGCCTCGGAATCGGCGTAGACGTTCTCGATCTCAAGCCGGGCCTGGGTCAGCGTGTTCTTCGCCTCGTCCCGATAGCCGGCCCGGTAGGCTTTGACCCCGATTTCCATCAGGTTCAGCACCTTGTTGCGAGGGCCTTCTTCAAACAGGTTCTGGAAGTCAGCCCTCAGAGCCGCAGGCTTGCTGTTGATGAGGCTTTGTTCCGCAGGTGCGAGCGCAGCCCGGTCATAGACCTTGGGGCCAGACGCGCAGCCAGCGATGGCGCCGGCCAGAATCGTGGCCAGCGCAGGTGTTAACAGTCGCTTATCGATAGACCACATTGTCCTTGGCCGCCTTTCTCATTTCATAGAGTCCGCTCCACACGATGGTGCCCAGTTCAAGATCGACCATTTCGAAGCTGATCTGGCTGTAGCGGGATTGGGTACCGGTGTCGCGGTCGATGGCGTCCAGTGACGTGATACGGCCACCCATGCGGAAATCGGCACCGGCCTGCGCGGCAGTCTGGCGGATCGTACCGCCGTCGACGGCGCCGTCACGCTTCAGGTCGCGCTCTTTCTGGACCATGTCGGAGAAGTGGCGACCCACAAAGACCATACGGCCGTTGGCGGCTCGATTCAGTTCGATGCGCAGGCGGTCGGTGAGCATGTTGGTGTTGACCACCGAGGTGCTCTCGTTTCTGATGTACTCGTTGTCGATGATAATGCGAGGCGGTGTAGAGCGACCGGTCAGCATCGGGTTGGCCAGCATGTCCCGCATCATCTGGTCGGTGACGGCGACAACGTCCTGGCTTTCGATACCCACGCCGCCAACTCGCCCTGTGCTCGAAGCATCTTCGTAGACTGTGGGTTTGCCCTTAACGTTTTCGATGTTGCCGGCACAGCCAGACAAAACCAGAGTTGCCGTCGCCAGGGCGCAAGCCGTTGTCAGTGCAGTTTTAAGCATTCCATTCTCCATTTGATGTTAGCGGACTTGCGCGAGGGTCTCGGCCAGTTCGGGGTAGATCTGTCGGGTGGCATCCATAGCGTCAACAAAGTTGCCGGTATGGCCGTACTTTGCCTTCAGATAGCGAGCCATGGACGATATATCGTCAAAGCTGCGGTCGGACGAGCCGCGAATGGCTTCCCAGCCGCCGGACGCGCTGATAGCGGTTTCCCGGCCAATGCTCTTGCCGACTTCGGCGCCAACAGCACCGCCCAGGAAACCCCCAACAAACGGCACCTGTTCAAGAGCTTTCTCACCCAGATACGCGCCGGCTGCTGCACCGACGCCGGTGCCAACGGTTGAGCCGATGTTGGCGTTAATGGCGGAGTTGACCCACTCGGCCAGCACGTCGTCGCTGGTGTAGGGGCTCATGTATTTGCCTTGATTGTCCTTGCGCACCAGTTGTTCGAGAAGCTCTTCCTGAGTTGGAATCCGGATGTTGCCGTTTTCGTCACGGAGTTTACCGGTATTCGCCGCAGCCAATAGCTGGGCCGGTGGGGCCTCATTGGTCATGCGATCCACCAACCCCTCGGGGAGACCGGCGTCCTTGAGTACTTGATGGTGAGCCCGGGTCATTCCCGTGTAGTAGCCGGATTGAATGGGCTGATTTGGGTAGGCGTTGAGCATCTGCACCAGCAGTTGATCTGCGTCGACGCCCTGCGCCAATCGGGTCTCCAGATCGATGCCACGGAGGCTATCAGGGCCGATCATCCACGCTTGATAGCGAACCGGCAGGAGATCGGTGTAACCGGGTATATTGCTGTTGGCAGCATGGTAGGCGAGGGTGTCGGTTTCAGGGGCTTGATCGATCAGTTGCAGGATGGCAGAAGGCCGGTAAACGGAGTTTGCGCCGGTGCCGGTTAGGTAGGCTGCAATTTCTTCGGTGGTTTGGGGATTAAACCGCTCGAATTCGGTGCGCTGTTGATCGATAGTGGCCAGAACGTTGTCCCTGTGATAGTCAGTAACGTAGGCCTCGGCGACGGATTTCTCTTCTTCCTGATCGCCCAGTGTACCCAGAAACATCATTGGAGTCGGGAAGTAAACAGAGAAATAACCGTCGATAGTGTAGTTGACACGGCTTTCCAGCAGCGTTTCTCCCTGCCAGGTCAGAGAGAAGACGTCTGCATAGGGTGTTTCGTCCTTGATGGGGACCAGCGTCAGCGTAAAGATGTAGCCAAGAAAGCTCAAACCATTTAAATCGGGTGCTCCAGCCATTTCAGTTGTGCGTGTTACGACAACCTCAGGGACATCAGCGGATTCCGGAACCAGCCAATCAGGACGTTCGTCTCCAACAACGGTGAAGGGGACGGTCCCGGTGTTATAGGACGACGAGGTGGGGGCGCTCACACTGTTGGGATCGAATCTGTAGGTTTGGCAGCCCGTAAGCAGGGTTGCCAGAGACAGGCCAAGGAGTGATACGCCTGCCCGTTTAATCGAAGATCGTTTTACCTTTGAGATGGAACGAGAAGGACGTAATGTCATCCCTGATATCCCTTATGTGTTGATTTAAAGTGGGTGTCGATAACAGCGACACTTTGCTATCAGGGATACTGTATAAACAATTTTTAATGACTGTGTTAGGCCAGGAAGGGCGCAAGGGGGGAGATTCGGGTAAAAATTGCTCGGGGACAGCGAAGAGTCAGAAGCGTAATTTATTAAAATATAAGCCTCTTTTCGGGAAAGAGACTTGGAATGTGTGGAAATGCAAAAAATTGCAAACTAATGTTTGCCAAGCTGAAGGAGGATGACCGGGGCCGCTTCTAATCACCCTCAATCATCATTCTCGATGTCGTCGGGATGCTCTTTCTTGTAACGCTCCCACTCCTCCCAGTCATGAGGTGTCCCGGCGTGAGGACGCCTCAGGTGTTTGGCGTGCTCCATCGCATTGTGGCGCAGGCTGTGGTCGCGCTCCTCTTCTTCCTCTTCGAAGCCGTACTTCTTGAGGAACTCGGTTGGGCTGATAGGCATCCGGATTTACCTCCGTAACGAATAAGTGCCTGTCTACTCGTAAAGATGGTGTTCCGGAGCCCGATTTTCAAGCATCGTCGGTGGTTGCGCACTCGCTGCCTTCAGCCGGCGCCGCCATCAGATCGAACAGGATCTGCTTTCGTTCATCATCCACGCCTGAAAAGGTCACGGTCACGGGTTGTTCCAACTGGAACGTACGACCGTTCTTGTTGTGAACCAAGCGTAGAGTGACTGGATCAAAGCTGAACTTGCCTTCCAGTGTCTTGCAGCTCACGAACCCTTCCAGCCCGTTGGTATCCAGTCGGACAAAGAAACCAGCAGGTGTCGTGCGGCTGATCATGCCAGCCATCGCATCCTTGCCCAGGGTTTTCGCAAAATCACTCTTGAGCCAGTTCTCAAGGCCGTTGGCCGCCTGACGAGCGCGGATCTGAGTCTGTTGCAGTTCGGCCAGTTGGTCTTCGTTGAGCTCGTTCAGCGACTCCTGCCACAGGGTGGCCTTGATCAGTCGATGCACGTGGAAATCGCTGAACTTGCGAAGCGGCGACGTGAATGTGGTGTAGGCGGCCAGCCCCATGCCCTGATGGGGAGCCGGCGTAAACGACAGCTCGGCGCGGGCAAGCTGGCGGGAAATAATGGCTTTGACGGGGACCTCTGCTTCCAGCCCGTCGGTCTGCTTCATCAGGTCGCGAAAGCCTGCGGCGCTGGTGGCGTCGATATCAGCGAGCTGAGGGGCATAGCCTTCCAGCAAGGCACGGATATTATCGGCACGGTCGTCGCGCAGGCCCGGATGCTGGATAAACAGCCCTTTGCTCTGTTGCCCCAGGAAGTCGGCCGCGCAGCGATTGGCCGCAATCATGCACTCTTCCACCAGGCGATGGGCTTCGTTCTGAACGGAGGGTTCGATCAGCCGTATGCGGCGATTCTCGTCCAGGCGCAGCCGGAATTCGGGGCGGTCGCCGTTTACCAATGCGTGCTCATTGCGCCACTTGCGAAGAGCGGTGGCGATCTGGTGGAGCTGGTCGAGGCTGTTGGAGACGGTATCCGGCAACGCCTTGATATCGTCGTCCTCCCGGCCTTCAATCAGGTTGGAGACCAGTTCGTAGCTGAGTTTACCGTGGGAACGAATTGCTGCCTGGTGAAATTGATAGTCGCCGAGGCTGCCATCGTTGTTCACCTGAAGGTCGCAGACCAGGGCCAGGCGTTTAACGTCGGGCATCAGGGAACATAGTCGGGTGCTGAGAGTGTCCGGCAGCATAGGCAGCGGTTCGCCGGGAAAGTAGATAGCGGTGGCACGGCGGAAGGCCTCCTGCTCGGCAGGACTGCCCGGCTCGATAACCGCCGTCGGGTCAGCAATGGCAATGGACAGTTTCCAGCCGGTAGCGTTCGGCTCTGCCAGAAGGGCGTCATCCATGTCCTGGGTGCCAGGGCTGTCGATGGTCACGTAGGGCTGGTCGGTGCGATCCTCCCGGCCTTCGCTTTTTGCGTCGATTGCGGATTCGTCCAGCGCACTGGCCTGTTTCTGAACGGCGTCGGGCCAGGCGTCCGGTAGATGGTAGGTGGCAACGGTGAGCGCGCGTTCGATACCGGTATCACCGGCTTTGCCAATGACTTTCAGGACCTTTGCCTGGCCTTTGCCATCCTTGATGGGATGCTTGTGAATCTGGCAGTAGATGTAATCGTCGGGCTCGGCAGCCTGGCGCTCTTTCGGCGGTATGAATATCCAGCGGTTGATGCCGGGGGTTTCCGGCACCACAAAGTGGCCTTTCCCTTTCACCAGATAGCGACCAACGAACGTGTCCAGGCTTGTGTTCAGTAGTTCGTCGATCATGCCCTGGGTCTTGCCTTTGTCACCCTCTTCTTCGGTGATCTTGACGCGGTCGCCGGGCAAGACTTTCTGCATTTCCTCCGGCGGCAGGAACACATCCCGCCCCTCATCCAGCGCAACAAAGCCGAAACGCCCATTGGTGGCTTTGACGGTACCCGGAAAGACAACCTTGTTTTCCTCGATATCGGTTTTCAGCTGGCGCAACTGGCTGAGGGCGTCGGCATTGAGCATGAACAGAACCTGGCTGGATAAAATTTGAGTGTTGCTGCGGAGTATACCGGTTATGGCGGTATGAGTCAGACCATGTTACGCGGGGTTAATTTCCTGGCCCGATCCATCCGTGATAAGCACTTTATTCCGCCCCTGCTGCTTCACACGGTAAAGCGCCTGGTCGGCCTGTCGCAGAATGGTATCGACGTCGTCACCGGGCTGGCAGAGGTACCCGCCCACGCTGACGGTTACGGGCGTGCCGGTGCGAATGCTGTCCCTTTCGATGGTTTCACGTATCCGCGCGGCAATCTGGCACAGGGTGTCCTCATCGCAGGGGGAGAGAACCACCACGAATTCGTCGCCGCCCCAGCGGCCGGGGTGGTCGTAGGGCCGTACGCCGGCTTTGAGCCACAGTGCGACGCGGCAGAGAATGTCGTCACCGGTCTGATGGCCCAGCTCGTCGTTGATGGCCTTGAAGTGGTCAATGTCCAGCCAGATCAGACCAAAGCCCGTGTTCTGTCGTTTTGCCCGCTGTATTTCTTCATCCAGAGCCTCATCCAGACCACGGCGGTTCTTCAGGCCGGTGAGGGCGTCAATACGCGCCAGCCTGTTCAGTTCATCAGTACGTTGCGCTACCTTCCGTTCCAGTTCGCGGGTTGAGTGCTCGAGCGTGTCGGTCATAGTTTCGAAATGACTGGCAAGTCGGCCGATCTCGTTATCCGGTTTTTCCAGGTGCGGGAGCGCGAAGCTGCCGCCCCGAACCTTCTCAACCGCACTTTCAAGGCTGATGAGGGGTTTGAGGATGCGGGAACGGATAATCAGATGGAACAGGACCAGGGTAATCAGCAAACTGGTCAGGAACACCGCAACCAAGGGCCAGAGGTAACTGCGGGGCAGAAGCGTTTCAAGATCCAGCAGGGTGATTTCGAACCAGCCGATGGCCGGCAGGAAGGCCACGCCCGCCAGGTGCTTTCGGCCGTCCACGGTCACGAAGCTGCTCTCCACGGCACCGGTTGCGCCACCCCGGTTTTTGAGGATCTGCAGCATGCCCAACACCTTTTGCTTGTCTTCGGAGTTATCGAACAGCAGGTCGACGGTGCTTTTCTGGCCTTCGGGTTTGATGATACTGGCAAAGTCGATGTAGTTGCGGTCGCGGTAGAGCTGTATCGCGCCATTGTAGTCCACGAACAGGGTGGTGATGCCTTCCTGGTCAATATCCACGATGTCCTGCAGGAACGCGTCCAGGTCCAGACCGGTACCCACCATGCCGACGATGCGATCGTCTTCGTCCCGCATCAGCACGTCGATCCAGAGTTTGGTAACCCCCAGTTCGTCGTCGGGGTTTACGTTCAGATGAAAGTTGCGGCCTTCTTCAATCAGTTGGAAGAACCAGGCATGTTCGGGTTTGTCGGGGTCCAGGATGTAGCGGAACTGATCACCCGCAAATTCGTTGTCGGCGTTGTTGTAGTAGTAGCGGCGGGAATCACGGAGGGCGACGAAATAACTGTTGTCGCGGAAATTGCTCCGGAAGCTTTCCATTTCGTGGATGGCGTCGCGTTGTAACGCCTTATCTTCCGGTGAGGTGTAGCCCAGTTGACCAGTGTGGAGGAGTCGGCCATCTGGCGGGCGAGCCCGATTTCCCGTTCCAGGGATTGCAGCAGGCGGGCGCTGTCATAGCGCACCTGTATTTCGGCAACCTGCTGCCCCCAGCGCTCGATGATATCCTCGGAAAGTTCCCGATACGCGAGCCAGGAGGCGACTGAGGCGATGATCATCAGAGCCGCTGCCAGGCCCAGTAGTCGGGTTTTCAGGCTCAAAAGCTTTCCTTATGCACAGTCTGGATCTATCTGGAAGGTATGATAGAGCAGGCACGGCAAAGTGTGTAGGAAAACTAGTTGTGTTCTGCGAAGACTTTGGTCTGGCCGCTGTCGTTGAACATCAACACCTGATAGTGGTCCTTGCGATCCCCCACTTCCATGCCGGGTGAGCCAGCCGGCATGCCTGGCACCGACAGACCCTTCGCTTTCGGGGCCTGGGCGATCAACCGGTGAATATCATTGGCAGGTACATGACCTTCAATCACATAGTCGCCGACAAACGCGGTGTGGCAACTGGCGAGTGACGGTGTCAGGCCGGCGTCGATCTTTATCGGGTTCAGGTTATTGGTTTCAGTGACTTCCACCTTGAAGCCGTTTTCCTTCAGGTGGTCCACCCAATCCGTACAGCAGCCGCAGGTCGGGGACTTGTAGACATGGATGTCTTTCAGCCCGTCTTCGGCCTGTAGCTGGCCATTCAGGCCGAAGGTTGCAACAAGGCCAAGGGCCAACACGTGTCTTTTCATGATGTTACCTCAATGATGATGGCTGTGATCGTGGTTTGATTCGCTGCCGTCAGAGGGTGACAGCCAGAACCACCAGACGATGGCGGCCATCAGGATCAGTCCTCCGGCATTGACCAGAAGTGTGTTCATTGGTTCCTCTCCCTGCCTGCGTTGCTGGTGGTTTTGAACAGTCGCAGCCGGTTGGCGTTGGTGACGACCGTGACCGAGGACAGCGACATTGCGGCGCCAGCCAGTATCGGGCTCATCAGAATTCCCCAAAGTGGATAAAGCAGCCCAGCCGCGACGGGTATGCCCAACGAGTTGTAGACAAAGGCGCCGAACAGGTTCTGGTGGATATTGCGTACCGTGGCCCGGGATATCTCGATGGCATCGGCAACGCCGTGAAGAGAACCCCGCATCAGTGTGATACCGGCACTTTCAATGGCCACGTCGGTGCCGGTGCCGATAGCAAAACCAACATCCGCAGCGGCAAGGGCCGGAGCATCATTGATGCCATCACCGACCATCGCAACGGTGAAGCCCTTGCCCCGCATCTCGCTGACGATGCTCGCTTTGTCTTCCGGCAGCACTTCGGCCCGGTAGTCATCAATTCCGGTTTTCTGGGCAATGGCCCTGGCGGTTCCGTCGACATCACCGGTGACCATCATCACCCGTATACCGGCATCGTGCAGCCGGCGAATGGCGGCTTCCGAATCCGGTTTAACCGCATCGGCAACGCCGATCACCCCCAGGGCCTGATTGCTCATGGCCAGGAACAGCGGGGTTCCGGCCTCGGAGGTGATGGCATCTGCCTCGTCCTGCAGTCCGGCCAGGTCAATATTCTCGCTCTCCAGCCAGCGACGGTTACCCAGGCGTACGGTCTGACCGTCCAGCTCGCCCTGCACGCCTTTGCCGTTGAGGGCTTCGAAGTTGGTGATAGTGTCGGGGGTGGCACCTTGCTCCTTCGCTTTGGCCATGATTGCTTCTGCCAAAGGGTGCTCCGAGTGTTGTTCCAGGCCAGCGGCCAGGGCCAGCAATCTGTCGGTATCGTCGTCAGCTGCATGGAAACGGGTGACCGCCGGGTGGCCTTCGGTAATGGTGCCGGTCTTGTCCAGAATCACCAGATCCAGCTTGCCGGCTGTCTGCAGGGCATCCCCCTGGCGAATCAGCGCACCGTATTCCGCCGCCTTGCCGACGCCCACCATCACCGACATAGGCGTGGCCAGGCCCAGGGCACAGGGACAGGCAATGATCAGCACCGTTGTAGCGGCAACCATCATGTGAACCACCGCCGGCTCCGGCCCGACGTTGTACCAGACCAGTGCCGATATCACGGCAATCAGCATCACACTGGGTACGAATACCGAGGAAATTCTGTCCGCGAGGCGGCCGATGGCGGGCTTGGACCCCTGGGCCTTTTTCACCAGACGGATGATTTGCGCGAGGGCGGTTTCGCTGCCTACGCGGGTGGCTTTGTAGATAATGGAGCCGTGGGCATTGATGGTGCCGGCGGACACTTCGTCGCCTTCGCCCTTGCTGACAGGCATGGGCTCGCCGGTGAGCATGCTCTCGTCTACGCGCGTGCTGCCTTCGGTAATTTCCCCGTCGACCGGCAGCTTCTCACCCGGACGAACGCGGATATGATCACCAGCTCGAACCTGTTCAACCGGCAGGTCCTGCTCCTCGCCATCCCGAATAACCCGGGCTGTTTTTGCGCGGAGGTCCAGCAACCTGCGCACGGCCTCCGACGTCTTGCCCTTGGCGCGTAGCTCCAGTGCCTGGCCCAGATTGATCAGCCCGATAATCATCGCTGACGCTTCAAAATACACATGCCGCGCCATTTCCGGCAGCGCATCCGGGATACTGGCTACCGTCATGGAATAGACCCAGGCGGTGCCGGTCCCCAGAGCAATCAGCGTATCCATGTTCGCATTGTGGTGCCGGAACGCTTTCCACGCTCCGGAGAAAAAGTGACCACCGGTGACAGCCATGACGCCCAGGGTGACAACGCCAAGGGTCAGCCAGATCAGTTGGTTCTCGTTGGTCACCATCATGGTGCCAAAACCCATGCCCCATATCATCAGGCCGAGACCAAGGCCCAGACTGACAGCCATCTTCACCAGCAGGGTCTTGTACTGCTTACGATCCTCCTCCTGCTTGCGGTCGTCCGCCGCGTCAGGGTCTTCGATTTGGCTGGCTCCATAGCCGGAGCTTTCCACCGCCCTGATGAGAGCCTGAGGGTCAGCATGCCCGGTCGCCGTGGCAGTTCGGTCGGCCAGGTTCATGTGAGCGCCAGTGATGCCGTCCACCGACTTCAGCGCGCTCTCAATCGTATTCACGCAGGAGGCACAGTTGGCGCCGGTAACGGCCAGTTGAATCTGGCCGTCGTTCAAATCGGTTTTCTCATTCATCGAGCCTTACTCCTTCCAACCGTCGTCCGGCAGGGATTCATCCCAGTGTTCAATCAGCCTGCAGATCGTGTGTCCGTCCGGCGTACCGTCTGGCATGTTCTGCCAAGCGGATAGCGCGGCGGTCATACGACTACGCAGTTGCTGTAACTCGGCAATCTCACGTTCCACCTCCACCAGCCGCTGCTGGAACACGTCCCGCACCATCGGGCAGGGCGAATGATGATCGTCCGCCTGCTCCAGAATCTGTCGGATTTCCGGCAGTGAAAACCCGAGCTGCCGGGCTTTGCGGGCAAACCGAAGCCTGCGCAAATCCTCAGAATCGTACTGTTGGTAATTGTTGTCCGGATTTCTTGTAGGTTTCAGCAACCCTTCACGGGTATAGAAACGGACGGTATCCGGATTCACGCCAGCGCCTACCGCGATTTCTTTGACTTTCATAGTTACGACGGCCATTCCAATGTTCATCAAGTGAATGGAAGGTATCCGATTCAGAAACTGTGCGGAGCCATGGATGGCGGAGCCCAAGCGTCACATGGATGTGCCGAAGGAGCGTGTTTCGGAATCGGATACCTTCCATTCACGGACGGCACCCAATCTCGGGTGCCACCGGGCATTGCATTAGGAATAGACTAAAACCTGTGAGCAACTCACAGGTCAAAGGTTTTTTCAGGAAGAGGCGCTTTTAGCACGAAGGAAGGTGCCACAGGCCTTGCATTGGTCCGGTGCCATCAGCTTGGCCTGCCAGCCAATCTTCTGCCCACAGGCGGGACATGCAAGACGCAATTGCAGAATTATAATAGGGGTAATTAACGCAGCAATCAGAAGCCCCAGCGGCCCCCAGCTGTCACCACTGGACAGTCCAAGCTGGCTACTGAAGACCAGAACGACGACCAGCGAGAAGAACGCAAAAATAAAGTAACGCTTGTTCCAGGCCTTCCACCGTCGCAGACGACCATCCTGTTCCGAAGTCAGATATCTTGAAGTCATGAAACCGCACCTTGAAAACGAATACGGCAATAGTGGTGAATTGCGGCACTCATTTCAATCAGCTACCAACCGGCGTGTCTACATCCAGCAAACCAGCACTCAGCGCCCGCTCCAATTCACCTGCCGGAATCGGGCGGCTGATCAGGTAACCCTGAATCAGATCGCAGCGGTGATTTTTGAGGAAGGTCAGTTGCTCATGAGTTTCCACGCCCTCCGCCACCACCTGAATGCCCAGGTTATGAGCCAGATTGATCACTGCGCGGGTAATCACCGCGTCATCGTGGCGCTCGGTAACGTCGGTAATGAAGGAACGGTCAATCTTCAGCAGATCCACCGGGAAATCCCGCAGGTAACCCAGCGAAGAGTAACCCACGCCGAAGTCGTCAATGGCCAGTTGCACGCCCAGCTTGTGAAGCTTGGTCAGCTGATTCAGGTTGTGCTCGATATTCTGGATAAAGATCTCTTCGGTCAGCTCTACTTCCAGGCGGCTTGCAGGAACACCGTTGCTTTCCAGAGCCTCCTGAATATGGTCGACAATGCTTTCGTCATCCAGTTCACGGCCCGAGAGGTTTACCGCGATGCGCAGATGGGAGTAGGGACCTTTCTGCCATTTCGCCAGTTGTCGGCAGGCGGCCATGACCACCCAGCGACCGATGTCGGTAATGCGGCCGCTTTCCTCCGCCAGGGGAATAAAATCCACCGGCGGCAACAAGCCACGGCGAGGATGCTGCCAGCGTATCAGAGCCTCTACGCTGTTGATGGACGAATCGTTGAGATCCAGTTGAGGTTGGAAATAGAGCACGAACTCGTCGTTGGCCAGCGCGTGGTTAAGATCCTTGTCCAATTCCAGGCGCATGACCTCGCGGTCCTGCATGCCTTCGGTATAGAACTGGTAGGTGTTGCGACCCTGTTCCTTGGCCCGGTAGAGCGCCACATCGGCATTGCGCAGCAGGGTATCGGCATCCAGGCCGCTTTGGGGATAGACGGCTACCCCCATGGTGGCGGTGATGCTATGTTCGTCACCCTGTACCGCAAACGGCTCTTCGAAGCACTGCTTGATCTGGCCCAGCAGATTGATCACGTCATCAATATTTTCAACATGCTGTTGGCAAACCATGAACTCGTCGCCGCCGGAATAGGCCACCATGACTTTTTCGTCGCTGAGGGCATTGAGGCGTTCGGAGACTTTGATCAGCAGTTCGTCGCCAAATTGATGGCCGAGGGAATCGTTGAGCATCTGGAAGCGGTCCAGGTCGATCATCACCAGTGCTACCTGGCGCATCTGACGGTCGGCGATACTCAGAGTGTGCGCCAGGTCTTCCATGAAGAAACGGCGGTTAGCCAGGCCGGTCAGGGCATCCGTGGTTTCCAGGCGAGCGAGATCCTTTTGCACAGCCTGGCGTTGGCTGATTTCCGCATCCAGCTCCCGGCGGGTTTTAAGCAGTGCCCGGTTGCGTTTGAGAGTCAGCTGTACCAGAAGTGTGGTAAGGCTGGTCAGCAGGCCCATGAAAAGCATGACGATGAAGGTCACAAATGGCCAGCGGCTGCGTTGTTCCTCAACCCACGAAGTGGAAGGAGTTACCGCCAGTGTCCAGTCGAGTGTTGGCAGGTCGATATCCAGAGAACGGGAGAAGTTGGGGTCGGTTTCCATTGAATCGTTAAGCTTGTAGGCGGGTTCGCCTTTTTCTCGGATTTCGATGTGGAAGTAGGTCAGGGCCCGGTTGGAAAGCATGTAGCTGGCCAGGGCCTCCATTCGGAACACGCCGGCAATAAAGCCGTTGTTGGCCTCGCCAGTGAAAACAGGCGCATAGATGACCATGCCCTTACCGCCCTGCTTCAGATCAACAACGCCCGAGATGTCCAGATCACCTGTGGTCTGTGCTTTTTGAAGCGACGCACGACGCGTCGGGGAGAAAGCCACATTGAAACCAATGGCATCTTCGTTCCCTTCGAGCGGTACCATCCAGCGGATGATATAGTCGCGGTCAATCCACTCGATCGCCTGGTAGACACCGAAATCCGACAGATATTGGCGGGCGTCTTGCTCCCAGAACGCTTTTGGCGTGTCCGGCAAGGCTTCAAAACGTTTCGCCATGCGGCTGATGGAGTTGGCGTGGACACGGAATTCCCGCTCCAGCCGCTTAGCCATGGTATTGGCTTCGCTGTCGAGGTTGGACTGGATTTGGGTGTGGTCCTGCTTTTCGATGCCGTGCTGCAAAACCAGGGCGATTCCCAGGAACACCAGAAAAATCAGTGCTGGAAATGCCGGATTCAGCAGTCCCCTCACGAACAGGGTTAGCGCAGATGCAGGTTTGTCCACAAAATGCTCCGGTTGATGAGGTGAGTGACTAACATATCGGCCGTATTCATCCGATTATGAGGGATAAACGCGATGATCTGTTACCAATTGCTGAACTCTGCCCTTCAGTGATATGCCGAAAGCGCCATCCGGCAACGGATGGTTAATCACCTGCTGCTCATCGGTTGTCGGGTTTGCCAGGTCAACGATTCGGGGAGTGACCGGGTTCTTGTTGGCATCCATCAGTATCTCAATCCTGGGTTTGAGTTTTTTGCCCGGGTGCACCGTCACGATCAGGGCCACTTCCCCGCTATTGAGCTCCACCAGTGTTCCGGGTGGGTAAATGCCCACCATGCGAATAAAGGCTTCTACCATGTCAGCATCAAACTGCCGGCCGCGATTACGGTACAGCACCCGGATGGCGTCAGACGCCGGGATCCCGTCGCGGTAGCAGCGGTCACTGGTCATGGCATCGAATGCGTCAACAATGGAGACCAGCCTGGCAAAGCGGCTGATCTGCCACTCTTCCAGTTGCTGCGGATAGCCGCGGCCATCCAGGCGTTCATGGTGGTGACGGGTCACGTCCCGGACAATCGGATCCAGCTTCGGATCAGAGCTCAGTAACTCATAGCCGAACGTTGTGTGTTGTTGCATGATCGCATATTCGTCGGGGCTCAGAGCGCCTGGTTTATTAAGAATCTTGTCAGGAACCTTAAGCTTGCCCAGATCGTGAAGCAGTCCGCACATGCCGGCAATTTCCAGGTCCTCGTCTGGCAGGCCCAGAAAGCGTGCGAAGGCTACGGTGAAAATAGCTACCCGCAGGCAGTGTTCGGCGGTATAGGCATCTCGCGACTTGATGCGGCTCACCCAGAACATCGCACTGGCGTTGGCCTTGATGCTTTCCACGCATTCCCGGATAACGGGGCGGGCGTCCTGCAGGTTCAGTTCATTGCCCTGTTCAATGGCGAGGATGATCTGTTCCACGAACGCCTGGGTCTTGCTCCAAACCTGGTTGGCGCGGGGGATCTCTTCCGCCAGGGAACGGGTTTCGGGAAGTGGGGTGGCGGTGCGCTGTTTGTGGCTGGTGACCCGCGCCAGCGCTTCTGCCAGTAGCTGCTCGTCGCCCTCAACCAGCACTCATTCACAGTATTGGCGCAATATGCGGGCCTGACGCTCGTCCTCAAGGGCAAATCCCTGGAACAGCACCGGCACTTCGGTCCAGGGGCGGTCCAGTTTAACGATGCGCATACCACGGACGAGTAAATCGACCGGCAGACGTACGCGCTCAACTCTGGTTTGGGCATCAGGATTGAGCAACCCTGCCTGGGGGCGGGCGATCGGTTTTCGTGAAGGGCGTGGGCTGGTTTTACGTCGGAACCACATGGGTCTGCCAGTCTTCTGCTTCTGATTGTCTGACGCGATTATGGCAGAAGTATTCTCTTCAGAACAGGCGGGGGATTTCCTGCTTGGGGCACCTGTCCATGACCACCGTCATACCGGCGCTCTCCGCTCTGCGAGCCCCGGCCTCGTTGATAACACCGAGCTGCATCCAGATAATTGGGATGCCCTGTTCTATGGCGGCATCGATAATAGGGTCGGTGTGGTTTGGGGCGAGGAACAGGTCGGCCATGTCGACCTGCCCGGGAACAGACGCAAGATCGGGGTACACGGTTTCACGCAGTACCGTCTTGCCAGCCAGTCTTGGGTTTACAGGGATCACCCGGTAGCCACACTCCTGAAGGTAGGCCATTACTTCATGGCTAGGGCGATGGGGCTTGTCACTGGCGCCCACGAGCGCAATCGTGTGGACGGTGTCCAGAATTTCGCGCAGTTGGTCAGGGCTGTTACGAGGCATACGATATCAACTCTTCAGAAGTTCCGGTGTGCCTCAAGGCGAACGGACACCGATTCGGCGTAGCGCAGCGCATGGGGTTTGTCGATTTCCACGGCCGCCCAGTGAACCGCTTTGTGCTCCATCACAATATTGAGCACCTCGTGGGTCAGTCGTTCCAGCAGGGCAAAACGGTTGCCGTCAACGTGGCCGATGATCTGCTTGGTGATGGTGCGGTAGTTCAGTGCTGCACGAATATCATTCTCGTTGATGGCTGCCGCGGCATCGTAGGTCAGGCAGACGTTGATCAGCACATCCTGCTGGTTGTTGATCTCTTCTTCCTTGATGCCGATATACGCGCGCAGCAGCAAATCCTTGATGCGTACGGTTGCCTGGTGATTTCCGGTCACTGCGGTCATCTGGTCTCCTGGTCAACAATGGATGTTCAGCGATCCCGAATCAGGGTCAGGAACTCAGTCCGCGTCGCTTGTGACCTGCGGAACTGGCCCAGCATCATCGAGGTTTTCATGCGGGAATTCTGCTTTTCAACGCCACGCATCATCATGCACATATGTTGGGCTTCAATCACCACGGCCACGCCCTTGGCGCCGGTCACCGTCTCGATAGCCTCGGCGATCTCGCGAGTCAGGTTTTCCTGGATCTGTAACCGGCGAGCGTACATGTCGACGATACGGGCAAATTTGGACAGGCCGAGCACCTTGCCATTGGGCAGGTAGGCAATGTGACATTTTCCGATGAACGGCAACATATGATGCTCGCACATGCTGTACAGCTCGATGTCCTGAACCACGACCATTTCGTCCATGGCGGACTCGAAAACCGCGTTGTTGACCAACGTATCCAGGCTTTGTTTGTAACCCTGCGTCAGGAACTGCATGGCCTTGGCCGCCCGTATGGGTGTGTCCTGAAGTCCCTCGCGATCAGGGTTTTCGCCCAGGCCTGCAATGATTTGCTGAAAATGGCTGGCCAGGTCGTCGAGCTTGTTGGTCATAGTCGCTTCCGGTTAAATGAGTCAGTTCAAGGCGAAAGCTTAAGGGAATTTGTCCGCGCCCTCCAGATTTACGACCGCACAGGGCGAAAAGACCACCCCGGAACGCTCTGGTTCGCAAATTGTCGGACCAGATCTGGCGGGGGCGGTTGGTTTGATTTAGAGTTTCAGTTTCAGGCTGGTTTCAGGAAACCGCAATGGAACAGGTAATACCGGGAGTTCGGGGTGCCGCCCCCGGCGCAGGGAATGCGACACTGGAATGGTGGCAGCAGGAGGGGAAGTGGTTTTCCTACGGCGGCCACGCTGTCTTCAGCAGAATGGCGGGCCAGGGCGATCCCGTGGTATTGCTGCATGGCTTTCCCACGGCCAGTTGGGATTGGAGCCGGCTGTGGCCTATGCTGTTGCAACATCACACCTTATTCACCCTCGACATGTTGGGCTTCGGCTTTTCCGATAAGCCGACACTGTACGACTACAGCATCGAAGACCAGGCCGACATGTTTGAAGGCTGGATAGCCGGCCTGGGACTAAAGAACGTCAGCCTGTTCGCCCATGATTATGGCTGCAGTGTGGCCCAGGAACTGCTGGCCCGTGACCAGGAAGGGCTTTTGCCTTTCTCCATCGCCCGGGTCGGCTTCCTCAACGGCGCCCTGTTCCCAGAAGTTCACAGCCCGCTGTTGATCCAGAAAGTCCTGGGTAGCCCTCTCGGTGGCCTGATCAGTCGCGGCCTCACCCGTCGTACCTTCGAGCGCAACTTCCGGCGTCTGTTCGGTCCGGAGAACCCGCCGTCGCGGAAAGATATGGATGATTTCTGGTACCTGTTGACCTACAACAATGGCCGGGGAATTCTGCACAATCTGATCCATTTCATGGAAGAGCGCCGTTGCCATCGTAATCGCTGGGTGGGTGCCCTGCAGAAAGCAGAACAACCAATGAGGCTGATCTCGGGAGTTGCAGACCCGGTGTCCGGTTCCGCCATGGCCAGACGTTATCGGGAGCTGGTGCCGAACGCCGATGTGGTGAGCCTTCGCAATGTCGGTCACTATCCTCATTTTGAAGTCGCCGGAGAGGTGTATCGGGCGTGGCGGGACTTCTGCAAACAGTCGGAGTGAGACCTTAAGGTGTTACAGGTCGTTGGCCAACGCCTTGTTTTCAGTATCCTCGGGTGGCCCTTCGTGCAGCCTCCGGGCAGCGCTGACCACTTGGTTACGGCCTCTCGCCTTGGCCTCGTAGAGCGCCTGATCCGCCCGGTTCAGCCAGACCGACCAGGTTTCACCCTTGCCGACTTCCGCCACACTCGCGCTGGCCGTGATCTGTATCCCTTCTACAAATGGGCGGGCACTGATGCTCGTCAGCAGTTCTCGCGCGACTTTGTCGGCGTCCTTCTGGCGGGTTTCCGGTAATACCAGCATGAATTCCTCTCCGCCAATACGGAACAGGCGGTCGCTCTCTCTCAGCCTCCTGCCGATCCGCTGTGTCAGCTCCTGCAAAACCTTGTCACCGGCCAGGTGGCCCCAACGATCGTTGATCATCTTGAAGTAATCCAGGTCCAGTAATATGAGACTGGACACTCGTTCATACCGCTCACGCATCTGGATCTGACCGTTGAGGATGTCCGCCAATTGCGAGCGATTGAGGCAACCGGTCAGGGGATCGGTGGTGGCCAGGCGCGTCAGTTCGACCTGCAGGCGGCCCACTAGCCAAGCGAAGATCATTGCGAACAGGCAGGTCAGGCCTAAGGAAAAGGTAATGCGCCAGAAATCCGCTTCCGGAAACGTAATAAACGACACTACGGACATGCTGACTACAAACACGATATTACTGGCGGTGGCTACTTTCAGTGGAAGCAAAAAAAACAGCGCAGCGGCGGCGGGGTAAGCCCAGTAGAGCCCGGCGTGGCCATTGATCAGGGTAGAATACACGGCGCAGACCACTGCCAATGCTGGGAACAGCCACCCCTGGAGAAAATAGACACCACGGAACCGAAGGAAAGCAATAACGGCCACCGCGTTCAAACAGAACAGAACCAGAAGTAATGCCAACAGAACATTACCCTTTTGCCATTGCACCATCACCAACGGAGCGACGGCAATAAAAGCCCAGAAATGCAGGTGATAAACGATCTGACGCTTGAAACCAAGCACTGCAAGGGTAGGGTTGGTGGCCAGGTTGTCTGTAGTGGCAAGAGGATTCACAGCACACTCCCGCTGTTTATGGTGGGCCCGCACTCCTTGACCCGGGCTTTTTTGAAGTCTAGCACGACCTTCGCGGGAAGGTCGTTGGTTTTGCACCTTTCACCACGCGCTGGTCGCGCTCTGGCTGCAGGGGGCCCAGTTCGCTAAACTGGCGGGCTCGGAACAAGGAGCCGTTATGAGCGCAGTACATACCCGTTCTCCCGCATTGACCATCCGCGCCGGCCGCCGTGCTTTTGAACGGTTGCGGCAACAACCGTTTACGGCGGGCGACGTGCATGTCATCCCGGGTGCGGCGGGTGGCCCCAAGGCGTTGGGCATTTCCGGCCTGGATAAAGCCATCTTTGGGGACTTTCTGCCCAGTGCGCCACAGGAACGCTCGCTGATTGGTTCTTCCATTGGCAGTTGGCGATTTGCAGCGGTGGCCTCGACGGATGACCCCAAGGCGCAGCTGGCCCGGCTGGCGGACCTCTATACATCCCAGCGCTTCGCCAAAGGCGTCAGCATGGCGGAAGTCAGTCGCAAGAGTGTGTTGTTTCTGGAAGAACTGCTGGCGGGCCACGAAGACCACATTCTCAATCATCCCTGGTACCGCCTGAACGTGGTTGTGGTTCGCAGCCGCGGTATGCTGGAACACGACACCAGGGGGCGCCTCAGCCTGGGTCTGATGAATGCCATCAGTGCCAATATGGTCAGCCGTCGACATTTGGGCCGGTTTATGGAGCGGGGTATTATCCATGATGCGCGAGTGAAAGCGCCCTTGGCCAAGCTGGTGGATTTCTCCAGCCATGAGGTGCCATTGAGTCGCGACAACCTGATGCCAGCGCTGCTTGCGTCTGCGTCCATACCCATGGTGATGTCCGGCGTCCGCAATATTCCCGGCGCCCCTGATGGGCTGTATCGGGACGGCGGCCTGCTGGATTACCATCTTGACCTGCCGTACGAACAGCCCGGGGTGATCCTCTATCCTCACTTCACCGATAAGGTGGTTCCAGGCTGGTTCGACAAAACCCTACCCTGGCGTCGGGGCGATGCCACCCGGCTGCAGGATGTGCTGTTGGTGTCACCCTCCCCGGAATACCTGGAATCCCTGCCCGACCGGAAACTGCCGGATCGGAAGGACTTCGAGCGTTACATCGGAGACGACGCTGGCCGCGAGCGCGCATGGCGAAAGGCGGTTGCCGAAAGTGACCGGTTGGGTGATGAGTTTATGGAACTGGTGGATTCCGGCCGCCTGAAGGATGTCATTCGACCTCTGGATGGGAAGCGCTGAGCGCAGGCAATAAGCTCCACTTTGACTATACTGCCCCTGAATACAGAAGAACAAAGTAGGGGCTAACCAATGACTGATGAGACGCCGACAATACCCAGAACCACGCCGTGTTCAGTACTGGTCGAGGGCGGCAAGAACTATTTCTGGTGTGCCTGTGGCCGCAGTAACAGTCAGCCATTCTGTGACGGCTCCCACAAGGGTTCGGGCTTTACACCGGTGAAATACATCGCCGAAAAGAAAGAATGGGTGTGGTTCTGTGGCTGTAAGCACACTGGCAACCCGCCATTGTGCGATGGCAGCCACAAAACCCTGGATCAGGGCGCCTGAATACCGGGCTGGAGGCTTAGCCGGTAACCGCTGAAACCGTGTAGCGTATCCTGCAGTGCCAGTACTCGTAGCGTAACCGGTACTTGGTGATCTTCGGCATCCAGCAGCTTCAGGTCGATACGCTGTATTTGCCGCTCCTGGCGGGATGCCTGCAGGGTCCTGAGGAAGTTTTCCAGGTAGGCGGGGTCGACCAATTGCTCGAATGGGGTTCTGGCCAGGTCCGCCGGTGCCTTCTTCAGAAGCTCCACGACCTGGGGTGAGATGTATCCGGTGAGTGCCTTTTCATCCAGCTCACAGATCGTTGCGCCGGAAAGGGCGACCAGGTCCCGGCTGCGTTGTTCGCTGTCGTTCAGTGCCTGCCGCAAGATCGATTTTTCAACCTGCATGTTGTTCAGTTGCTGTTCGTACCCGTGGGATACTTTTTCGGCGTTCCGGTAGTGGCTTTGCCACCGGCGGATGCGCAGGCATAGGAAAACCACCACCACCGTGGCCAGTACTGTGATCACCAACCCCGCAAGCCAGATAAAACGGAAGGAGTGGTGGGAGGGGTGCTCCAGGAATCCGGAATCCGGCAGTGTGGTTACCAGCCAGCGATGCTCTCCGATTGCGACTTCAGTGCGCAGGGACCGGGAGCGGTCCGGACTTTCTGCGTGAATGGCCTGGAACAGTGGGATTTTGGTATGCCGCTCCAGGGTGTCCACGCGCAAATTGAGCATGCCGGGTACTGCATCCTTGAACACAGTGGAGAGCCATAACTCAGCGGGCGCTACGTTATTGATGGTTCTGGCTGGTGCGACTCCGTCTGTATAGAGCGGCGGAAGCTCGTCATACCCACGTAAGCGGGCGACAAGCGCATTGTGCTGCTTGCGGTATACCTGCTCGGCGAGTGAGCGCGATTGCTCCTCAAGTGCCTGCGCGGTCAGGCCGGTAACAACAAGGCCGGCGAATAATACCAGCAGGGGCGCCCACAGGTGTGGCAGCGCCATAGAATGTCCTGTCCCTGTCAATCGGGGGCTTTCCATAGGTTGATCCATAACCGGTGGCGAAAGTCGGGGTACTTCCTGCTTCTATACTTTAGACTACCGTTCCCACCCTGGGAAACTTTGCTCCGGAATCCACCGCTGTCAGGTCTGGACCTGCCGGGCCGAACCGTACACCAGCAGGAATACGGCAAAACCCGTCACCACCACCGAGGGGCCGGCCGGTGTGTCCAGGTGCCAGGACATCGTCAGCCCGCCACTGACGGCGATAAATCCGAACAGGATGGCCAGCCCCACCATATGTTCGGGGTTGCCGGCTAATCTTCTGGCGGTGGCGGCTGGAATAATCAGTAATGCGGTAATCAGCAGCACCCCGACTATCTTCATGGCCACGGCGATCACGATGGAAAACATCAGCATCAGCACCAGCCGCAGGCGTTCGATCGGTACACCCTCAACCCGCGCCAGTTCCTCGTGAATGGTGCTCATCAGAAGGCCACGCCAGAGCACAGTCAATAACGCCAGAATCAGGAATGCACCGCCGTATATCCACAGCAGGTCGTTTCGGCTCATGGCCAGCAGGTCCCCGAACAGCAGGCCGGTCAGGTCCACTCGAATGTCGGGCATGAAGCTGAGTGTGACCAGGCCGATGGCCAGGGCACTATGAGCAAGGATGCCCAGCAGGGTATCGGTGGCCAGTGTCTTGCTGCGGGAGAACAGCACCAGTGCGATGGCCAGAACCACGCAGGTCACGATAACCCCCACGTTGAGAGGTACGCTGATGAGGAAGCTCAGGGCGATGCCTAGCAACGCCGAGTGGGCCAGGGTGTCGCCGAAGTAGGCCATCCGTCGCCACACCACGAAGCAACCCAGCGGCCCGGCCACCAGCGCCACACCGAGACCGCCAATCAGCGCCCGCCAGAAAAAGTCGCCGAGCACGGCATCAATGATGGGCATGGGAACACTCCTTGTGGTCGCCGTGGTCGGCGGACACCACATCGCCATGCAGGTCGTGACTGTGGTTATGGTGGTGATGGTATACCGCGAGGCTTTCCGCCACCGGACGGCCGAAGGTTTCGATAAAGGCGGGGTCGTGGGAAATATCCGCCGGATAGCCGCTGCAGCAAACGTGTTGGTTCAGGCAGATAACCTTGTCGGTGGCGGCCATGACCAGATGCAGATCATGGGAGATCATGATTACACCGCAGTTCAGTTCGTCCCGTAGGTTACGGATTAGCTCATAGAGCGCGGCCTGGCCATTGATATCCACGCCCTGGGCAGGCTCGTCCAGCACCAGAAGGTCTGGCCTGCGAGCCAGTGCCCTCGCGAGAAGCAATCGCTGCTTCTCGCCACCCGACAGTCGATGGACCGACGCGTTGAGCAAGTGTTCCACTCCGGTCTTAGTCAGCGCTTCCACGCATTCCTGACGTGAGCGCCCACTGAGCAGCATGAACCGCTTCACGCTGAGTGGCAGCGTGGTCTCCAGTGTCAGGTGCTGGGGTACGTAACCGATGGTGAGCCCGGGGGCGATGTTCAGGGCGCCGCCCGAGACCGGCTGGATGCCCAGTATAGCCTTGATCAGTGTGGTCTTTCCGGCGCCATTGGGGCCGATAATGGTGATGATATCCCCGCGTTCGACCCGCAGGTCGACACGGTCCACCACGGGGCGGTCCTCGAAGTTGACGGTCAATCGGTGCAGTTCTACCAATGCATCAGTCATGGGCAGTGTCCGATGTACATCCGGGGCAAGTACCGGAGACCTCGATGGTCATAGTATCCGGCTGGAAAGCCTCGTCCGCCGCGGCGTTCTTGACGGCATCGGACACGCCGGGCGCTGTCAGTTCCAGCACGTTTCCGCAACAACGGCAGATCAGGAACAAACCATGGTGGGTTTTACCCGTGTGAGTGCAGCCAACGAATGCGTTCAGTGACGCAATCCGGTGAACGAGTCCGTACTGTTGCAGAAAATCCAGTGCACGGTAGACAGTGGGGGGCGCGGCGTTGTGACCATCCGCAGCCAGCACGGCGAGCACGTCGTAGGCGCCAAGTGGCTTGTGGGATTGCCAGATTAGTTCCAGCACTCGCTCACGGGTGGGTGTCAGGCGGGCGTTGTGCTGCTGACAGATGGTCCGAGCCTCTGTCAGCGCCTGAGCGACACAGGCGTCATGATTGTGCGGTCGATAGGGAAGAGCGCTGGGTGACATGGGCACTGT
This sequence comes from Marinobacter sp. V34, assembly GCF_055524115.1. Lineage (NCBI taxonomy): Bacteria > Pseudomonadati > Pseudomonadota > Gammaproteobacteria > Pseudomonadales > Marinobacteraceae > Marinobacter > Marinobacter sp. V34. The sequence goes on along the minus strand of NZ_JBUPZY010000002.1, from coordinate 76,895 downwards.
CCTGTAGAATTTGCAACATTATAACATTAGCAAAAAACAGTGCCACGTATCGATGGGTGTGCTCATCGCCGACAGGCGTTCTAGCGGGTAGCCTCCAGTGCCAACGATTCAAGATAGCCGAGATCGGGAATAAAGGCGGTTTCGCCCTCTACTTCAACCACCATCAGGTCGGCGGGGCCGGTGTCGCCATCAACCTTCGTTAACTGATCCTCGGTCAGACGCGTCTGGCTGGGAATGCCCTGGGTGACCAGCGCCATAAAGGGGACCGAGTTATGGTGATCACCGATGGTGTTCAGTATGACAATTCGGCCCCGATTGCCACCTGGCACGGCCAGATTGCCGCCATTCGCGGCATCGTAGGAGATCACCGGCAGGTTCAGGCCTCGCCAGTCAAGCTCGCCCACCAGCCACTCCGGCGAATGCGCAGCTGGGTCGGAGCTGGCGAAGTCCACCACTTCCGCAATCGACACGTTGGGCAGCAGCAATTGTTTCTCGCTCATCGGTATCATGACGCAGGGCAGGGTTTGGCTGTTATCGTTCATCACTCATTTCCTCAGGCGGAATCCCGTTTTTGCCGGCCCTTGAGCAGGCAGGATTCTTCAATCGTTTTGACGAGTTCGCGGGCGAGCTGTTCCGGTGTACCACAGTATACGGAACACCCGGTTGCTGCCACGGAATCCGGCATGGAACTGTTGCCGCAGCTGCTGCTCTTCTGGACCCATATGCGGCTACCATAGGCTTTCAGCAGTGGTGCAGCAATGGCACCATCGTTGCCCATACCGGAAAAGATGATGGCATGGCATCGGGCACCGTAGTGGTCGCCGATGTTCAGCAGCACCTGGTCAATGGAGGGGCCATAGGGGCCGGGCCAGGGTGTTTCCCTTTCCTTGAGCGCACCACTGTCGTCCAGAGTCCACTCGTGCTCCACCGGCATCAGCACAACATCGCCATTGTGAACGCGATACCCTGTTTCAGCCCTTTTGAGCTGGTAGTGGGCATGGCGGCCCAGCACGCGAGTCAGCACGTCGGTGAAATTGTTGTCGATGTGTTGGGCATAGACAAAGCCCACTGGCAAGCCGGGCGGCAGGTTGTCCAGAAAGCTCTTTACCGCCGCAGGGCCGCCCAGTGATGCCCCCAGGATCCAGACCTCTTCAGCCGGCAGGTCCGCTGAGGCCGGCTGGATCCAGTGAGGTAGTTTGGGAGAGGTCTCCGGTTGCGGTTGTTCAGTCGCCAGCTCTTCAATAGCGGCCGCGGAATCCAGTTTCTCCAAGTGCCCGAGGGACTGCTCCAACTTGTCCAGCAACCGGCGTTCCCAGCGGAAGTACTCAGTGGTGCCCGGTTTCGGGGCCGGGTCAAGACCAAACAGTACGGGTGCTTCGGTGTTCTCCAACAGGTGGTCAAACAGCACTGGGTGATCGGCTTCGTCTTCCAGGGTAATCAACCACAGGCTGGCTTCCGGGAATTCAGGGTAGCCCTGCAGGCGATCCGGGTCTCCGGAAAAGCAAACGTCCAGGCCGAACCTGGACGTGGCTTCCTGCAGGCGGTGGCGCTGCAGGACGATATCTGAGACGATGCCGACCGCTGGCCGTCCTGGCTGGCCGGTCATCACTGATTCCTGGTCAGCCGCGTGATGGTGTCAAGTAGATCGGTCTCCTGGAAAGGTTTGCCGAGGTATTCGTTGACACCAATGGCCAGCGCTCTCTCGCGGTGCTTTTCACCGGTACGGGAGGTAATCATGCAGATCGGCGTGTCCCGCAGGTTATCATCGTGGCGCACAAAGCTTGCAACCTCGAAGCCGTCCATCCGGGGCATTTCGATATCCAGCAGGATAATATCCGGCTTGTGGTCCTGCAGCTGGGCGACCGCATCCAGGCCGTCTTTGGCCGTGATCACCTCCATGCCATTACGCTCCAGCAGGCGAGACGTTACCTTGCGCACCGTTACCGAGTCATCCACCACCATCACCACAGTGGACTGCTCCTCACGGCGCGAGGCCTCTTTCGCCTTTTCGAGGTTCGCCAGGCGTTGGCGCTCGGATAGAATGTCGGAACGGATCATGGCCGGCAGGTCAAGGATCACCACCACGTTACCGTCACCCAGAATGGTGGCACCGGACACACCTCGAACGGTACTGAACTGCGGCCCAAGCGACTTAACCACGATCTCGCGGCTGCCCATCAGGCTGTCCACCTGCAGGGCCATGGGCTGTTCGGCGCCCCGCACCAGGATGACCGGCAACGGCAGGGCCTGACCCTGCAGCTTGGGATGGTGGTCACTGTTCAGCAGGCTACCGAGATACTGAAGACGGTACTGCTGGCCGGCGTATTCGTACATCGGTGCGTCGGGCTTGTAGTATTCCTCAAGCTCGTAGGTGCTGACCCGAACGATGCCCTCAATGGTGTTCAACGGAATGGCGTAGAAATCCTCGCCGGTGGACACCATCAGTGCCCGGTTGACCGATACCGTGAACGGCAGCCGAACGGTAAAGACGGTTCCCTTGCCCACGGTGGAGTCGATATCCAGGCTGCCGCCAAGTTGCTTGATCTCGCTGGCCACCACGTCCATGCCCACGCCACGGCCGGAAATCTGGGTAACGGCCTGGGCAGTGGAAAAACCGGGTTGCAGGATGAACTGCAGGATTTCCCGCTCGCTCAGGTCCTCGTCCTTGGCCATCATGCCCTGGCGAATGGCCTTGTCGCGAATGACCTGGGCGGGGATGCCCGCACCATCGTCGATCATCCGCAACACCACATCGCCACCTTCGCGGGTCAGCGACAGCGTCACTTCGCCGGTTTCTGGTTTACCGGCTTTCTTGCGGTCGGCTGGTTTTTCGATGCCGTGATCCAGCGCGTTGCGCAGCATGTGCTCCAGCGGTGCGATCATGCGCTCGAGAATGTTGCGGTCCATTTCCCCTTCGGGGTTGCGGACATCGAACTCGACTTTTTTACTCAGCTCGCCACTGATCTGGCGGACAATCCGGCGGAGTCTGGGCACCATGGAAGCAAACGGAATCATCCGGGTCTTCATCAGACCTTCCTGAAGTTCCGTGTTGATCCGCGATTGTTGCACCAGCAGGGTCTCGGTATCCCGTACCCGGTCGGACAGGGTTTCCCTCAGGTCCGCAAGGTCAGAAGAGGACTCCGTCAGGGCTCGCGACAGTTGCTGGATGGCGGAATAACGGTCCATCTCCAATGGGTCGAAGTCGTCGCCGTAATCCGGGCCGTGCTCTTTTTCAGCGCGGAACAGGATCTGGGTCTCGGTCTCGATTTCCATCCGGCGCAGCTGCTCGCGCAGACGCTCGATGGTGGCGGCCATTTCGTCCAGATTGTGGCTGAAATCGCTGGTTTGCTGCTCCAGCCGACCACGGGTAATACTGGTTTCACCGGCTAGGTTGACCATCTCGTCCAGCAATGGCGCGGAGACCCGGATGGTTTCCTGTGGCGCGCGCTGGACAGCGGCCGCTTTCGCTGGTGCCTTGGACGGAACTTTGTTGGGCTTGGGCGCTGGCGCGACCGGTTTTTCCGGTGCTTTCGCAGCCGGCTCCGGGGTTTTCGGCGCATCCTCTGTTTTCGCGTCTGGTTTGGCGGGCTCAGGAACAGCGCCTGTGTCTTCAAACCGCTTACGAATATCACCCACCAGCGCCACGATCACGTCGTGGTCATTGGTAATGGCCTGCCAGGCATCGTCGCCCGGGGTATTGCCGCCCAGATCGATCAGCCGCGTCTCCAGGGCGTGGGCCTTGTCGCCCAGTTCGGAAAGTTGCGATAACCGCGCGCCACCTTTAAGGGTGTGTAGGGCTCGCTGTGCTTCCTGGTTAAAGTGGTGGTTACCTGGGTCCTTGCGCCAGTCGTCCAACAATTGTTCCAGTTGGTCAAGAATCTCGCCGGCCTCTTCCAGGAAGATCTCCAGTACCTCGACATCGACCGAGTTCTCGCTTTCCGGGGTGTCGGATTCCGTTGCAGGTTCGAAAAGCTCGTCGCCGGAGGCCTTGTGGGCGTCGTTCAGGGCATCAACCAGAATGGTGTCCGCAGACGGTTTGGTGCCATCTTCCAGACTGGTCAGCATGTCCTGAAGGGTGCCGTGCGCTTTTTCACTGAGCTCCAGCAGGATCGACTGGTTACTGGAGCCAGCGATCAGAGGGTCCAGGGCGTCAGACCAGGCCTCGGCCAGATCGGCAATCGGGTCGACATCGGAGAGGCGAGCGCCACCTTTGAGTGTATGCAGCTCCTGCTGTAACTGGGCAACGCCAGCCAGTTCTTCGGGCTCGTCGCGCCACTGGGCCAGGCACTCACCGATGGCTTCATGAATCTCCAGGCCCTCGTCCAGGAAGATGCCAACCAGGTCATCGTCGGAGGCCTTTGCAATAGCGTCCGTGACGGATGCTGGCTGTTCGTCGGCTGTGGGCGCCTCGTCGACTGTTTCCGGTTCTTCCGCAGGTTCTTCAAATTCCGCGGATGGTAGTGGCTTGCCAGAGAGGATGGCTTCGACTTTGGCCACCAATTCCGTTGCCGGCGGGCAGGGTTTCTGGGTTGCAACCTGTTCAACCATTTGCGCCAACCGGTCGTGGCAGGCAAATAACAGGTCGTTCATGTCGTTGCTGGCGTTCAGCTGGCCTTCGGCGACTTTCTCGAACAAATCCTCAAGAACGTGGGTCAGGTCGCCAATGGCATCGACGCCGGCCATGCGGGCGCCGCCTTTGAGCGTGTGCACATCACGTTGCAGCTCGGCCGCTACGTCGCGGTTGTTAGGGTCCTCGCTCCAGGTATGCAATGCGCTACCTGTCGAGTTGATCAGGTCGTAGGCCTCTTCCAGGAAGATGCCAATCAGCTCCGGATCCAGGTGAGACAGGTCGGTGGCATGTTCCTCTTCAGGTTCCTCCGCCGTGGTTTCTGGCTCTTCGGTATCACTCTCTTCCAATTCTGCCAGCGGAATCTCGTCGTCTTCCGTCTCGGCGTCCTGCTGTCTGACATCAGTCACCGGCCTGGAGCCTGTGGCGCTGTCCATGTAGGCGTGGATTTCACTGATCAGGTCTGGCGCCGGGCGCGGCGGCTCCTGTTGCTCAAGGGCATCGACCATGCCTGCCAGGCGGTCATGGCAACGGAACAACAGGTCGGAAAGCTCACCGGTAACGGCAAGCCGTTGCTCGGTCAGTCCTTCAAACAGGTTCTCCAGCTCATGGGAAAGATCACCCACCGGTTGGATATCCGCCAGGCGAGCGCCGCCTTTGAGGGTATGCAGGTCCCGTTGTAAAAGGCGTAGAAGATCCAGGTTTTCGGTGTTGTCGCTCCAGCTCTGCAAGGCATCGGCTGTGCTGTCAATCAGGTCTTGGGCTTCCTCAAGGAAGATCTCCGCCAATTCCTGATCCATGTCTTCATCGGTTTCCGCCAACGGTGGCTGCTCGTCACTGGGTTCCGGGGCTTCTTCCGCCTCGGCTTCCAGGCTGCGATCGATCTCTTCCAGATCCCCGGTAAACTCCTGCTCAAACGCATCCGGCTCATTGTCTGCGGGCGTTGCAGGAGCCAGGGTTTCGAGGTTGGCAATCAGATCGACGTTGGCCTCAGTGGCCAGCCCGGCCGCGACCTGGTCCATCATGTTGATCAGGTGTTCATGGCCTGCGCGCACACGATCGAAGAAAGGCGAATCGGGAACGAAATCGGGGTTTGAGGCACGCTCGTAAACCTGTCTCAGAGCACCTGACAGTTCAGCAACATCGGCCAGCCCGGCGTCCTGGGCGCCTTCGGTGAGTAGGTGCAATTCCTTGCGCAGGGTTTCCAGAGCCGAGGTTGCTTCGGGATTTTCCGCCCACTCATCAAGAATCCGGTCGGCATCCAGCAGGATATCCAGACCTTCATTCAGGAACAGCTGAACCAGTTGCGGACGGGCGTTTTCCTGCGGTTCATCGGCTCGGGAGCCATCGCCATGCAGGGTGGCATTGCTGACCTGCTCCAGTTTTGCCAGGAAGGTTTCGGTGCCCGGCAGGTCTGCCTGGGGATTCTCCCGGATCTGGCCAAGGCCCTGGGTCAGGAAATGACAGGTGTCGCCAATCAGGCTTAGAACGTCGCGATCGGCGCGTTTGTTTTGTGCCCTGGCTTCCTTGACGAAGCGTTCCAGGGGCGTGATCACTGCAGCAATGGGCGATATACCAGCGGTGTGCGCACTGCCTTTGAGAGTGTGAAGTGCGCGTGACAGGTCATCGGTATAGGCTACGCTCGCTTTGTCGCCTGCGGCGTCAAGGAAGTTCTGCAAGGTTTGCAGGTGGGTTTCGGTTTCACTCTCGAAAATATCCAGCAGCACGGGATCGACTACGGCATCGTCTTCCTCTTCCGTTGCTGTCAATTCGGGCTCGGCTTCTCCGCTCACCGATTCTGACTGGAGCTCAGACGGGGGCATGGTGCTGGCATCGGGAATTTCGCCGTTTGCCAAGGCGTTGGCGCGTGCCTCCATGCTCGATGTGTCGAGGGAAGGGGGCTGGCGTTTCTCGAAATCGTCAACCAACTCCGGCAGGGCGGCAGTAACGTCATCTAGCAGCGCCGCAATGTCGTCGTTCATGAAAATGCTGCCGTCAATCACGCGGTTCAGCATGTTCTCGACAGACCAGGCCAGTTCGCCGATAACCAGCGCACCCACCATCCGTCCGCTTCCTTTCAAGGTATGGAAAGCACGCCGGACCTCCGAGAGCGCCGTGCGGTCATCGTGCTGACGCAGCAACATGGGAAGGTATTCGCGAATGGTGTCCAGCACCTCGCCGGCTTCTTCAATGAAAATCTCGAGGATTTCATCGTCGATCAGGTCATCCTCAAACTCAGCTTCCTCTGTGGACGATTGCCCGGTATTGACGGCTTCGCCGTCGTTGCCACTGTCGGTTACGGGTGGCTCTTCGCCCGCAGTAACGGCGTCTTCCGATGCGCTGTCGATGTCGGTTTTCCGCGTGGTAGACAGAGCTTCAGCGCGATCAATCAGCTCGCTAACCTCGCCATCCGCCTGGCCGTCACGGAAGTCGTTGATCAGCGAGGGAATTCGGCTGTTGGCGTCATCAATCAGGCTGAACATGTCATCGGTGGGCCGCAGCGTCTGGTCGATCACCCGGTTGAGTAGGTTTTCCACAGACCAGGCCAGCTCACCGATACTGGTGGCGCCCACGAGCCGGCCACTACCCTTGAGGGTGTGGAACGCGCGGCGGACTTCAGTCAGCGCGTCGCGATCATCGTGGTTCTGGCGCAGGCGAGGATAGAATTCGTTGATGGTCTCCAGAACTTCTTCGGCTTCTTCAATAAAGATGCCGAGGATTTCGTCATCCAGCAGTTCTTCATCGGAGCTCTTGGATTCGGCTTCCACTGACTCGACGGGTACTTCCGAGTCAACAACCGGCACTTCATCGGCTGTCGGATGTTTCCAGGTAGGCTCCTCTCCAACCGGGAAGCCCAGGGAGTTGAGGCTGGCCTCGGCAACCCCGAGTACGCTCTCGTTATCGCTGATGCCTTCGGCAAGCCGCTCCAGATAGTACTCAATACTGGTAATGGCGTCGGCCAGTGTGTCGAGCTGTTTCCAGTCGGGAACCTGCTTGCCCCCCAGCAGTACGTCGGTGATGTAACGCTCGGCAGAGGCGAGCATGTCGGCCACACGGTCAAGGGGAATCAGGCTAAGGCCACCACGGATACTGTGCAGGAGGCCGGGGACGTGTTCGATTTCACCGGTTTCCCATTGAGAAGCGATGAAATTGACGATGGCCGTTTTAACCTGCTCCAGCGTATTGCGGGATTCCCGAAGCAGAGCGCTGCTGGCTTCACCCAATTCGCGAGAGCCGAGGTTGATGGTTTGGGTGTCGTCACCGGTGACATCCGGTTCCGACTGTCGGTCACTGTCCAGGCCAGCCAGACTGGCTTCGACATAGAGCAGGGCGCCGGCAATATCCATCAGGGTGCCGTCGTCCACGGAGTCGGTCTGGTTGGCGAGTTTTTCCACCAGTTCGATCTGTTCGGTAATGACTTTGCGGGGTATACCCAGACCCAGTACGGCCAGGGTATTAGCGACCTGGCGAAGGCCCGGAAGCAGTTCTTCCAGTTCATCGTTCTGGCGTAGCTCTGAGCGCACAAACAGATCGAGCTGGTCTTTGAGTTTGGCGAGTTCTTCGTTGAGGGCGCTGACCACCGAATGGATTGCGTCACGGCCAGGGCCGGAAACCCGGCTCTTGGCGGCGTCCACATCATCGTCCGAAGGCAGTGCCTGATCAAGCCGGTAACTGTCGCGCAGCTCTTTTACGTAGGGCGTGTCGAGATCACGGGCACGAGCCACGTAGTAAAGCAGGTGTTTCAGCAACGCTTCTGGAACAGCCTGTTGCAGGATATCAATGTGTTCGTCAGTAAGGCGGCGGATTTCGGCATCCAGCTCGCGCAGCAGGGACTTCACTGCGGTATTGACCGGGTTCGCATGCTGCTGGAGAGTTTCCACGAATGCTCCGGCTGCTTTCCAGAGTTCGCCCCGGGGCGTCTTCTGGCACAGGCGGATCAGCCGCTGGATCACCTTCTGCATGTAGTCGAAATGGGCGTCCAGGTCGGCCTCGCGAATCACGCCAGCGAGGGCGAACTGATACATCTGGCGCAATTTGCGAATATGTCCAAGAACCTTCGGATCCTGAAGGCGCTGGGACACATTGGCTGCAGCCGCTGCCCGTGAGGGCGACAGGTCAGGCTTGAACAGCGATGTATCGGACAGCAGAGACTCGCCCCGTGCAGCACGGAGATCGTTCAGTAACGGCAGTAGCACCATCGGGAAATCGTCTTTGCTACTGGCCAGGTGCTCCAGGTACTGGGGCAACTGCAGGATGGCCTGCATCAGCACGTCGACGGCATCGTCCACACTGGCGACGGTTTCATTCAGGACCGCCTGGGTCAGTTTCTCCATTTCCTCGGTCAGCAGGGCCGCGCCGTAAAGCTCGACCATCTGCAGGGTACCGTGAACCTGGTGGAGATAGTTCAGGCAGAAGCGCAGGCGCGCGGTGTCGTCACGATTCTCGACATACGCTTCCAGTGCGTGCTGACCCTGGGTCAACGTATCCTGTATTTCGCCCCGAACCCAGTCCAGGGCGATGCTGTCATGGTGATTGCCCATAACCACTCCGGTTATTCTTCGTCAGTCTGGCGTTTGATCCACGCCAGCACATGTTCCGAGGGTACCCTCTGTAAGCCAGGGGGCTGCCAATCGGTCAACTCTCCCTGGCCCAGGACCAGCAACCCCCCGGGCGCCAGCCGCTCTGCAAGCCTTTTCACGATTTCCCGCCGGCGCCAGCGCCGGAAATAAATCAGCAGATTCTGGCAGAAGATAATGTTCATTCCGTGCATCGGAGCGTGTTTCAAATCCAGCACATTCAGCCTGGTGAAACACACCCGCTCGCGGATGCTTTCTACAATTTCGACGTTGTTCCGTTCCGCCGGCCGGAAATACCGGGCCTTCATGGCCTCATCCATTCCCATCAGCTTGCGGGCGCTGAACAGGCCAGCCTGGGCCTTGTCGATGGCCGGTTTGCTGATGTCAGAGCCGGTGACGCCGAACAATGGCTTTAGCAACAACCCTTCCATACTTTCGTTCAGCAGCATGGCCAGTGTGTAGGGCTCTTCGCCAGTCGAGCATCCCACACTCCAGGCCTCCAGAGGGCGTCGTTTCAGCGTCTCCCGGGGCCGGGTAAGCACATAGTCAGACACCAGCCTGAAGGCATCCGGATCCCGGAAGAACCGGGTTTCCTGAACCGTCAGCCGGTCCACCAGGGTGGACCACTCAACAACAGCGTTCGGGCCGGATACGATCTTTTCGTAGTAGGCCTGATAGCTGCTGCAACCAATCTCCCGCATGCGGATCCCGAGGTTGGTCTCGAGAAACGATTTGCGCCCGGAAGACAGGGTAATGCCGGTACGGTGCTCAAGCAGCGTCTGCCACTGGTTGAACTGCGCCTCGTCCATATCGGGAAGTCGGCGCAGTGACCAGATGCCTTCGGCGGGTGACAGATGGTTGCGTGTTTCAGCCATCAACTGTCAGCAGCCTCGGAGCGATTGTCAGCTCACCACCGGTACGTCGCTGTCTTCCTCTTCTTCCTGGTCGGCCGACTCTTCTTCGGGCAGTGTGAAGCCCGCAACAGAGGACCGCAGTTCAGACGCCATCTCTGCCAGGTTACCGATAGACTTCGCGGTCGCGTTGGTACCGGACGACGTCTGCGAGGTAATTTCCTGGATGACGTTCATGGTGTTGGAAATGTGCGCCGCAGAGGACGACTGCTGACGGGCGGCGTTGGAGATGTTCTGGATCAATTCCGCCAGAGACATGGATACGTTCTCGATTTCTTCGAGCGCGATACCCGCGTCCTGGGCCAGCCGTGCACCACGGACCACCTCGGCGGTGGTGTGTTCCATGGAGATAACCGCTTCGTTGGTGTCTGACTGGATCGTCTTAACCAGTGCCTCAATCTGCTTGGTCGCTGCAGAGGAACGTTCCGCCAGGCGCTGAACTTCGTCCGCAACTACCGCGAAGCCCCGGCCTGCGTCACCGGCCATGGAGGCCTGGATCGCTGCGTTCAGGGACAAGATGTTGGTCTGGTCGGCGATGTCGTTGATCAGAGATACGATGTCACCGATTTCCTGGGAAGATTCACCCAGTCGCTTGATCCGTTTGGATGTTTCCTGGATCTGCTCGCGGATGTTGTCCATGCCGCGGATGGTGTTCTGTACCACTTCCGCGCCTTTCTTCGCGATCGCAACCGACCGCTCCGCAACCGCCGAGGATTCAGCCGCGTTGGAGGATACCTGGTCGATGGACACAGCCATCTCGTTGACCGCTGCGGAGGCGCCGGCAATTTCCTGAGCCTGGTGCTCGGAAGCGTCCGCCAGGTGCATCGCTGTGGCCTGGGTTTCCTGGGAGGCTGAGGCCACCCGTACAGCGGTGCCACGAATTGACTGTACCAGCCCGCGCATCTGGTCGATCGCGTAGTTGATGGAGTCGGCGATGGCGCCGGTGAAGTCCTCGGTTACCGTCGCCTCTGTAGTCAGGTCACCATCCGCCAGGTCAGCCAGTTCGTCCAGCAGTCGCAGGATCGCGTTCTGGTTCTGTTCATTCTGTTCCTGGGTCGTTGCCAGACGTTCCTGAGCTTCGCGATAGAGCACCACGCCGATCATCACAACGATACCAACCATGGCGGCGAGGATGATGAATGCGAGGGTTGGGCTGACCAGACGGGTTCCGGCCTGTCCGGCAAACTTCTCGGAAAGAATCGACAGTTCGTCCAGCAGCACCTGGGAGTTCTGGAAGATATCACTGGCCGCAGTACGTACCTTGAAGAGGTCGGGAGAAGCTTCAAGGATGGCGTCTACGTTCTGGGATACGAACTCGAACAGCTCACCAACAGCCTCCAGACCGTAGATGGCGTCCTCGTCGTTTACCTGTGAGATGCCCATGGCCGGGTTGCCATTAACCTGGCCATCGAGAACGCGGCCAAACAGGCTGGCGTCACGGCCAAAGCGGTCGGCGGCGATAACCGCGTCCTCGTCACCTGAGAGTACGTTGTTAACCGAGCGAACAATCCGCTCCGCCAGCAGGGACTGACGCTGTGCCAATGCAATCTGTTCGGCGGGCGCGTCGTTATCCAGCAGGATCTGAACGATATCGTCGTATTCCACCTGCAACTGCGGAATGGTTTCGTTCAGGGTTCGTGCCACTTCGTGGAGGCCGAGTACCGCGTCCTGGGTGGACAGGATGCTGTCGGCGTTGTCACGAACCGATTCCCAGGTTGCCTGCACGTTGCTGTCTTGTGCAACCTCGCTTGGGGGCAGGCCGGTTTCCGGATTACCGTCAACTACATAACCCCACAGCCGTTCGAACTCGTCACGGGAACGTCGCAGTGCGTCGAACGCTGAGGCGGTGCCGCCGGCGGCTTCCGTCGCGTTCTTTGCAATCTCCTGTGACAGCACCCTCAGCTCGGCAGAGTGGGCGACGTATTCCTGATCGTTCTGGCTGTCCCTGTTAATGATGAACAGTACCGCAACGAGCAGGACGGTCAATGCGATCAGCGCGGCAATCAGGCCGGCAACCAGCTTGTTGCCTCCCTGTCCCATACTGAGTCTTCCGGCTCTATTTTTCATTTTCTGGCTCCCGGCCTCTTCGTAATAGTGGCAAGTTTGTTTCTGCGGGCGTTGGGCAGGCGGGAAGATGTTCCTGCCAATGTCACCACCCTTACCATTGCGCTACATCCAGGAAGCGTTCGTCGCCGAGAAGCTCGGCGGCGGAAAACACTTTCCAGACTTCCTCGTTACGCTCATAACCGCCATTCACAAACGGTTGAACGCTTGCAGGCACATCCTGTGGCGAGGCCACATAGCTGTCCACTGCGAAATACTGCATGCCTGAGACGCTGTCGACCACCAGGCCACTGAATACGTCGCCCTGTTCTACAACCAGTACCCTGCGCTCGCGGGTGCTGCGTGAAGAACGGGGAACTTCAAAGAAACCGGCAAGGTCGACCAGTGGCAGGAGGCGGCCACGCACGTTGGCAGCGCCCATCATAAACGGATGAACCCCCGGTATATGGGTATAGCGGGGAACATGGAGAATTTCAGTGACTTCACCCATGGGCGCTACGTAACGCTCACCCGCCAGAACAAAGCCGATGCCGTTCCAGAGTTCAACGGCTTCCTGTTGTTCCGGCAGACCGGCAGCCATGGCGCGGCTGCGTCGGGCGATATCCGTCAGAACGGCAAAAGGGGCGGCCTGGGCGGACATGCTTACTCCACGGTTGGGGATCAGGCAATCAGGCTATTGATTGTTTTGATCAGGTCGTCTTCAACGACGGGTTTTACAAGGTAACCCTTTGCACCCTGGCGTGTTCCCCATACGCGATCCGTTTCCTGATCCTTGGTGGTGACGATCACCACCGGGATGGAAGCGGTTTCCGGGGCACGGGTCAATTGACGGGTTGCCTGGAAGCCATTCAGGCCGGGCATGACGACGTCCATCAGGACCAGATCCGGTGTTTCGGCGCGTGCCTTGGCAACGCCGTCGGCTCCATTATCAGCAGTCAGCACTTCGTGCTTGTGCTTTTCCAGAATGGTCGAGATTTTCTTAACCTCGGTCGGGGAATCATCAACAATCAGAATGCGGGCCATGGTGTCCTCAATAGTTCTTTGCTTCAGCAGTTTTACTGTTCCGCCTGGGGAACATACTGGCGAATCGTGTTTAGAAGCTCGTCCTTGCTGAACGGTTTGGTCAGGTACTGGTCCGATCCGACAATCCGGCCTTTGGCCTTGTCGAACAGTCCGTCTTTGCTGGAGAGCATGATGACCGGCGTCTTTTTGAAAGAGGAATTGTTCTTGATCAGTGCGCAGGTCTGGTAGCCGTCCAGCCGGGGCATCATGATATCAACGAAAATGATATTGGGCTGGGAATCGGCAATTTTCGCCAGAGCGTCAAAGCCATCCGTTGCGGTAATGACTTCGCAACCGACTTTCTTAAGAAGGGTTTCGGCGGTGCGACGAATGGTCTTGCTGTCGTCGATCACCATAATCTTCAGATTCTCGAAGTTGTCATCCATTGTCCAACTGCCTTGCGCTCAGCGACTGTCGTTATTTTCAACCGGGGTTTTTAACACAAACATTAACGATGTTCTATAAATCCCGCTCATTTATAGAGTATTGGCGGCCGGATAAAAAGTATAACTTTGTGACCAAATGTACTTCTGCCCGGAAAGTCACGTAATTGATACGGGATTTCTCCGGATGCATTCGCGGCTCGGGTACAATACCATCTGTGATCACAGCATAGCACTTATTCCCGGCATCGCTCTGCAGACCGGTTCGTGTTTTCAACCTTTTATCTGACGAGGCATTATGACAGTCCGACTCGGCATCGTGATGGACCCCATCGAGAAGATCCATTTCAAGAAAGACAGCTCACTGGCGATGTTGCTGGCGGCGCAGAACCGGGGCTGGGAAATCGAGTATATGGAGCTGCCGGACCTGTACCTGAAAGGTGGGCAGGCGAGGGCGCGAACCCGTGACCTGACCGTACATCTGGACCCGGAAGACTGGTTCGGTTTCGGTGGCACCCAGGACCGGGCACTCGGTGATCTTGACGTCATCCTGATGCGACAGGACCCACCGGTGGATCGGGAGTTCCTGATGGCCACGTTCATTCTGGAAATCGCCGAGCAACAGGGCGCCCTGGTGGTCAATCCGGCTTCCACGCTACGGGATTGCAACGAAAAGCTGTTCGCCGCCCAGTTTGAGGACTGCACACCGCCGTTGATCGTTACCCGCTCGGCTGAGCGACTCAAGGAATTCTACGCCGAGCATGGTGATGTCATTATGAAACCGGTGGATGGCATGGGCGGGCGCTCTATCTTCCGGGTCAAGGAAAACGACGACAACCTTGGGGTTATTATTGAAACCCTGACCAACTATGGCGCTCACCAGGCCATGGCGCAGAAATACATACCCGAGATCAAGCAGGGCGATAAGCGCATTCTGCTGATCGATGGCGAGCCGGTTCCCTATGCGCTTGCGCGCATCCCCTCGCAGGGTGAAAATCGTGGAAACCTGGCCGCCGGAGGTCGGGGGGAAGGTCGTGAACTCACGGTCCGCGATCGGGAAATCTGTGACCGTGTGGCGCCAGTGCTCAAGGAAAAAGGGCTCATCTTTGTCGGCATCGACGTCATCGGTGACTACCTAACCGAAATCAATGTCACCAGTCCGACCTGCATCCGGGAACTGGATGCCGCCTACGGCATTGATATTTCCAGTCAGTTGCTGGATGCCATCGAGCGCCGTCTGAAATAATGACCTCCAGCCAGGTCTAACCGAGGGTAAATAGCAGGAATGGCAGTACAGGTCAGCGATTTCGATCGGTTTTCGTTCACACTCTTCATGGCGTTGGCGCTCCACGCTATCGTGGTGCTGGGTATTACCTTTGCGCCCGAGTCTCCGCGTTCCTCGGCTCAGACCATGGAAATTACCCTCTCCCAGTTTGATGATGAGACTGACCCGGAGGAAGCCGATTTCCTGGCCCAGACCAGCCAGAAAGGCAGCGGTACCGAGGAAGAACCGGTGGAAATGACGACGCCGCAGCCTTCTGAAGTCAGCCAACCGGAGGTCGCCGAGGTTCAGCCGGAACCTCCGTCCCGCGTTGAGCCCAGGCAGGATCAGGAACAGCCGGTGGTGCAGACACAGGCTCAGAATGAACGCCAGGTGTCGGAGCCCTCGGCGGCGGAACCAGAATCGGATGATCCGCTGCCGGTGAAGGAAAAGAAAAGCCTGATGGAGCGCAGCCTGGAGATTGCCAGTCTGGAGGCGCGGTTTGATCAGCAGCGCAGGGCCTACGCCAAGAAACCCCGGGTCATGCGTGTTACCGCAGCATCAACGTTGAAATCGACCAACGCCTGGTATGTGCAGAACTGGGTCAGTAAGGTAACCCGTGTTGGCAATATCAACTATCCTACTGAGGCCAGGCGAGCCGGAATTTATGGCACTCTGCGTATGCTGGTTTCGATGAAGAAGGATGGCACAATAAAGGAACTGGCTATACTCGAATCATCCGGCAGTAGCGTGCTTGATGATGCCGCAATACGCATCGTGAGAATGGCAGCGCCTTTTGCACCTTTCCCGGATGATATGCGCGAGAACGTTGATGAATTGGAAATTATCCGCACCTGGGTATTCGAACGGCGGGGGCTGACATCGGGATGACAGCATCAAAACACTCTCCACACAGTCTGCGGCACCAGTTCCTGGTGGCGTCTCCCTATCTGCAGGACCCACGCTTCCATGGTGCGGTGATCTATTTATGTGAGCACTCCGACGAAGGCGCCCTGGGGCTGACAGTGAACCACCCCCTGGACATCCACCTGGGGGAAATCCTCGAGCAACTGGATATGGAAGGTGGTGAACTGGACGTGCCGGTTTATGGGGGTGGCCCGGTACAGCCTGAGCGCGGTTTTGTACTGCACTCCCCGGATGCGGGCTGGCAGAATACCGCGGAGGTGGCTGACGATGTTCTGCTGACTACCTCCCGGGATGTGCTCTCAGACATAGGCATAGGCAGTGGCCCGAAAAGCTACCTGGTGTGCCTGGGTTATGCAGGTTGGAGTGAGGGACAGTTGGAAGACGAGCTCGCCAGCAACGCTTGGCTAACCTGCCCCGCTAGCGCCGATATCCTGTTCAGGACACCCTGGGAAGACCGTTACAAGGCCGTACTAAAGCATATTGGCATCGACATCAATCAGCTCAGCGAGTTCGTGGGCCATGCATGAGGCCGGAAACCGGCGGGTGATGGCGTTTGATTTCGGCACCCGCCGAATTGGTGTGGCCAGTGGTCAGGAAATGCTGGGCACTGGCAAGCCTCTGGCCATGCTGGCAGCCCGGGACGGGGTTCCCGACTGGGAACAGATTGGTCGGTTGCTGAAAGAATGGCAGCCTGACCGGGTTCTGGTCGGCCTGCCCCTGAACATGGACGACACTGAAAATGACATGTGCGCACGAGCGCGCAAGTTTGGCAAACGCCTGCACGGTCGCTTCCACGTTGAGGTGGAAATGGTCGACGAACGCCTCACCAGTTTTGAGGCCAAGGGTGATGTGATGGCGTCCGGTGGCAGCCGTGATTTCGGCCGCGATGGCGTCGATGACCGTGCCGCCGTACTGATTCTGGAAACCTGGTTTCATCAGCAGGAGTCTCGTTCGTCCTGACCGGGCCCAGGCTGCTGACTATGGGGATTTAAATGACTGCATTGCTTGAAATCGACCGGCTGCTGGATGACCTGGAAACTGGTCTGCGTAAGAAGCTGCAAGAGCGGGGAGTAACCTCCCCGGCGCTGATCGGCATCCGCACCGGTGGTGTCTGGTTGGCGGACGTCATGAGCAAGCGTCTGGGCTTGCAGGAACCCTGGGGGGAATTGGATATTTCCTTCTACCGCGATGACTTCAGCCGCATCGGCCTGAACCCGAGAGTGAAGCCGTCCAGCCTGCCATTCAGTACCGAAGACCGTGACATTATCCTGATCGATGACGTGATCATGAGTGGCCGTACCATTCGCGCGGCGATGAATGAGATTTTCGATTATGGCCGGCCGGCGAGTATCATCCTCGCCACGTTGGTGGATCTGGGGGCTCGGGAACTGCCTGTTCAGCCGGACGTGACCGGGCGGGTGCTTGCCCTGCAATCGCATCAGCGTGTCAAATTGCGCGGGCCGGACCCACTGCACATAGAGCTCCAGGAAACAGGCCACTAAACAGCGAACGCATAACACCAACAGGCGACCCATGACGGCAACCGATCCCTCACAAACCTCCCTGCAGCTGACCGCAGATGGCCAGTTACGCCATTTCCTGACCCTCGACGGTCTGAACCGCGCTCTGCTGACGGAAATCCTGGACACCGCGGATTCGTTTATTGAAGTGGGGGAGCGCAGCATCAAGAAGGTGCCATTGCTGCGGGGCCGCACCGTGGTCAACCTGTTTTTCGAATCCAGTACCCGCACCCGAAGTACCTTCGAGCTCGCCGCCAAACGGCTGTCGGCGGACGTGCTCAACCTGGACATCAATACGTCCGCCACGTCCAAGGGGGAATCGTTGTCGGACACGCTGCTGAACCTGGAAGCCATGGCCAGCGACATGTTCGTGGTGCGCCATTCCCAAAGCGGTGCGCCCCACTTTATTGCTGAGAGCGTGACGCCTGGGGTCGCTATTATCAATGCTGGTGACGGGCGCCACGCCCATCCAACTCAGGCCATGCTGGATATGCTCACCATTCGCCAGAACAAGGGTGGTTTCGATGGTCTGAAGGTGGCGATTGTCGGTGATGTACTGCACTCCCGGGTGGCCCGCTCCCAGATTCGAGCCCTGAACGAACTGGGCGCTGCGGAAGTACGCGTGATTGCGCCCGCCACACTGCTGCCACGGGATGTTGAGAGTTTGGGGTGCACCGTCGAGTACGATATGACCCGGGGCATGAAAGACCTGGATGTAGTGATCATGCTGCGCCTTCAGAAAGAGCGCATGGAGGGCGCATTGTTGCCCAGCGAACGGGAGTTTTACCGGCTCTATGGGCTCAATCAGGAGAAGTTGGCGCTGGCCCACCCCGAGTGCATCGTCATGCATCCGGGCCCTATTAACCGGGGCGTGGAAATCGAGTCTGCAGTGGCCGATGGGCCGCAATCTGTGATTCTCAATCAGGTCACCAACGGCATCGCCATTCGTATGGCGGTGATGTCCATGGCTATGGGCGGGCAGATGGCCGAGCGCAGTCGCAAACTGGCGGGGAGGGCCCAGGGATGACCAGCCTTAAAATTATCGGTGGCCGCCTGGCCGACACCAACGCCGAAACCGCGGTTCTGGTCCGCGACGGACGTATCGCCGCCCTTGGTGACGCGGCCAGAAACGAGTCCGCCGACCATGATTTTGACGCCACTGGTTGCCTCTTGGCTCCGGGCTTTGTGGATTTGTGCTGCAACCTGCGGGAGCCGGGTAACGGCCAGAAAGGCAACATTGCCTCGGAAAGCCTCGCCGCCGCTCATGGCGGCTTCACTACCCTGTGTGCCTCCCCGGACACCTCGCCGGTCAATGACTCCGGAGCGGTGACCAACCTGATCCTGGACGTGGCCGCGAAGCGCTCTTCTGTGCGGGTATTGCCGGTTGGAGCAATAACCCGTGGCCTTGAAGGCGAACTGCTCAGTGACATGGCGGGCCTGGCCGGTGCTGGCTGTATTGCCCTCGGCAACGGTGCCCGCCCGGTGAAAAACGCCAGGGTGTTGCGCCGTTGTATGGCTTACGCCCGGACGTTTGGCCTGACGGTGATGTTCAGTCCCGAGAACCAGGCGTTGGCGGCGGATGGCTATGCCCACGATGGCCTCGTGGCCTCGCGGCTGGGCTTGCTGGGCATCCCGGAGGTAGCGGAAACCGCCGCGGTCATGGAAATGCTGCTGCTGGCGGAGGAAACCGGGGTTCGACTGCACCTTGGCCAGCTTTCCTGTGCCCGTAGCGTGGAAATGCTGGCCGATGCCCGCAAGCGTGGCATTGCGGTGACCGCCGATGTGGCCATACACCAGTTGATGTTCACCGAGGACGCCCTGTCGGGATTCGATAGCCGCTATCATGTGCGACCGCCACTGCGGTCTGAAAAAGACCGCCAGGCGTTGCTGGGCGGGGTTCGGGACGGCGTGATCGACGCTATCACCAGCCAGCACCAGCCCCACGACTCCGCCGCCAAACAGGCGCCTCTGGCGGCCACGGAACCGGGGCTGTCCACCATCGAAAGTGCGCTGTCCATGGGGTTGCTGCTGGTCGAACGTGGCGAGCTGGACATGGCAAGCCTGATTCGCTCGCTGACCAGCGGTCCGGCTGAGGTGATTGGCCGTTCCGCCGAGCTTCGGCAGGATACGGTTGCAGACCTGTGTGTGTTTGATCCTGACGCCACCTGGGTTCCCGGCGATACCAGACTGAGCTCTGTTGGACGTCATGTGCCTCTGCCAGGAAAGGCCCTTCCAGGCGTGGTTCGCCTGACATTGTGTGAAGGGCGGCAAGCCTGGCCTCAATCTGACCTGTAGCTCCCGTCTTCATATCGCCTCATATCGGCAAAGTGTGGCAGAGGTTGCGAAACCTCTGTCGAGCCCGTCACAGATCCTCACCTTTTTGCTTCAGAGCCCTTGAAGACAGGCACCTGTGCCAACGTATTCTTACCATCGCCGGCATAGTCTCGGCGAAGGAATGTGGTGACCTGTGCACATACGGATGTGCCGTTGCCCAACAATAATAATTCAGGAGTCATCCCCGTGAAATCAGTCAACCTCCCGCGAAAGGCCACTGCGGTGGCAGCCCTGTGTGCCACTCTTGCGTTGTCGCTGTTCGTCCAGGCGGAATCAGACATCATGGAGCGAAGCTTCTGTGTGTTTGATCCTGTCGGTGCTAACGGCCCGCTGTTTGCCATAACCAAAACCTTCCAGCCGGTGGCCCTTAAGGAAGGTATCAGGCTGGATCTGCGAGCCTATACCGACGAGAAAGTCGCGGCCGAGGACTTCAAGGCCGGCCAATGTGACGCCGTGCTGCTGACCGGTACCCGTGCCCGCGAATTCAACAAGTTTACCGGCACCCTGGAAGCCATGGGGGCAGTGCCCGGTGAAGAGGAAATGCGGCTGCTGTACAACACCCTAAGCCAGGAAAAGGCGCGCCCGTTCCTGATTGATGGCGACTACGAAGTGGCTGGCGTATTTCCCGGTGGTGCGGTGTATCTCCACACCCGGAATCGGGCCATTGATTCAGTTGAAAAACTGCAGGGTAAGCGCATTGCCACGCTGGATTTCGATACCGCGTCCGTTCGCATGGTGCGCCACGTAGGAGCGTCCGTGGTGGGGTCCAACTCGGCCAACTTTGCCGGCAAATTCAACAACGGCAGTGTTGATCTGGCCTACGCTCCGGCGGTCGCTTATTCACCCCTGGAACTCTACAAGGGGGTGAATCCGAACGGCGGTGTATTCAAGTACGCCCTGGCCTACATGAACTTCCAGGTGATTATCCACCGCGATCGCTTCCCGGACGACGCCGGCCAGATGGTGCGGGATCAGGCCATCAAGCGCATTGACGAGGCCTATGAAATCATCGCCGAAGCCGAAGCCGGGATTCCCGACGACGTTTGGATGCATCCGCCGCAGGAAGACGTTGCCGAGTACGACAAGATGCTGCGTAAGGTGCGTTTGTCGTTGCTGGAGGATGGTGTCTACGACGAGCGTGCGATTAGCCTGATGAAAGCGATTCGCTGCCGGGTGGACGGTTCGCGTTCTGAGTGCGCTTCCTGAGCCGACAGTGAAAGGGGCCCGGGCGGGCCCCGGTTATCGCCTTAACGGATGGAGTCTTTCAGTGCCTTACCTGCCTTGAAGCCGACAGTTTTGCTGGCGGGTATCTTGATGGTTGCACCCGTTTGAGGATTACGGCCGTCCCGAGCCTCACGGCTGCGGATGTTGAAGGTGCCAAAGCCAATCAGGGTGGTATCTTCGCCACGGGCCGCGGCGGCGGAGATCTGGTCGGTAAAAGCGGTGATGACTTCGCTGGCTTTGTCCCGGGACAGTCCGGTTTTATCCGCAACGGCGGCGGCAAGTTCAGATTTGCGCATCAGGTACTCCTTTTTGTCATTTTTGGTCACTGGCCGGCGGATGCGACACCGTCGGCTGGTCAAAGCTATAGCGGTTTGCGGGCCAATGTGCAAACCGGTAAACAGAATGCATTTGAAACTCCGTTTCCATTTGCGGGATGGGTCTCATAAAAACAGGGAGTTGTCGGCGATAATGCCGATTCGGTTACAAACCGTAACAGATTGTGAGTGCGGCTTCGGTTTGGTGACACTCCGGTTCTGAACAAATGCTCCGAACAACAAAAACGCAGAACAGTAGAAGGTATTACGTTATGACGAGTTTTCAGAAACCTGCCAGTCAGACTCACCGAGGCAATACTCGTTTCCGTGGCGCAATGGTGGCCGTACTTGCCAGTGTGGTTTTAAGTGGTTGTGGTGTCGTTAACAACATGATCTATAAAACCACCGGTGATGTGATGCAGGGCTTTTCCCGCAACCACACCGTGCCCTATCTACTGGAAAGTGACGACCTCGCCATGGGTTGCGCCATGAGTGAGGCCACCGCGCCGCTGCTGATGTCTTTCGGTCGGGTCACCAGTGAGCCTGACCAGTTGGCGGTGATGCTGTATCTGTCGGCTGGTGGGTGCGCAGAGGAGCAGGCACGGGAGCATGAACTGGATAGTCTGGCCGCCTTGCGTGCGATGGATGCGGAAGAAGCTGAAGACGCCATGATCCGTCAGAAGCGCGCACTCTCCCTGGCCGCTAAACGCTATCACCGGGGCTGGAAACACCACAACGCCTTCTATGGCAAACCTGATGCGGGTGAATGTCCTGGTTTTGATGATGATCTGGGAGAGTTCATCTACATGGCAGGCTTGTTGTCTGGCCTGCAGGCCCTGAACGCTGAAATTCAGTCTACCTCGTCCATCGGCGTTCCCAAGAATATTGGCTCCACGGTTGCCCGCGCTACCAGTTGCCTGGAAAACGACAAATGGTGGGGCGCCCCCATGGCACTGCGTGCGACTGTCTGGGCAATGATTCCCGGCGCACTGCCAGAGGGCGAGGACCCTTTTGAGCGGCTGGACATTGCCGATGCGCAGGGCGAGAAAGTCGGTGTAAGAATCAGTCACGTGTTCCACGCCATCGCGGCGCAGAACAAAGGCGACAAGGAGCGGCTTCGCAATGTGATCCGCAGCCATGCGCAAGCCATTGAGGAGACGCCAGCGAACGAGGAGTGGGTTTTCGTCGATGCGATGGCCACCGACATGATTGTGGCGATCTCCGATCGCATGTGGATGGAGAACACCGGGCACCGGACGCCTATGGGGCAACTGGGAACCTTCTGGGATGACGAGAAGGAAGCGGTCGAAACCATGGATCTGGACGATCTGCTGTAAATCAACGTTCCCAGAGTGAGTTGTTATGTCCCAGGGTGGTTTTCGACGTAGTGGCCTGGAGTGGTTGTCTTCTCTGCCGGCCTGTCTGCTTCTGCTGTCGGTGGTGCTGTTTTCCACCAGTAGCGATATCCACAATCAGATGCTGCGCGGCGGCGAGCAATTGTGGAGCGGCTACTACAAGCTGAGGGTCGACCCGGTACAACCCACCTGTGACCCGAACGTGGACATCGACGCCGCCGTTGAGGAAGAGTTGGCGAAAGAGGGCTCCGACAATCCCATGGCGGCCCTGCTGGGAGAGTCGGAAAAAGACCCGGATGAGGTTCGTCTGGCCATTGAACGCTCGGTGACGGACTGCCGCCAGAGCTATCAGAGTTACGAGAACCTCAAGGACAAGCTCACCCCCGGCGTAAAAGCCTACCGGGCAGGGGAGCTGTTTGTGGCTGACCTGATCGCCTTTGGCCTGGAGTCCCAGCGCTACATACTGGTGATCCTGGTCATGCTGTGCGCGGTGACCGCCACCCTGACTCGCCACCATATTGCCATGCGGGCCATGGAAACCCGACTGGACTACACCGTTTCCCATACGCTGCAGACTGTCGCCAATGCCATGCTACTGGGGTCCAGCGTGATCTTCCGCCAATCCAGTTTTGGCGCCGACACCACCATGTCGTCCGATGAGTTGTTGCTCCATAACCTGTGGATTACCGGGTTTGCCGCGCTTACGCTCACCAGCCTATATCGGTTGATCAGGGTGCCGGATGACCTGAAGGAAGGCGGCGATCTGAACAAGGCCTTCCTTGCAGTGCCTCTCTATACCGTCATGTGTCTTATCTCGGGGACTTACTTTGCGTTGATTGGCCACGCCTCCGGTATCGGTATCTATCTGGGCAAGATGATGGAGTTGTCCGACATGTTCCTCAATGTCGGACTGTACGTGTGGGTAGGCATGATGCTGAAGCAGACGCGCCTGGCCACTCTGGTGTTCAACGTCTTCCGGCCCTGGCGTATGCCGCCTGAAATGCTCGCTGTGGTGGCCGTGCTTGTGGCTGCAGTACCCACCGCCTACACCGGCGCATCAGGGATCTTTGTTATTGCGGCCGGTGCGGTTATCTACAGCGAACTACGCGCTGCCGGTGCCCGCCGTCATCTGGCCCTGGCGGCAACCGCCATGTCCGGGTCTATGGGTGTGGTGCTGAGGCCCTGCCTGCTGGTGGTGATTATTGCCTACTTGAACCGGGAAGTTACCACGGACGAGTTGTTCGGCTGGGGCATCTGGGTATTCGTACTAACCGCGACTATGTTCACAGTGGTGGCCCTTACGGTGAACCGTCGGAGCAAGTTCAACCTGGCTCCGGCGTCAACGGCCTTTCCGCCCATGATGTCGGCGTTAAAGCATTTGATTCCCTATGCACTGGTGATTGCAGCGGTGGTGCTGTTGTACCGATTTGCCCTGGATGTGCAGATGGATGAATTCTCTGCCCCCCGGCTGTTACCGGTGATTATGTTGGCCATCCTGTTGTACGAACATGTCAGCCTGAAAAAGCGCAAGGGTCGGGCCAGTGGCGAGATCAATCATCAGGGCCTGGAACGCAGTTTGCGCTCGGCCACCAACGACACCACGGCGGAAATCGGTGCGTTGTTACTGCTGTTGGGCCTGTCGGTGAGTATTGGCGGGGTGATCGAACGCTCCCACATTATGGAAACCTTCCCTCAGGCATTCGACAGTGCCTGGTCTGCCATGCTTCTGATGGTTCTGATCCTGGTGGTGTTGGGCATGATCATGGACGCCTTCGGCGCCGTTATCCTGGTGACCGCCACCGTGGCCACCATCGCCTACAGTAGCGGCATACATCCGATTCACTTCTGGATGGTAACCCTGGTCGCCTTCGAGCTGGGTTATCTAAGCCCGCCGGTGGCGCTGAACCACCTGCTGACGCGGCAGGTGGTCGGGGAAGCGGAAGTGCTGGCAGCACAGCAGGAAGAGGGCACCTTCTACCAGCGCCACGAGCGCATCATAATGCCGCTGATTGCCATGGGCATTTCACTGGTGCTGGTGGCGTTCGTGCCGTTGCTGTTCTACGCCTGAGTTTGAACGGTCAAACTGGCTCTGCAGCCCTGTGCTCGCCACGCAGAAGCGTAACGTCGGCCCTGGGCGGCGCACCAAACAGGCGGCTGTATTCGCGGCTGAAATGGGAAGGGCTTTCGTAACCTACCCGATAGCTGGCGGTAGCGGCCTCTAGCCCCTCTGTCAGCATCAGGCGCCGGGCCTCATGCAGACGCAGTTTCTTCTGGAACTGCAGTGGCGACATCCGGGTCACCTGCTTGAAGCTGTGGTACAGGGTAGACTCGCTCATGTTGGCGGCTTCCGCCAACTCACTGATGCGTAGTGGTTCGGCGTAGTGGTCCTTCAACGTCGAGATAACCGTGGAAATACGGTGTGCCTGGGAATCAGCGGCGGCAAACTTGCGCATCCGTGACCCCATCTCGCCAATCAGTGCGCGATAGATGATTTCCCGCCGAGCCAGGGGCGCCAGAATAGGAATATCACCGGGCAAATCCAGCAGGCTGAGCAGCCGGTAGAGCGCGCTCTGCATCCGTTCATCCATCGACGACATACACAGGCCGCATTGCACCTCCGGGCAGGATTCGGTCGGGTGCAGCGGGGGTGCCTTGTCACCCAGTTCGAGCACCAGCTCCGCCACTTCCTGAGGGTCTACCTTGAGCTTTACCGCCAGATAGGGGTGTTCCTCCGAGGCATCAACAATTCGCCCCAGTACAGGCAGGTGGACTGAACTGGCCAGATAGGACAGGGGCTGGTAGGTGATCTCGCGGTCACCCAATTGGATGGTCTTGGTGCCCTGAATCACGAAACACAGTGAAGGTTCATAGACACTGGAACCACAGCTGGACGGTTCGTTGCAGCGTATCAATTCCAGGCCATCAATGGCGGAACCCTGAATGCCCTGGTGTGTTGTCCATTGACTGGCGACACGGGCGAGTTGTTGCTGCAGGTTGAGCGTGAGATTTCCGGAAATCTCAGGAACGTTGGCAGTCATCGGTGGGTCTCCCTTTGGCGGCAGTATAATCCTTCATAACCTGAACTGTACGGGTTCTCATGCACTTTTTGCAGGATCAGGCAATGACCACGCAGAAATTGGCAACCCGGCCTCTCCGGCATAAACCATGCCGGCAGAATCGGGCAAGCTTCCCGCAGTAACCCGATACCGCTTTATGCCTTCCACTGGATATTGTTGTGCTCCCGTTGGGTAAACATTACCCGATCCGATTAACCGGCGCTATGTCACCCATAGCCAGCATCTCGATTCAAGGTTATTGACCTCAAGTTAACTTGAGGAAATAAGCTTCGTGTCGAATTCGTTGTACCCCAAGCGACTTAACAAGCGATCCAACCGATTACTTGGCAAAAACGGGAACGCCCACAAGGTGAACCCGATAGCGGAGCGAGAAACCATGGAAAGTCTGACTGCAAAACCGTTCAGAGGGTCTGGCCGTTTACTGGGCCTGGCTGTAGCGATCACTGTTTTATTGACCGGCTGCGAGGCGCAAAGCGATGAAGCTGCAAGCATGCCGCCTCCGCCGGAGGTGGATGTGGCGGAAGTGGTCGTGGAACCGGTCACTCTCTGGGAATCATTCACTGGCCGTGTGGCATCCCCGGAAACGGTGGACCTGCGGCCCCGTGTCAGTGGCTACATCGACAAGGTGGCCTTTGAGGAAGGCGAACTGGTGCAGGCCGGCGAGCTGTTGTTCCAGATAGATCCACGTCCCTACGAAGCCCAAAAGCAGGCGGCCAGTGCCGAATTGGCGCTGGCGAACAGCCAGCTCGATCTGGCCAGAAGTGAAGCCGGCCGAGCCAAGACGCTGCTGGAAAGCCGGGCAATATCCCGTGAGGAATACGATCAGCGCAATACCGCGTTGATGAGCGCCCGGGCCCGTGTGCAGGCGGCCCAAGCCGCCCTGGATACCGCCGAGTTGAACCTGCGGTACACCCGTGTAACCGCACCCGTCAGTGGCCGTACCGGCCGGGCTCTGGTGACCCAGGGCAACCTGGCGAACGCCGACCAGAGCCTGCTCACCACGGTGGTCTCGGTGGACCCGGTGCACGTGTATTTCGAGGCGGATGAACAATCCGCGTTCAGTAGCCAGCAACTGCTTGCCAATGGCCAGCCCAGGGATGTGCGCATTTCACTGGGTGGTGAGGATGGCCGTCAGTACCAGGGCGAGCTGGACTTCGTCGACAACCACCTGAATCCGGGCACCGGTACCCTACAGTACCGTGCCGTGCTCAATAACCCGGACGGCCTGATCAAACCCGGCCAGTTTGCCCGTGTCGAAATGCCCGTGGCCGAGCTGGAGCGAGCACTGCTGGTCAGCCGAAAAGCGGTAATGACCGACCAGGACCGCCGCTTCGTCTACGTGGTGGACGAGCAGAATCGGGTCGCGCCCTGGCAGGTCACTACTGGCCGTCAGGTGGATGATCTTCAGGTGATCCGTGAAGGACTCAAACATGGCGATATTGTGATCATTAATGGTGTGCAGAAGGTGTTTGGCGCCGGTATGCAAGTCAAGCCGCAGCTGGTTGCCATGAAAGAATCCGCCCGGGGAGAAGGCGCCGTTGCCGTCGCCCAGGAGCTGGCGCGATGAATATCTCCCGATTCTTTGTCGACCGGCCGATATTTGCGGCGGTACTGTCCATCATCATCTTTGCCATTGGGTTGATTTCCATTCCCAACCTGCCGGTCAGTGAGTACCCGGAAGTGGTGCCTCCGTCGGTGGTCGTGCGCACCGTTTACCCCGGTGCCAACCCCAAGGAAATTGCCGAAACCGTGGCCACACCGCTGGAAGAGGCCATCAGTGGTGTTGAAGACATGATGTACTTCAAGTCCGTGGCGGGCTCGGACGGCGTTCTTCAGATGACCGTCACCTTCCGCCCAGGCACCGATGCCGAGGAGGCCACCGTTCGGGTGCAAAACCGTGTCAGCCAGGCCCAGGCCCGGCTGCCGGAGGAGGTTCGGCGCCAGGGAGTGACCACCCAGAAGCAGTCGCCCACGTTCCTGATGGTGGTGCACCTGACATCACCGAACGGCACCTACGATACGCTCTACCTGCGTAATTACGCGCGGTTGCATGTGCGCGACCGACTGGCCCGGATCCAGGGCGTCGGCGACGCGCAGATATTCGGTGGCGGTGATTATGCCATGCGCGCCTGGCTGGACCCGGATCGTATTGCGGCTCGCGGCCTGACCGCCAGTGATGTGGTTCGTGCCATGCGCGAGCAGAACGTGCAGGTCTCCGCCGGCCAGATTGGCGCGGAGCCGGTACCGGACAGCGACTTCCTGACACTGATCAACGCCCGCGGACGGCTGGAGACGGTGGAAGAGTTCGGTGACATTGTGCTCAAGCGTGGCGACAACGGCGAGATTCTGCGCCTGGAAGACGTAGCCCGGTTGGAAATGGGGGCCGGTGACTACACCCTGCGCTCGCAGCTGGATGGTAAGGATGCGGTAGCCCTGGGTGTCTTCCAGGCGCCGGGCGCCAACGCCCTGGAGATTCGCGAGGAAGTGATCGCAACCATGGATGAACTGGCTTCCCGCTTCCCGCAAGGGGTTGAATATGAAGCGGTTTACGACACCACGATCTTCGTCAGCGATTCCATTAAGGCGGTAATTGCCACCCTGCTGGAAGCGGTGTTGCTGGTAGTACTGGTAGTCACTCTGTTCCTGCAGACCTGGCGAGCGTCGATTATCCCGCTGCTGGCCGTGCCGGTGTCGGTCATTGGCACCTTCGGCGCGCTATACCTGTTGGGCTACTCCATCAATACCCTGACCCTATTTGGGCTGGTGCTCGCCATTGGCATCGTGGTGGACGACGCCATCGTGGTGGTGGAGAACGTCGAGCGTAACATCGAGGAAGGCCTGAAACCGCTGGCGGCAGCCCATCAGGCCATGAAAGAAGTGTCCGGCCCCATCATCGCAATCGGTCTGGTGCTGTGCGCCGTGTTTATTCCCATGGCGTTCCTCTCCGGGGTCACTGGCCAGTTCTACCGGCAGTTCGCGGTGACGATCGCCATTTCCACGGTGATTTCCACCATCAACTCGCTGACACTCTCCCCGGCTCTGGCGGCGATGTTGCTAAAGCCCCACAGCGCGCCCAAAGATCGATTGCAGAGAGTGATCGACGCGTTGTTTGGTTGGCTGTTCCGGCCCTTTAACCGCTTCTTCAACGCCAGCGCCGAGAAGTATCAGGGTGGCGTGTCCAGCTCCCTGCGCCGGCGCGGTGCGGTGTTTGTGGTCTATGCGCTGTTGCTGACAGGTACCGGGCTGATGTTCAAGGCGGTGCCGCCGGGCTTCATCCCCATCCAGGACAAGCTCTACCTGATGGCGGGCGTGAAACTGCCGGAAGGCGCCTCTCTGGAGCGTACCGATCAATTGCTCCAGAAAGTCACCGACATCGCCATGGAAACCGAAGGTGTGGCCAACGCCGTGGCATTTCCCGGCCTGAACGCGCTGCAGTTCACCAACACCTCCAACACCGGTGTGGTGTTCTTTCCCCTGAAACCGTTTGACGAGCGCAGCCTCAGTGCCGGGGAGATCAACGCCCAGATCAACCCGAGAATCAGCGGGCTGAAAGAAGGCTTTGCCTTCTCCTTCATGCCACCGCCGATCCTGGGTTTGGGCAATGGTTCCGGCTATCAGCTATTCATCGAGGACCGCGGAAATCTTGGCTACGGGGCCCTGCAGAACGCGGTGAACCAGTTCCAGGGTGCTATCAGCCAGACACCGGGCATGGGGTATCCCATCACCAGTTACCAGGCCAATGTGCCGCAACTGGATGCCGAAGTGGACCGGCTCAAGGCCAAGGCTCAGGGTGTGCCCCTGACGGAACTGTTCGACACCCTGCAGACCTATTTGGGTTCAACCTACGTCAATGACTTCAACCGGTTTGGCCGCACCTGGCAGGTCATCGCCCAGGCAGACGCCCCCTACCGCGACAGCGTAGAGGACATTGCCCGCCTGCGTACCCGCAACGACCAGGGCGAGATGGTACCGATCGGTTCCATGGTGAACATCCGCCAGAGCTTTGGGCCGGACCCGGTATTGCGGTACAACGGCTATCCCGCAGCGGATATTGCCGGGGAGGCGGACCCAAGGGTGCTGTCATCGGCCCAGGCCATGGATACGCTGACAGCACTGGCGGACAAAGTGCTGCCTGCCGGGATGGCGTTTGAGTGGACCGACCTGAGCTACCAGCAGGCCACCCAAGGCAACGCCGCGCTGGTGGTGTTCCCGCTGGCCATTCTACTGGTGTTCCTGGTGTTGGCGGCGCTGTACGAGAGCTGGACGTTGCCGCTGGCCGTCATCCTCATTGTGCCGATGTGTATGCTCTCGGCGCTCATTGGTGTGTGGTTCAGCGACGGGGACAACAACATCTTCGTTCAGGTGGGTCTGGTGGTACTGATTGGCCTGGCCTGTAAGAACGCTATCCTGATAGTGGAGTTCGCCCGCGAGTTGGAGCTACAGGGGCGGAGCATTGTGGAGGCGGCGCTGGAAGCCTGCCGGTTGCGGCTGCGGCCCATCATTATGACTTCCATCACCTTCACGGCAGCGGTTGTTCCCCTGGTGCTGGCCACCGGCGCGGGCGCCGAGGTACGTGAGGCCCTGGGCACGGCCGTGTTTGCCGGCATGATCGGGGTCACCCTGTTTGGCCTGTTCCTGACGCCGGTGTTCTACGTGGCGCTGCGCAAGCTCTCCGGAAGCCATCCGTTAAAGAGCCATCACACATCCACACTGTCTTCCGATGACGGCGATAGCGAAGACGCGTTGCCAGGAGGTAGCCATGCTTAAAGTCATCACCATGACGGGGGCTCTGGCCCTGTTAACAGGCTGCGCCGTGGGCCCGGATTACCAGGCCCCGACGACACCGGAACCGAAAGCGTTTTCGGAAGGGCGAACCATGGTTGCCGGTGGAACCGACCAGCAGCGTTTCTGGCAGGGATTTGATGATCCTCTGCTGGCACGTTTGATTGATGATGCCTTGGCAGCCAATCTCACCCTGGAAGGCGCCGCGGCTCGCTATGAGCGCGCGGCCGCCCTACTGTATGGCGTCGAGCGGGATCAATGGCCCAGCGTCACGGCCAGCGCCTCCGCCGCCGAACAGTATCTGGCGGATATTGAACAGTCGCCCCCAGGTGCCGGGCCGGAGCGAGTGCAGCGTTACCAGGCTGGCGTAGCCGCCAGTTGGGAGCTGGATCTGCTTGGGCGCCTTCGTCGTGCTACCGAGGCCCAAAGGGCTGAACTGGCGGCGGCCGGTGCGGATCTCGGTGCCGTGCAGGTGGCTATCGCGGGGCAGTTGGCCAGCAGCTATTTTGAGCTGCGAGGCCTTCAGGAACAGTATCAGGTCGCCCTGCAGAGTGTGGCATTGCAGCAGCAGTCACTGGATATCGTAGAAGCCCGAGTAGACGCCGGGCGTGGCACCGAGTTTGATCAGGTGCGTGCCCGTGCCCAACTGGAACGGACCCGGGCCGAGTTGCCCACCCTGCAGGCCGGGATACGTGGGGCCATGCACCGCATCGCTGTGCTGACTGGTCAGCCGCCGATGGCGCTTGTCGAAACCCTGTCGCCTCGTGGGGCACTGCCGGAAACACTACCGACGATTCCCGTGGATAGCCCTGGGGAGGTGCTGCGCCGCCGCCCGGACATCGCCGCCGCTGAGCGACGGCTGGCGGCCTCCACCGCCCGCATCGGGGTGGCCACCGCTGACCTGTTCCCTCGCTTTACCCTGAGCGGGCTAATCGGTTCCGTGGCCGGCGACACCAGCGATCTGTTCACTGGTCCAGCGGAAACCCGCCGTGTTGCCCTCGGTATCGACTGGACCTTCCTTGACCACGACAGGGTCAAAGCCCGGATCGAGGCGGCAGGTGCCGATAGCCGCGCGGCCTTGGCCAGCTATCAGCAAACGGTGCTGGAGGCCCTGGAAGAGGCAGAAACGCGACTGGTGCGTTACCAGCGAGCGCAACAGCGGGAAGAGCGGCTGGAACAGGCGATGAACAATGCCGAGCAAGCCGTGGAACTGGCCCGGGCTCGCTATGAAGAAGGGTTTATCGGCTATTTCGAGGTGCTGACGGCGGAACAGGAGTTCACCGCCACCCGGGATGCGGCCGTGCGTAGCCGTACAGCGGTCACCCTCGCGATGGTGGATGTATACCGTTCGCTGGTAGGTGCGCCGGGGTAAGTATCCCGGCGATCATCATTACTTCATCTCGAAGCCCTTGCCACGCAGGAAATCCCTCATGTGGGGGCGCAACTTGGATGTAAACAGTGGTTTCAGCTGGTGCGACCAGTTGGTGTCCTTGGTGCCCCCGGTGCGGGCCTGGTAATAGGTGTTCATGGTGGTGTCGAACTCTGCCACCAGCTCCGCATCGCGTTCGCTCTGGTAGTAATCCTCTTTGAGGATGGACGCCAGTGGCAGTCGCGGTTTCACCTCCGGAGCCTGGTCCGGATACCCTAGGCACATGCCGAATACCGGATACACATGCTCCGGCAGGCGCAGCAATTCGCTCACCTCGGCCGGGTTGTTGCGAATGCCGCCAATGTAACACAGGCCCAAACCTTCCGATTCTGCTGCCGTCGCAACATTCTGGGCCACCAGGGCGGTATCGATACTGGCCACCAGCAACTGCTCGGTCATCCCGCGGACTACCTCGGCACCGGCCCGTTCCGCGGCATCCGTGGCCCGTTTCATGTCCGCGCAGAACACCAGGAAATCCGAACTTTCCGCCACATAGCGTTGGCCGCCACTCAACTCGGCCAGGGCCTCTCGGTTCTTTGGATCGACCACATGGATAATGGAGTAGGCCTGAACATGGCTGGACGTAGCGGCACTCTGGCCGGCCCGGATCAGTTCCTCGAAGAGCTCGCGGGGAATCCTGCGGTTCTGGAACTTGCGGATCGAACGGTGTGATTTAAGAAGTTCAATGGTGGGATTCATAGCGCCCTTCAGCATGACAACGGAAAGCGCTTATCCTGCCATTGGCGGGCAATGATAGCAAAAGGCTCCCTGGCTAAAGAGGTAGGGCCTAAGCGGTCAGTTTCCCACCGAGTAGGATAGAATTCGTGACAAGTGGCTGTAGGGCAGGCCGGTTTCCTGGTGCCAGTCGTTGAAGGCCTGCTGTGCCTGCACCAAGGCCTTCTTGCTACCGGGGCTGGCATCCAGCCGTTCTTCCCGGTGCAGCCCGGCGGCGACGTCCGACGACAGGATAAAACCATCCCATCCTATTCGGCGCAGAAAGTACTGGGCGGTGTTGCCGCCGAGGCGGGCACCGTGATGTTTGAACCACATCAGTAGTCCGACCTGATCGTGTGAAGGCCAATGGCTCAGGAAGGCCCCGAAGCCCCCATGCTCACGGGCGCCATCCACAATCATCCGGGCGTTGTCCGGCACCGTGCGGATTTTCTGCATGTTTCGCACAATGCGCTCATCCTGTGCCAGTTCTTCCAGCACTTCCGGTGGCACCTGCTGCCAGTACAGCGGTACGAACCCCTTGAAGGCATCTTCAAATCCCGGCCACTTGTTCTCAATCACCCGCCACACGAAACCTGCCTTGAATACGCAGCGGGTGACTTCCGACAGGTAGCGGTCATCACCGATGGCTTCGAGTTCAGCGGGCTCCGCGATTCGGGGCAGCATGGCGCGTAGCGCGACTTCGCCTCCCTTGCGGGCTGCCGCCTGGTTATAAATTCTGGAGAAGGACATGGAGTAATTTCCGGAATCCGGTTGTCGGGTTGACGGCGTGTGGTCCACTATAAGGTAAACGGGTTCATTGAAGGAGCCAAGCCATGCCTCTTATCGGATGGGTTATTGTCCTAGTTGCTTTCGCCCTGATAGTCGGCAGTCTAATGGTGCTGCGCGACAACGCCAACAGTATGAAGATTTCTGACGAAAAGATGAAAAAGATCCAGGAGCGCAAGGCCGAAGTTGAGGCCGAGGAAAGCGCGGAAGATCGGGAGCAGTGATAATCCCGTTCATATCTTTTTGGGACTTTTAGCGATGGATGGCAAAGGCAAGTTCATTTTCCAGCCGGTCCAGCAACTGCGCCCTGACGGTAGGGTGGACTCGTGACTCCGGGTAACAGATAACCAATCGAACGTGTGATATGTTTTCGTCCTTCGGGAAGACAATATTCTCAACGTCTTGGCCTGAGTGGCTGGCTTCCACCAGATTGCGCTCAGGCTTTTGATCGGACCCAAGCCGGTCGCCCTCGGAGAAAAAATTCAGGCACCTGGAAACGTTGGCCGGTACCTTGCGAGGATTGAACCCCCATTGGGCCGGCAGCGTTCGGCCCAAGCCACCCGCCGCGATGGTCACAACCAGGTCGACCATGATGTCACGCCGGGCAAGTTCACCCGCCACCTTGATCGCCTCGAACCCGCCCTGACTATAGCCGACGATGGCTATCTTGCGGTTAGCGTCAGCCGCTTCGATTAAATCGTCCGCAATTGCTTTCGTGGGATGCAAATGGCTGTACATCGTTGTGTCGCGGTAACCGGACTCCCTCATCATGCGAAGCAGGTGTTTCCGCATTAGGTCATGGCCCAAAAGGCCGTGAATCGCCGCCACCTTTGGCCCATCAAAACCCGATTCGACCGCTGGGTAGTCTGGTGCCTGGGGGAAAGGAGTGCGTATCATCGATTGCTTTTCTCTCTATTGGGAGGCGCTTTGATCCACCAGCCGAAGCGCAACACCGATATGTTTCGCCCCGGCTTCAGTGTGGAGGCTGGATCCGAGAAAACTTACCCATTGGCCTGCTTCCAGTACCAGTGTCCCCTGGCCTGAGAGGCCGCCATTACGGGTTGTGTATTCACTGGCATAGGTGAGCTGGAATGAACCAGAGGGCTTTTCCACAGGGCTGATCTCATATCCCATGGAGAGCGCCCGCGAAGCAACAAAGTTGGTGTGTTCGGTTGTGACTGCTCCCACCCGTAGAACCCTCGACTCTTCCAGAAACTCCGGCAATACATCGCCTGGGGCGCCACCAGGTTTGGTGGCGGGGCACTCACAGTAGCGGATTTCCAGAAGCAAAGGCTTGCTGTCGAGGTAGTCTGCCGATGTGGGCTGGCCGGCTAGAGTCAGGGCAGGGAAGGCGGAAAGCGCTAGCAAGCTGATATTGTGAAATGTCTTCCTTGGCATTTTTGGCTCCTAAAGACGGTTTACACCACTGGCTCAGACCAAGCGGCATACTCATTGCCATTGGAGTCCGAGAAATGAAAACAGCGACCGCCCGAGGACGTTACTTTTCCTGGGTGGCTTTCCGTTCCCTCTCGTACTCATCGTACGATTTGTTGGAGCGCGACATACACTCCTCGTATTGAGCCGGCGGAACCGTATTGCATTCCTGACGGTTGTTGTGCTGAATGTTGTCGTAAACGGCCTTGTTGCTGCATCCAGCGATTGAAACAACGAAACACGCCATCAGAACTTTGTGCATGGGTTTACCATCCCTAGAAGGTAGCTCCGGTGCAGTTACCATTTTCAGTTGGCCGAAGGCAGGTTGCCTCCCAGCATGTTTTCAACCACCGCTGCATTATAGAAGGCTTCGACCGTCTGGATCTTATCGTTCCGCACGCGGAACCAAACGGCCAGCCGCACATCACCAATCGGTTCAAAGTGGGTCTGGTAATCCAGAATCGCAAATACGTGCTCCCCGTCAGCACTGAGCTGGCGGAGGACAAGGTCTTTCTGTATGGCAGCCATGCCGAATTGATAGGACAACATGTCATCCGGACTGAGGAAGTGCATGTTCGGCCCCACATACTCAAAGCCATCGGCAACCAGCCACGCTTTTGCTTCATCAAAGCGATGAGCACGGGTGTCGGCGATGAACTGCTCTACGACGTCTTTTGGCTGCATGTACAGACTCCATTCCAAAACAGGACGATTTGAATGCCTGAATCTGCGTAGATTGCATTGTTCTGTCACACAGATCAAAGCATAACGATCATTGTTATCGCCGTGGAGTACTCAGCCTTATTGGATCCCGGGCATTCCGGTGTATCCGGGCAGCGACTTGATGCGTTCGATCCATGCCTGAATGGCCGGGTAGGGTTTGAGGGCCACTCCCCCTTCCCGGCCCTTAGCGATGCAGAGGAACAGGACACAACGATGTTTAGTTGGTTAACCCGTCTCAGAATAACCTCGCCCTATTTTGTGGATTGAATTCAAAAAAGTTTTTAATTCAAAGAATTGGAGCAGTATTTCAAGGCTGGAATGGGGCTTTTTGGCTAAATTATCATAAATTTCATCTATAATTCACTGTATGACAAAAAAATATAGGTCAACTATCCTGCCCAATCGTGAATTTCAATAACTTTCACTAAAAAATTTAGGCTACCCTTGTATACGTATTTTTACGGATACGCTCCTATATCGTAACTTTTGATCCAAAAGAAGAATCAGAGAGACAAACTATGATAAAGAATCTAGCAGCAGTCTTACTCGCTTGTGTTGCATTCGTGCCGGTGAGTGCAACCGCCGATCAGCTCGATGAAGTTATCAAACGTGGCACACTGAATTGCGGTGTGGTTCTGGATTTCCCTCCGATGGGCTATTTTGACAAAAACAACGAGCCTGCCGGTTTTGACGTCGATTACTGTAACGACCTGGCCGAAGTGCTTGGCGTAGACGCCAATATTCTCAACCTTACCTGGGGTGATCGAATCCCATCCCTGATTTCCGGCAAGACCGACGTCGTTATCGGCTCGACTTCTGACACTCTGGAACGCGCCAAGTCCGTTGGCTTCACCTACCCGTACTTTGTATTCAAGTTCCAGGTTATCGCCCCGAAGGATAAGAGCATCGAATCGTTTGATGACCTGAAAGATATGAAAGTGGGCGCCGCCCTGGGTACCACTTACGAAACAGAATACCTTGCCTATGCTGAAAAACAGGGTTGGGGTAAAGACAACTACACGTCTTTCAAGTCTGAAAACGACGCATATCTCGGCCTTTACCAGGGTAAGGTGGATGCCATTATTTCTACCAACACCAACATCGCGACCAAGCTCCAGAGCGAGGAATTCGCTGACTTTGAAGCAGGCCCGTTCGTTCCTAATTACGACGACGTCGTAGGCATCATTGCCAAAAGAAGCGAAGTTGCCTGGATCAACTACCTAAACCTGTTCCTGGTGCACCAGATTCGCGATGGCAACATGAATGAAGCGTATAACAAGTACTTCGGATCTGATGCACCTGCCGATCTGATCCAGTCCCTGAGAGACAACAAGTAGCCTCTGGTTCGGTGGCCGCCAGAAGGCGGCCGCTCTATTGTTGTCTATTTTAAGCTTCAAGCCAGTCGCAAATTCCTTTGCGTTCCGGCTTCGAACCCTGGCCAGTGCTTTGTAGCGCATTGGTCAGGCGTCCCTCCAACCACATAAAGTGGCCAAGGTATGGATTATGAATTTCACTGGAACATTGTGTTCCAGAAAATGCCTGAGTTGCTGAACGGTGCCTTTGTTACCCTGCACGTGTCAGTACTCGCCATGCTCCTGGGTATAGTGATCGCGATATTCTTGGCCATCGCCAAGATGAACAACAGCAAACCCTTTTGTCATATCGCGACGGTATGGGTAGAGGTCGCGCGTAATACGCCGGCACTTTTCCAGATCTACATGGCGTATTTCGGGCTGGGGGCGTTTGGTATCCACCTAAGCCCCTATGTTGCAGTATTGAGTGCCCTGGTATTTATCAATGCCGGTTACCTGACCGAGACGTTTCGGGGTGGCTTCCAGTCCATTCCCAGTACCCAGTACAGCGCGTCCAAATCCCTGGGCATGACCAGCATTCAGGTGTATCGCTACATCATCCTGCCGCAAATGCTCCGGCGCATCTATCATCCGATGACCAACCAGTTTGTCTGGTCCATCCTGATGAGCTCGCTGGGCATTCTGGTGGGTATGAGCGAGCTCTCTGGCACAACTCAGAGGCTACAGTCACTGTCCTTCCGGACGCTTGAGTTCTTCATTGTGGCGGCGGTTATGTATTTCATCATTACCAAACTGGTGCTGTTTGGTTCGTCACTGCTTTCCCGCAGGCTCTTCAGGGGGGAAATCTGATGAACTCCTTATTTACGCCCCTGTCCTGGAGCGATACCGGTTATATCCTGACGGGTGTATGGAACACCATCACCATATCCGTTGTCGCCATTGTGGCGGGTACCCTGTTGGGGCTGATCGTCGGTTTTGCGCGTGCTGAAAGCAACAAGGTTGTCAACGTCATATTCGGCAGTGTGCTGGACATACTCAGAAGTGTTCCCCTGATTATCCAGCTCATCCTGTTTTCAACCCTTGTGGGTGCGATTGGGCACCCGCTAGACCCATTTGTGGCCGGCTCTATCGTGCTGACGCTGTACACCATGGCCTTCATGGGTGAAGTGTTTCGCAGTGGCTTCGAAAGCGTGAATCAATCCATGCAGACAGCCGCCCGCTCATTGGGCATGACTTACTGGCAGACCATCTACTACATCCGGTTACCCATCGGTTTGCGAGCCGTTTTCCCTTCCTGGCTGGGTGTTTCGCTCAGTGTCATCAAGGATTCGGCTCTGGTGTCTGTCATTGGTTACATGGAATTGCTGCGCACCTCTGAACAGCTCATCTCACGAACCCAGCAACCGCTCGAGATTCTGATTGGTGTTGGTATCTTTTATTTCATTATTTCATACCCGCTGTCGCATTACGGCCGATATGTTGAGAGGAAAATGGCAATATGATTAGTGTCCAGAATGTCCATAAATCCTTCGGTGATCTAGAGGTTCTGAAAGGCGTCAGTCTGGATGTTGCCAATGGCGAGGTTGTCAGTGTTATTGGTGGCTCTGGTAGTGGCAAGTCCACCCTGCTGTATTGCATCAATGCCATCGAACCGATCAACTCCGGCAAAATTCTCGTCGACGACGTTGATGTTCACAGCAAGGAGACGAACAAGGATAAGCTGCGCCAGAAACTGGGCATGGTTTTCCAACAGTGGAACTCCTTCCCGCACATGACCGTGCTCGAAAATGCGGCGCTGGCCCCCAGAATCGTCAAAAAGATGAGCAAGGAAGAGGCGATGGAAATCGCCAAGAAGGAACTCGAGCACGTTGGCTTGGGTGATAAGTTTGACGTGTACCCAACTAAAATGTCCGGGGGGCAGCAACAGCGCCTGGCGATTGCTCGCGCACTGGCCATGAAGCCCGATTTCATGCTGCTTGACGAGGTGACATCCGCCCTGGACCCGGAACTGGTGGGCGAGGTACTCGATACTTTGCGCCTGTTGGCGGAAGAAGGGATGACCATGATCTGCGTGACCCACGAAATGGGCTTCGCACGTGATGTGTCAGACCGTGTCGCATACTTCCATGAAGGCGTGATTGCCGAAATCGGTGAGGCCAAACAGGTCATTACCGAGCCGCAAAATTCGCTGACCCAGAAGTTCCTTTCGAAGGTGCGTTGACCAGCCGTTGCTGATTTAAATCTGTCAGCCACAAAAAAGGCGCCGTACTCATAGAGTAGGGCGCCTTTTCGATAAAGGCGGGCTTAGACTTTCGGCCCGGCCTCCACAATGGCGTCGGAAACATCAAACTTCTTGAAGTTTTCCACGAACTGACCAATCAATTCAGCGGCCTTGGCGTCGTACTCTTCCTTGCTGGCCCAGGTGTTGCGCGGGTTCAGCAGGTTGTTGTCCACGCCCGGTACGTCTACCGGCACGTCCACATTCAGGGTGGGCAGGTGCTCGGTTTCGGCGTCGTCCAGGTCGCCATTCTGGATGGCAGCGATGATGCCACGGGTGGTGGGGATGCTAAAGCGCTCGCCCACGCCGTAGGGGCCACCGGTCCAGCCGGTGTTGACCAGGAAGACCTTGCTGCCAAACTCGTCCATGCGCTTCATCAGCAGCTCGGCGTAGACGCCGGCCGGGCGCGGAAAGAAGGGCGCGCCGAAGCAGGTGGAGAAGGTGGCTTTCAGCTTGGAAGAGGAGCCCATTTCGGTGGAGCCCACCAACGCGGTGTAGCCACTCAGGAAATGATAGGCTGCGGCTTCTTTGCTGAGGACGGACACGGGCGGCAGTACGCCAGTCATGTCGCAGGTCAGGAAGACGATGTGTGATGGCTCGCCGGCGCGGTTTTCAATCACGCGCTTCTCAACATGCTCCAGCGGGTAGGCGCAGCGGGAGTTCTCGGTGAGGGAGACATCGGTGTAATCCGGCTCGCGGGTTTCCGGGTCGATGGTAACGTTTTCAACGATGGCACCGAAGCGGATGGCGTCCCAGATGATGGGTTCGTTCTTCTGGCTCAGGTCGATGCACTTGGCGTAGCAGCCGCCTTCGATGTTGAATACGGTGCCGGGCCCCCAGCCGTGCTCGTCGTCGCCGATCAGGAAACGATCGGGGTCGGCGGAAAGGGTGGTTTTTCCGGTGCCGGAAAGACCAAAGAACAGGCAGGTTTCGCCGTCTTCGCCGACGTTGGCGGAGCAGTGCATGGGCAGTACGTCTTTCTCGGGCAGCAGGAAATTCTGCACGGAGAACATGGCTTTTTTCATTTCGCCTGCGTAGTGCATGCCTGCCAGCAGTACCTTGCGCTTGGCAAAGTTAATGATCACGCAGCCGTTGCTGTTGGTGCCATCACGTTCAGGCACACATTCGAAGTTGGCGGCGTTGAGGATCTGCCACTCCTGCTTGTCGGCCGGATTGAAGCTGTCCGGGCGAATGAACAGGTTCTGACCGAACAGGTTCTGCCAGGCAGTTTCGGTGGTCATGCGTACTGGCAGGTAGTGTTCCGGATCGGAGCCAACGTGTACCTGGCTTACAAAGCTGTCTTTCTCGGCGATGTAGGCTTCAACGCGGTCCCAGAGGGCGTCAAACTTGTCCGCGTCGAAGGGGCGGTTTATAGGGCCCCAGTGGATGTCGTCGGAGGTGCTGGGCTCCTCGATAATGTAGCGGTCCTTTGGGGACCGGCCGGTGCGTTCGCCGGTCTTAACCACCAGGGAACCGTTTGCGGCCAGTTGGCCTTCGCGTCTTTCCAGTGCCAGCTCAACCAGTTGCGCTGCACTCAGATCATTATAAGTGTTGCTCACTTCGACCTCGCCCTCGGGATGTGATCGTGATTACTCAGGCCGTCCCCCCTAAAAATTGACGGAAATCTGAGCAATCGGGTCAGTTCAGGCGCGCTATTATGCCAGAGACGCCGGTAAAAAACGACTGCCCCGAAACCCGCTCTACGACTGGCTTTCGGGCCGTTCAGTCGGGTGTTCAGTGTAACGTATGACCGGTGAAAAGGTGATCAATATCATTTCTATCGAAACGATAGTGTTGATGACAGAACTGACAGTCCATTTCGATAGAGTCTTGTTCGTCCAGGATGCTGTAGCACTCCTCCTTGCCGATCCCCTCCAGTGCTCCCAGAGTTCGCTCTCGTGAGCAGCTGCATCGGAAGGCGACGGGTTCGGCGTCGAACAGGCGCACGGTTTCTTCGTGGAACAGGCGATGGAGCAGGGTTTCGCTGTCCAGGGTCAGCAGTTCCTCGGCTTCCACGGTGCTGGCCAGGTGGTTGAGGCGGTCCCACAGGTCGGAATCCTGTTCGGTGTCGCCAGGAAGTTTCTGCAGCATCAGGCCGGCACTGCAGTTTTCGTCGGCAAACATGAAGAAGCTGGTTGGGATCTGTTCGGAGCGCTCGAAGTATTCTTCCAGGCAGCCGGCCAGGTCTTCCTCTTCCCGGGGGACCACACCCTGATAGCGTTGGCCCTTGTCTGGAGAAATGGTAATGGCCATGCGGCCCTCGCCGAGCAGGGCGTCCAGGGATTCTTCGGTCACGGCATGTTCGTCGTAACGGGCCAGGCCGCGGATGAAGCGGTCATGGCTGCATTCGGCCATCAGGGTGCGCAGTGGGCCGTCTCCCTGTGCCTGCAGTGAGAGAGTGCCTTCAAACTTGAGGGTGCTGCTCATCAGTACGCTGGCCACCAGGGATTCCCCCAACATGCGCCGCACGGAGGCAGGATAAGGAGCCTGGCCGCCGATTTCACTGTAGCTGTCGTTCAGTTTCACCCAGGCTCCCCGGACCTGGCTGTCTTCAAAAATAAATCGCTGGAACTGGTCCCGGGATGCCATTGGTATTTCTCCTGAGAGTTAAAGTCGGAATCGGTGATCATTGGGGCGGGAAACAGGAATGCTAGAGCCCGTTTTGTTCCCGGAAGCGCTGTATGTCCCGGCGGTCTTTCTTAGAAGGCCGTCGGGCCGGGGGTAGCTGCGCTGCCTGCATGGTTCTGCGCTGCCACGAAAGTTCTTCCCGCCGTTTTACGCTGTCGTCGGTTTCGTGATAGAGCTTCTGGGCTTCGGGGGCGCCCCGGCGCCGGTCACTGATGTCGTCCACCACCACGATGCGTTCCTGCCAGCCCAGCCGCAGGGTAACTTTGGCGCCGGGCTCCACCACTTTTCCGGGTTTGGTTCGCTGGCTGTTGTAGTGAACCTTGCCCCCTTCGATGGCCTGCTTGGCGAGGTTGCGGGTTTTGTAGAAGCGTGCTGCCCACAGCCATTTGTCGAGTCTTACGCGAGTGTCGTCAGTGGTGGTTGCCGTCATGTCTCCTCACCTGATGAGCGTATACGCATAGTATAGCTGGCTCACTGGCCGGATGGCAGGGGTTGGCGCTGACGCAGTGCCGGCAGGATTTCATCAAAATGATGAATCGAGGGGATGTCGGGGTGCCGGTCGCGGGCGGGCTGCCTGCTGTCCGGCGCCAGAATGGCAAGACACTGGGCGATACCGGCAGTACGGGCACTTTCAAGTACCGGGAAGCTGTCGTCCACCATCAATGTTGCGGCGGCCTGATAGGCTTCCAGCCCGGCGAGGTCCTGCCAGAAGGCGGGGTCTTCCTTGGGTTTGCCCAACTGGTGGCTCGAGATGATGTTGTCCACCCGGCTGTCCAGGCCGGTGCGCTGAAGTTTGAGGCTGAGCGGGTCCGGATGGCAGTTGGTGACAATCACCGAGCGCAAGCCGGTATCACGGACGGCATCGAGAAAATCCGTCACATGGGGGCGGTAGCCAATGCGTTCGCCCACTTCGGCCTTGAGCCCGGTGATGTCCATGTCCAGCCGGTCGCTCCAGTAGTCGGTGCAATACCAGTTGAGGGAACCACGTTCGGCCATGATCATCGGGATGATGGTGTCACGGGCCTCTTCCGGGCTGAGATTGTTGTACTCGGCGTAACGCCTGGGCAGGTGCTCGAGCCAGAAATGGTTGTCGAAATGCA
Organism: Marinobacter sp. V34; assembly: GCF_055524115.1. Lineage (NCBI taxonomy): Bacteria > Pseudomonadati > Pseudomonadota > Gammaproteobacteria > Pseudomonadales > Marinobacteraceae > Marinobacter > Marinobacter sp. V34. Next base: position 34,132 of record NZ_JBUPZY010000002.1, on the reverse strand, counting down.
GGTCGAGCAGTGTTCCGTCCATATCAAGGAACACTGTCTCGAGGGAATGCCAGTTCACCATATACAAAAACAGCCTGAAGTTGGTAGAACGTCAGGCTGCCGAAGTATGCGCAAATTGGCAAGACGGGTTTTTACGGATCAGTTACTGTCCTGCTCAATGGTTTCGGGTTTTCTGCCGGTACGGGTGCAACCCAGGCAACGTACGAAGGTGGCTTTGGCAGGCCCGACAACCAGTACTTCACCGGCTTCAGCGGCGTTGCCGCCCAGTGCTGAGAAGGGCAGGGATACCAGGTAAACCACGCTTCCCACGATGGTGGTGGCAAACAGGGCCGGGCGGACAAACAGGGCGTCGCCGGTCATGGCCAGCGCTGTAGGCTCTTCGTCAATGGCTTGGGCGTGGCCGACGGAGGAAAAAGCCAGCAGGCAAACCGCTACGGCTGTAATAACGATGTGGGAAATCTTACCGGTCATTTCTTGTTTCTCCTGAGCTTACCTTAGCTTGTCGGCATTCTGATCTAGCCGATGGTCGCCCTGCCTGGGATGGCTGACGATACATACACCGCACATTGTAGCTTACGATTATGGATACTCTGTTAACTATGAATCATATTTGCGTATTTTCAAACGATTTTTCTGTTTCATTAGTTGTCTGGCCGCCGTTCAGCGCTGGCACTTTCCACAGTAAACCGTCGAGCGCTGGTTCATTCGGATTTCCTTCAGCGGCTGGCCGCATTCGCGGCAGAACTCACCATTGCGGCCATACACCAGTAGCGACTGGGCAAAATAGCCCGGTTTGCCGTCGCTGTTCACAAAGTCCCGTAGGGTGGTTCCACCCATGAGAATGGCAGCACTGAGGGTTTCGCGGATGGCTTCCACCAGGCGGTTGTAGCGGTCCAGGCTGATGCGGCCAGCAGCGCGACGGGGGTGGATGCCGGCCTTGAACAGGGCTTCGTTCGCGTAGATGTTCCCCACACCCACCACCACATGATTGTCCATGATGAAGGACTTCACCGGAGTCTTCTTGCTCCGTGAGAGCGTATAGAGCAGGCGCCCATTGAATTCCGGTGCCAGGGGTTCTGGCCCCAGGCTGGCGATCAGTGGATGCTGGTCCGGTGTTTCAGACCACAGCCAGCAACCGAAGCGGCGCGGGTCGTTGAAGCGCAGGCGGATGCCGTTGTCGAGTGCCAGTTCCACGTGGTCATGAAGCAGGGGTTCGCTCTGATCGGTGATCACCCGCAGGCTACCGGACATGCCCAGGTGCACGATTAATGTTCCAGCAACGGTGGCCGAGCTTACGCTAATCAGCAGGTATTTGGCCCGGCGATCCACGGTGTGGATGACCGAGCCTTCGATCAGTTCCGCGAGATTGCCCGGTACGGGCCAGCGTAGGCGGCCGTCGCGCACGGTTACCCGAGTGATGGTCCGGTTTTCGCAATGGGGGGCGATGCCGCGTCGGGTGGTTTCTACTTCGGGCAATTCGGGCAAGGGGGCTACTCCAGCGGCACGGTCGGTAACCGATAAGTGTAATCGGTAACAAATTCGCATCCAAATGCGGTTGTTCCGGCTAACAACTGTACGCTAAAGTGGCTCAGTACGGTTGTTGGGCAGTGCCGGATCCTGATTTCGAACGAGGAAAACTCTATGTGGTACAACGGTCTTCTGGACCTTTCGGTGATGCAGCTGATTCTGGTTGCGCTGGGGCTTACCCACATCACAATTATCAGCGTTACGCTATATCTGCATCGTCATTCTGCCCACAACTCACTGGATCTGCATCCGGTGCTGGCGCACTTTTTTCGTTTCTGGCTGTGGCTGACCACGGCCCAGAATACCAAGCAGTGGACGGCTATTCACCGGAAACATCACGCCAAGTGTGAAACCGAGGAAGACCCCCACAGTCCGGTGGTGCTAGGGGTTCGCAAGGTGTTGCTTGAAGGCGCCGAGCTCTACGACGAGGCCGGAACGCCGGAAACCCTGGAACGCTACGGTCAGCGCACTCCGGAAGACTGGGTCGAGAACAATGTGTACAGCCGCTACAAGCTGCTGGGCATTCAACTGATGGCGGTGATCGACCTGCTGTTGTTCGGTGTTCATGGTATCTGGATCTGGGCGGTGCAGATGATGTGGATTCCCGTATGGGCGGCCGGCGTGGTTAACGGCATTGGGCACTTCATGGGCTATCGTAATTTCGAGTGCAGCGACAATGCCCGCAACATTTCGCCCTGGGGTATTCTGATTGGTGGCGAAGAGCTGCATAACAACCACCACACATATCCCAATTCCTCCAAGCTGTCACGCCGTTGGTATGAGGTGGATATCGGCTGGGGTTATATCCGTCTGTTTCAGTTCTTCCGGCTGGCGAAGCCTAAGGGCTTCAAGCCGATTGCGCATTATGTGCCCGGCAAGCAGGAAGTCGATGTGGAGACCGTTCAGGCAATTACCAATAGCCGCTTTGACATCATGCGTCAGTACCGTAAGCGAGTAATGGAGCCGGTGTTACGGCAGCAGAAGGCGATGATGGATGAGGAAATTCGTCCTCGTTACCGCAGCCTGAAACGATTGCTTTCCCGTGAGGTGACGCTGATCAAGCCGAAGGAGAAGGAGCACTTGGAAAGTGCTTTGGCGAGCAATGCGGTGCTGCGGCAGATTTACGAGAAGAGCAATGAGTTGCAGGAGTTGTGGCGTCGCCGTGGGTTGAAGCCGCAGGAGAAATTGCATGCGCTGATGGAGTGGTGCCGGGAGGCGGAGGCCAGTGGCATTCGTTACCTCGAGGACTTTGCGGCGCATTTGCGGGCTTATTCTTTGCGGCCTTCGCCCTAGTTTTTTGCCTCCTCCACTCGGAACAAACAGTAGGTCACTTGACCTGCTGTTTTTTGTCTGTGCAGGGTCCAGTTGGCTGGCGCTGAGGGCGTGGGCGTGTCGCTTTCGTGTTCTGCGTAGATCCACCCCCCGGGTTTTACCCAGCCATTGTCCGTGATCATCGGGAACAGTTTTTCCAGCCAGCCTTGGCGGAACGGTGGGTCCATGAACAGGATGTCGAAGGGCTTGGCCGGTGGTAGGGCCAGGTAGGTGTCGATGTTCTGGCAGGCGACTTCTCCGTTTTCTGATTTCAATAGGCGCAGGTTGCTTCTCAGGGCCTGGGCAAGTGCGGGCGTGTGATCGACGAAGGTGGTTGTGCCAGCGCCTCGGGAGAGAGCTTCGAGACCCAGTGCGCCGGAGCCGGCGAAGAGGTCGAGGCAGCGGCTGCCGGCGAGTTGGTGCGTCAACCAGTTGAACAGGGTTTCGCGGGTGCGTGCGGGTGTGGGGCGTACGCCGCCGGCGTCGGGGAAGCGGAGTTTGCGGCTGCGCCAGTCGCCGCCGATGATGCGGAGTTCGCCGCCGCCGCTGCTGGCTGGCCTGGGTTTCTGGGTACGCGCCATGAAGAACGAGCCTCTTGAGCATGTTTTGATGCGCCTGACGGTGCAGGTTGCGTCATGTTACGAAGGTTTATCGGGGGAGTCACCTGCAGCCATCACTTACGGCAGTCAGTCTGCTAGAATACCGCCTTTCTTGTATCCCGCGAATCGACGACCAATGGTATGACTATGACGGCAGAGTGGATTGCTATCGGCCTTCTGGCCCTTCTTGTCTTTGTGTTTGTTCTGGATGTGGCGGCAAACCGTCAGCGTGTGCCTCGGCCAAAGCCGGTGCCCCAGAAAAAGCCGGAGGCTCTGGAGGGTGCTACCCCGAAATCCGGGACAGAGGAGAAGGCGGAGCCTGATAGCGCGCCTGTCGCGGAAGCCCCTGAAAAGCCCGTTGTCGAGGAGGCGCCCGCTGAAACCCCAGCAGCGCCGGAGCCTGAACCCGAGCCGGAAGCGTCCCAGGCCAGTGTTTTCGAGCGTATCCGCAAGGGGTTGGGTAAAACCCGAGCCAATCTGACCGGCGGTTTTGCGGACCTGTTTTCCATCGGCAAGAAAGTGGACGAGGATCTGCTCGAGGAAATCGAAACCACGCTGCTGATGGCGGATGTGGGTGTGACGGCCACCTCGGAAATCATTGAGTCGTTGACCGACAAGCTGGAACGCAATCAACTCAAGGACGGCGAGGCCCTGCGCAAGGCCCTTCGGGATGAGCTCCACGGGCTTCTGGAAGATGTTACCAAGCCTCTGGAAATCGATGCGAGCAAGAAGCCCTACGTAATCCTGATGGTAGGTGTGAATGGTGTTGGTAAAACCACCACGATCGGCAAGCTCACCAAGCTCTTTCAGCGGGACGGAAAGTCGGTAATGCTGGCTGCGGGGGATACCTTTCGTGCCGCGGCGGTTGAGCAGCTGCAGGTGTGGGGCGAGCGCAACAGCGTCCCCGTCGTGGCCCAGCATACTGGTGCCGACAGCGCATCCGTGATCTTTGATGCCGTTCAGTCTGCACAGTCCCGTGACGTGGATGTGGTGATTGCGGACACCGCCGGCCGTCTTCAGAACAAAGACAACCTGATGAGCGAATTGGAGAAGGTTGTGCGGGTCATGAAAAAGCTGGATGACTCCGCACCTCACGAAGTCATGCTGGTTCTGGATGCCGGTACTGGTCAGAATGCTTTGAGTCAGGCCCAGGTGTTCCAGCAGGCAGTGGGGGTCAGCGGCATTACTCTGACCAAGCTGGATGGCACGGCCAAGGGTGGTATTGTGTTCGCCATCGCCCGGCAGTTGCAGCTACCCATACGTTACATTGGTGTGGGAGAGCAGGTGGATGACCTGCGCAGCTTCGATGCCCGCACCTTTGTGGAAGCGCTGTTTGATGAAAGCTCGGACAAGTAACCTTCAATGATCGAATTCCGCCAGGTCACCAAACGTTATGACAGCGACCATACTGCGCTGCGTCAGGTTAATTTTGGTCTGGAGCGTGGTGAGTTGGCGTTTCTCACGGGGCATTCCGGCGCTGGAAAAAGTACCCTGCTGAAGCTGATTATGGTGATGGAGCGCCCCAGTGCCGGCGAGGTGATTGTGGGCGGGCAGGTGCTCAATACCCTGCCGCGCCGTCAGGTGCCTTACATCCGCCGCCACATTGGTGTGGTGTTCCAGAATCACCAGTTATTGTTTGATCGCACCGTGTTCGACAACGTCGCCATGCCTCTGGAAGTGATGGGTGCCCCCGCCCGGGATATTGGTCGCCGCGTGCGGGCGGCCCTGGACAAGGTCGGGCTGTTGAGCAAGGAAAAGATGAACCCGATGCAGCTGTCCGGGGGTGAGCAGCAGCGGGTGGGCATCGCCCGTGCCGTGGTGAACAAGCCCCCGGTGCTGCTGGCAGATGAGCCCACCGGTAACCTGGACCCGGAATTGTCTGCCGATATCATGCGGCTGTTTGCGGAATTCAGTCAGGTCGGGGTCACGGTGTTGATTGCTACCCACGACATTGCATTGATCAACGAACTCGGCCGCCGTACGTTGACTCTCGACCATGGTCGGCTGGTGACAGGTGTTGGCGCAAACGGGGGGTTCCATGGCTAACGATCCCCGACGGCAGTCTGCCCGGGGCGCTAAAAGTGCCCGTTCACCCTGGCGCCAGCAGGCCGAAAGTTACTTGAACCATCATCGCAAGGTGGCCCGGGACAGCGCGCAGCGCCTTTGGCACTCACCAGTGGCCAGCATGATGACCTGGACGGTGATGGGCGTGGCGCTGGCGTTGCCAGTAGCGCTCATGCTGTTGCTGGCCAGCCTGGAAGGCGTCAGCGCCGGCTGGGAAAGCTCGGCAAGGGTGACGGCCTATCTGAGTGACTCTGTTTCCATAGAAGATGCCCGGTCATTGAAAGCCGAAGTGGCTGATGACAGTCGCGTGGCAGAAGTCGAGCTGATCGACCGGGAGGCCGCTCTGAAGGAGTTTCGTACCTCTTCCGGCCTTGACGACGCTCTGGATTATCTGGATGAAAACCCGCTTCCCCATACTCTACTGGTCACACCGAGTGAAAGTTCCCGCACCGCTGATGGCGTGGAAATGTTGCTGAAGGTCATTGAAGGGCTGGACGGTGTTGACCGGGTACAGGTGGATCTCGGCTGGTTGCAGCGTCTGAACGCCATGACCGATCTGTTGGGGCGTGCCGTCTGGGCGCTGGCACTGTTGCTGGCGGCAGCCGTGGTGCTGGTGATTGGCAATACCGTTCGCCTTGCGATTGAAAACCGTCGCGATGAGATCCTTGTGGCAAAGCTGGTGGGTGGTACCGACGCTTTCGTACGTCGGCCGTTCCTTTATACAGGGGCCTGGTTTGGTCTGGGCGGTGGTGTTGTGGCTTTTATCCTGCTCCAGGTGTCGCTCTGGTGGCTCAGTGGCCCAGTGGAGCGGCTAGCCGGGTTGTACCGCAGTGAGTTTTCCCTGAGCGGGCTGAGCGTGGATGGCGCGCTGGCGTTGATAATTGCAGCCATGCTGTTAGGCTGGTTGGGCGCTTGGGTTGCCGTCAAGCGCCATCTGGATGACATTGAACCTGGAGAAATTGCCGGCGGGTGATCCCCGATCTCGGAAATACCTTATTGAAGCCAATATCGGTTCCGGCGTAGGTTAAAGACAGAATTCGAAGGCAGCAAAATTTCCAGTTTGTTGATTTTAAAGAATTTGGATGGAAATTTTGGTTATTTGCAGAGTACTTGGCGGGCTGAATTAGAGTTGCTATATTTATCGGTCGTCATGTTCGGAGGATAAGACATGGGTACGAGTTTACAGATCATCGACAGACTGGTTCCGGGTGCCAACCTTGAGTCCTATATCCAGGCGGCCAGCCGCATTCCGGTGTTGTCTGTCGAGGAAGAGCGCAAGCTTGCCGAGCGCCTGCATTACGACGGTGATGTCGATGCAGCCCGTGAGCTGGTTCTTTCGCATCTGCGCTTCGTAATCCACATTGCCCGTAGCTATGCGGGTTATGGACTGTCCCAGGCGGATCTGATCCAGGAAGGTAATGTGGGCCTGATGAAGGCGGTCAAGCGTTTCAATCCTGAATATGGAGTACGCCTGGTGTCCTTTGCAGTGCATTGGATCAAGGCTGAGATTCACGAGTTTATTCTGCGCAACTGGCGCATTGTGAAAGTGGCGACCACCAAGGCGCAGCGTAAGTTGTTCTTTAACCTGCGCAGCCAGAAGAAGCGTCTGGCGTGGTTGAGTCATGATGAGGTTAATGCCGTGGCCAGTGACCTCGGGGTTGAGCCCAAGGTTGTGCGGGAGATGGAAGGCCGTCTGGCTTCCCACGATACGGCGTTCGATGGCCCCCAGGACGATGACGACGATAACGCCTATCAGGCGCCGGCGTATTACCTGGAAGACAAGCGCAGCAATCCGGCCGCGCAGTTGGAGCAATCAGACTGGACGGATGATTCCAATGGTCGTCTGATGGCGGCGTTGGGGCAGTTGGATGAGCGTAGCCAGGATATTTTGCGTGAGCGCTGGTTGTCCGATAGCAAGTCGACGCTGCATGAGTTGGCTGACCGATATGGCGTTTCCGCTGAGCGTATTCGTCAGTTGGAAAAGAACGCCATGAAGAAGATCCGTATGCAGATGACAACGGAAGAAGAGGCTGCTTAACCCTGAATTAACTTAGGGTTTGTCAGAACGCCACCACCCTTTGCGGGGCTGGTGGCGTTTTTGTTTGTATACTCTTTTAAAACAAACCTTCGGGTGCCCACTCGCTTCTCCAGCTTCGGAGTAAGGATAAGAAAAAATGACTGAAAATCGGTTTCATATAGCCTTCCTTGGTGTTGGCCTCATGGGTGTGCCCATGGTTCGGAATTTGTTGGATGCGGGTTATCCAATGACGTTGTGGAATCGGACGAGGAGTAAGTGCGAGCCTTTTGCCGATGAAGCTACCATTGCCGGTACACCGGAAGACGCGGTTCGAGATGCCGATATCGTCATCACCATGCTGGAGAATGGCGATGTGGTGGATGACGTGATGGTGGCGCAACGGGGTATCGCGGCGCTCAAGGCCGGGGCGGTCTATATTGATATGAGTTCGGTTCAGCCTTCGCTGGCGCGACGGCATGCGACTCTGGCTCAGGAGCAGGGGGCCGGTTATGTGGATGCGCCTGTGTCCGGTGGTACTGTCGGCGCTGAGCAGGCAACGCTGAGCATTATGGCTGGCGGCTCGAACGCAGACGTCGAGCGGGTGCGGCCGGTTTTTGAAGCGTTGGGAAAGTGTACGCCCATTGGTCCTGTAGGGGCGGGGCAGCTGGCGAAGCTGGCCAATCAGGCGATTGTGGGGATCACCATTGGCGCGGTGTCGGAGGCGTTGTTGCTGGCTGCGAAGGGCGGGGCTGATCCTGCCGCGGTTCGGGAGGCGCTGATGGGCGGTTTTGCGGGCAGTCGGATTCTGGAGTTGCACGGGCAGCGGATGATCGATCGGAACTTTTCACCTGGTGCACCGGCGCGGATTCAGTTGAAGGACCTGCGGATGATTCTGGATGAAGCCCGTTCCGAGGGGCTGACCCTGCCGCTCTCGCAGCAGGTACATAATGAGTATCAAAGCCTGATTGCCAACGGACACAGCGATGTCGATCACAGTGGTTTGCTGCTGGAATTGGAGCATCTCAACGGGGCACTGTTGGGCTCTTCGTCGGCGATCAAGCGCAAGAGGTAGGCTCACTACGAAGTTCTCCGTGCTGTTTGCTTAGGCGGAATGCATGAGCAGGGAGCGGGCGAGATTAACTTTCGGAATGTTTTCGCAGCGCTTGGCTGTCTGGACTATGGTGGTTGGGTGAGCGCGGAATATCGCCTTGCGGGCGATGCGGTGTCGAGACTAGGCTGGTTCGAGGGTATGTCGTGACCGTCGCCATTGGCGACACCCTCTTACAAGATCGTAACTGGCCGGCAACGGATGTTCTTCGTACCCTAGCTGTTAATGTAATCCGCTATCGGGAGGAAAACCGGTGAAAGCACTGGTAATTGAAGACGATCAGGACGTGGCAAACTACCTTGTTAAAGGACTGAAAGAGTCTGATTTTGTCGTGGACCACGCGGCGGATGGCAAGGAAGGCATGATGATGGCCGCCAGCGAAGACTACGACATCATGATTGTGGATCGCATGTTGCCAGGTATGGACGGCCTGTCGATCATCAAAACGGTGCGTGCCACTGGCAATCAGGTACCTGTGTTGATCCTCAGTGCCCTGGGTGATGTGGACGACCGGGTGGAAGGTCTTCGCGGTGGTGGTGATGACTACCTGACCAAGCCGTTCTCTTTCACCGAACTGCTTGCCCGTATTGAATCCCTGGTGCGTCGTAATCGCCAGTCGGCCGAAACCGAGACCGTGCTACGGGTGGCGGATCTGGAGATGGACCTGCTCGCCAGGACCGTCAAGCGGGCCGGGCACAATATCGACGTTCAGCCGCGGGAGTTCCGTCTGCTGGAATATCTCATGCGCAATGCCGGGCAGGTGGTTACTCGTACCATGTTGCTTGAGAAGGTATGGGACTATCATTTCGACCCCCAGACCAACGTCATTGACGTACACATCAGCCGTCTGAGGGCGAAGATCGATAAGGAATTCGAGACCCCTTTGCTGCAGACCATACGGGGTGCAGGGTACATGTTGCGTGAAACTGCTTAGCCAGCTCAGAACCTCATCGTTCCAGTTAGCCCTGCTGTACATGGTGGTGTTTGCCACCTCGGTTTTTCTGCTGCTGGCGTTTATCTACTGGCGCACGGCAGGGTTCATGACTGCGCAGACCGATGAGACCATCGAGGCCGAGATCGCCGGCCTCGCGGAGCAATACCGTGGCAGCGGTATCAATGGCCTTATTTCTATCATCCGCGAGCGTGTCGCCCGCGACCCCAACGCCAAATCCATCTATCTGTTGACGACGGACGACTTCGTCAAGCTTGCCGGTAACATTGAAAGCTGGCCCAAGGGCTCACGCTCCGACAGTGGCTGGATCAATTTCACTCTGAATCCGTCGGTGGGCTGGAACGGCCCGGAGCGACTCGCACGGGCGCGCATTTTTGAAGTGCAGGGCGGCCTGCGCCTTTTGGTGGGTCGCGATGTGGACGAGCTCACCAACCTGAAGCGAGTGATAGAAACCGCCATAAACTGGGGCATGGGAATTACCCTGGGGCTGGCCTTGCTGGGCGGCTTTTTGATGAGCCGAAGCACTACCCGGCGCATTGAGGTCATCAATAACACCTCCCGGCGCATCATGAATGGGCACCTGTCCCTGCGTATACCCACACGCGGCACCGACGACGACTTCGACCAGTTGGCGGAAAACCTGAACCAGATGCTGGATCGCATTGTGTACCTGATGGAAGGTATCCGGCACGTGTCCGATAGCATCGCCCACGATTTGAGAACCCCGCTGACCCGGCTGCGTAATCAGCTGGAAAACACCCTCATGTCGGTGGACAACGACGAGGCGCGCGACCAGGCCGGCAAAGCCGTGGCAGAAGCGGACCAGCTGTTGGCCACCTTCAATGCCCTGTTGCGGATCGCGCGGTTGGAAACCCGTGGCAATACAGCGGACATGCAGCAGGTGCCCCTGAGGGAACTGGTCAGCGATGCGTGTGAGCTGTATGAAGCGTTGGCGGAAGACAAGGAGCAGCGGTTTCAGCAGTCGCTGGAGGATCATGTGGTGATCGAGGGCGACCGGGACCTGCTGTTCCAGATGGTCAGTAACCTGATCGATAACGCCATCAAGTACACCCCGGAACAGGGAGAGATTCGGGTGAACGTGCGCAAGGAGGGCACCGACGCGATTTTCGAGGTGGGGGACAGCGGCATCGGTATTCCCGATGACGAAAAAGACCAAGTGTTCCAGCGCTTCTACCGCGTTGGCAAGAGCCGGTCATTGCCCGGCAATGGTCTTGGTCTCAGTCTTGTCAGTGCGGTGGCGGAGATCCACCAGGGTGTTATTTCACTGAGCGATCATCACCCCGGAGAAGACTACCCGGGGCTGATGGTCACCGTTCGATTGCCTGCATACTCCCCGAACCGGAAACGCCTGAAAGACACCCAGAGCATTTCCGCTTCGGAAGCCGGAGAGCAGGCGTCCCCAGGGGAACTCAAGAGCGTTTGATCAGCTGCCGGACACGCCGCGGAATTGATTCACGCGGCTGATCACCGGCTTCATCAACGTATCCACTTGTGAACGACGGCGATCAAATTTGGCCTGAATGCTGTCCCACTCACCTTCCAGATGTTTCTGTTCCAGCATGATAAACGCCGCCAGATTGTGACGGTTCAGCTTTCCGGTGATGCCGTACTGGTCCAGCCGATAGCCAATACTGTCGAGACCACTGAGGGCCGTGTTGAGAAGTTTTTTGGTGTTCATTCTGGTATCCCTGCTTGGACGATAAATCGAAAATTCAGCTAATTTAACGCTAACGCCTGTATCTAGAGTGCGCAACCTAATCCGGCTCTGACCAAAACGTAATTCGGCCGCCACCATTGTGTAACCTGTTCTGTGGAAAATAGAGGGTGTAGCTAAGGAAGTCGGCGGAAGCTCCGCTTGCTTCTCCCTCCAGCACAGCGCTAGCCTTACCCCGTTTTTACGGGGTTTTTTTATGTCTACACGGTGGTTTTTCTATGGCCAGAACCCGCTACATAACCGCGGAGGGCGAGCAGGCTCTTCGTGAGGAATTGCGTTACCTCTGGAAAGAGAAGCGTCCGGAAGTGACGCAGGCGGTGCGTGAAGCAGCCGCTCAGGGCGATCGCTCAGAGAACGCCGAGTACATCTATGGCAAGAAGCAGCTGCGTGAAATCGACCGTCGTGTGCGTTTTCTGAGCAAGCGGCTTGACGAGCTGACGGTGGTGGATCGCTTGCCCGATGACCGGGGCAAGGTGTTTTTCGGCGCCTGGGTGACCATTGAAAGCGAAGAGGGCGACGAAAGCATCTACCGGCTGGTTGGGCCGGATGAGTTCGATCTGCCTCGCGGCTACCTGAGCATCGACTCCCCCATGGCACGTGCGCTTTTGGGCAAACGTATTGACGACGAGGTTGGCGTGCGCACGCCCGATGGCTGGAATCATGTTGTGATCACCAATATCCATTATGAGCCACTCACGCCCGACAAGTGAGGAGTGTCACAAAACTGGCGACGAGTCCGGTTTTTTGTCGTTTTTGGCGATAGACTGATCAAAAATTGTCATCCTGAGCTGATTTTGTTCAAGTATTGATCAGGCACGACATGGAATAAAAAGGCAGTCGTTATGGACGGATTCGATTCGAAAAAGACAATAGTTGGCGTGGCTGCCCTGGTGACGACACTGTCGCCATTGGTGTGGGCGCAAACCGGGGAAAGGCCTGTGGAGGGCGGGGCATTCAACTATGAAGAGCGCTCGACCATCGAAACCATCCCCTTCCGTTCAATGGAAGAAGAGTCCCTGGCGAATACCGTCATAGAGGGTGGGCTGGAAGCGCCGGCGGCCGGAGTGCCCGTGCAACCTCGAACGGACGAGGATTTCTACCTGGACCCCCTCGCTCTTCAGCCCCGAGACCCCCGAACCGATCTCGGGCGCAGCGAAATTCCCGTGGAGTTCCGCTTTAGTAACCCCAAGTCCATTCCTGGGCAGACCCACGGTGATAACTACATTATCCGCCCGCCGACCAATCGGAACTACGGCGCGTTCAACACCACAACGACGGAACGGTAGATCGCTAGCTGCGCTGGGTTAGGCGGCAACAATGCCCTCGGGTTCAGTTCTGCCCAACACATCTTCGTAGAAGAACGTCAGTGCCTGTTTGGCTTGATTGAGGCGTGCCCGTGACACTTCCAGGCGTTCGCTCAGATAAGCCAGGAACAATTGTCGGTCGCCGGGCTGCAGCGTCTCCGGATTTTTCAGATCATGGAAAAGCACGAACCGGGAAATCCAGTGGAGATAGGTCTGCTCTGCGCGGTGGTTAAGTTGGTGTTTGCGGATGGCGCCAGTCACTCGACTGACAAGGCCGGGCTGCGACTGTTCCAGCGCCTCGGTGATATCCATGATGCGTCTTCCGTATGAATTGTTGTTCTTATGTTGCGCGCATCTTATGACAATCGTTTGACCGTCGCAAAACTTTTGCGAGGGAAGTTGAGCGGGAGCAAAACCGCCGGTGCGGCGGTTACCCCCGATCAAGCCGGAGTCCGGTTTACTTCAGGGATTCCAGTTTATCGATGTACTTCTGCATGGCTTCCTCGGATGACGTGCCCTTGACCTTTTCCCAGGCGTCGTACTTGGCGCGGCCGACAAAATCCATCATACCCGGGCGCTTGCCGCTTGCATCACCTTCGGTTGCCTGTTTGTAGAGGGCATAGAACTCCAGCTTCAGTTCGTTGGAGGGTTTGAAGTCGCCTTCGGCATTCTGAATATAGTTCACGGCTTCGTCGAAGCGGGTTTTCAGGTCACTCATAGAGGGTTCCTTATTTGGGTGTAAATCCGGCACTCACAGTAGCAAGGAGTATATCGGGAGACAGTGTGGCCGTCATTGGCCGATCGTTCCAATCCTTCGACGAATGGGGTATTGTCCGCATCCTTCTTTTAAGATAAGCGGAGATGCCCTGTGGCCGCCACTAACAAACTGGCTAGCATTGTTGCCAAGATCAATCAGTTGCCGGAATTTGCCCGGCCAAAGGCCCTGTCGCTGTTTTTCGGCAAGGCGGTTCCGTTCACCGGTACCACCGGCATTCGCATTGAAGCTCTGGACCAGGAACGTTGCGTGATTTCCCTGAAGAATAAGCGCAGGGTCCAGAACCACATCAAAGGTGTGCACGCCGTGGCCTCCCTGCTACTGGCGGAATCCGCCACAGGCTTTCTGGTCGGCCTGAACGTGCCAGACGATAAGATTCCGGTGATCAAAACCGCCCATGCTGAATACACTCGCCGTGCCAAAGGCGATATGAAGGTGGAGGCGTACCTGACTGCTGAGCAACGTGAACGTATGCTGACCGAAGAGAAGGGCGAAACCTCGGTGCCCGTGACCATCCATGACAGCGAAGGCCAGCAGCCGATTGAAATTGAAATGATCTGGGCCTGGACGCCAAAGCGTCGCTAGTTGCGCCAGGTTATTGTTGTGAAAGGCTCCGGGATGTCGAATGGTTGGCAATTCCTTGCCCGGGGCCTAAATTTTGCCAAAAGCTGGCCAATTTTTGCTTGAGTACCCGATTTATCCTGTGTAAAGTTCTGCCTGTAGCGTGCCAGGAAGGTGCGCACAATGGACTGTAACACCGCAACTGAGTTTGCACATGGACCACAGGGAGCAAGCGCATGTCTTCAAAAGACGGTTCCGTCGCGCCGAAAGAGCGCATCAATATCAAGTATGTCCCCGCCACCGGTGATCAGCAGGCTGAAACAGAACTGCCGCTGAAGATGTTTGTCGTTGGTGACTTCAAGGGGCAGGCCGAAGAAACTCCGATCGAAGACCGTAAGGCAATTTCCGTTGATAAGAACAACTTCCGTTCTGTCATGTCGGAAGCCGGTCTCACCCTCTCCACCACGGTCACCAACAAGCTGGACGAAGAAGCCGAAGAATTGCCGGTTAACCTCGACTTCCAGACGTTGGACGACTTTTCCCCGGATAGCATTTCCCGCCAGGTACCCGAGCTGAAGAAGCTGATTGAGCTTCGTGAAGCGTTGGTTGCCCTCAAGGGGCCGCTGGGTAACGTGCCATCGTTCCGCTCCAAGCTGCAGGAAATGCTGGACAACGACGAAGCCCGCAACAAGCTTCTTGAAGAGCTAGAGCTGGCCACGGACGAAAACGGCGAATAATCCGGATTCGTGATCCGAATTCTGCCAGTGCTGGCAGATCTCAATCTTGTGTTTAAAACGTACTGAAGGGATGTGGTATGTCTGATACTGCTGAGCAGCAATCCGCTGCTTCCGAAGCTGTCGCGGAAGGATCATTGTTGGACCAGGTCATGGCCAACAGTCGCATGGCTCCCGCCGATGAAGGATACGATGTGGCACGCCGAGGCGTGGCAACGTTTATCTCCAACCTGCTGAAAAGCGACGAAAAAGGCCAGCCGGTCAACAAGGCATTGGTTGACCAGATGGTGGTCGAGCTGGATCGAAAGATCAGCGCCCAGATGGATGAAATTCTGCACGCGCCCAAGCTGCAGGAGCTGGAATCCTCCTGGCGCGGCCTGAAGCTGATGGTGGATCGCACGGATTTCCGCGAGAACATCAAGGTGGATATTTTGCACGCCACCAAGACGGAACTGCTGGAAGATTTCGAGTTTGCGCCTGATGTGACCCAGACGGGTTTCTACAAGCACATTTACTCTACTGAGTACGGCCAGTTTGGCGGTGAGCCCGTGGGTGCGGTCGTCGGCAATTATGCCTTTACCCCGTCCACCCCGGACATGAAGCTGCTGCAGTACGTGTCTTCTGTCGGAGCGATGGCCCACGCGCCGTTCCTGTCATCCGTTGCGCCAACGTTCTTCGGTGTCGACAGCTATCAGGAACTGCCGGCCATCAAGGAACTGAAAGCCGTCTTCGAAGGCCCCAAATACGCCAAGTGGCGCTCCCTGCGTGAGTCGGAAGACGCCCGCTACCTGGGCCTCACATCGCCACGCTTCCTGCTGCGGGTGCCCTATGACCCCACCGAAAACCCGGTGCGCAGCTTCAACTACAAGGAAGACGTGTCTGGCGACCACGAGCATTACCTGTGGGGCAACACTGCCTACCTGCTGGCCACGCGCCTGACCGAAAGCTTCGCGAAGTACCGCTGGTGCCCGAACATCATCGGCCCGCAAAGCGGTGGTTCGGTGGAAGATCTGCCGGTTCACACCTTCGAATCCTTCGGCCAGCTGGAAGCCAAGATTCCGACCGAGGTGCTGATCACCGACCGTCGCGAATACGAAATGGCCGACGAAGGCTTCATCGCCCTGACCATGCGTAAGGGCAGTGATAACGCAGCGTTCTTCTCCGCCAACTCGGTGCAGAAGCCCAAGCAGTTCCCGAACACCAAGGAAGGCAAGGAAGCGGAAACCAACTACAAGCTGGGTACGCAACTGCCTTACATGATGATCGTGAATCGCCTGGCGCACTACATCAAGGTGCTGCAGCGTGAGCAGATCGGTTCCTGGAAAGAACGTCAGGATCTGGAGCGGGAACTGAACACCTGGATTCGCCAGTACGTGGCTGACCAGGAAAACCCGCCGGCGGATGTTCGCAGCCGTCGTCCGCTGCGCGCAGCACAGGTGACTGTTTCCGATGTGGAAGGCGATCCGGGCTGGTACTCGGTGTCTCTGGCGGTTCGTCCGCACTTCAAGTACATGGGTGCGAACTTCGAGCTGTCACTCGTCGGCCGTCTGGACAAGGACTAAGCCGTGTTCAGGAACACCGGTGCTGACGGTGTTCAGGCTTCGGGCGGCAGCCTGTTCGAGCGTTTGGAACAGGCTGCTGAACCCGCCGGGCAGAGCATGGGGGAAGTGA
Source organism: Marinobacter sp. V34 (assembly GCF_055524115.1). Classification (NCBI taxonomy): domain Bacteria; kingdom Pseudomonadati; phylum Pseudomonadota; class Gammaproteobacteria; order Pseudomonadales; family Marinobacteraceae; genus Marinobacter; species Marinobacter sp. V34. The sequence goes on along the minus strand of NZ_JBUPZY010000002.1, from coordinate 17,774 downwards.
CCCATGTGGTGGACTCCATCAAGCGCCACCTGGTTCGCCTGCTGAATGCCCATCCGGGCAACAGCGAGAGCGTTCCGGACTTGGGGTTGGTGGATTTCAACGACGCCACGCTCGGTACCCATGATCTGAGCATTCGTATTCGCAGCGCCATACGGCAGTGTATTGAGAAGTTCGAACCCAGGGTGAGCCGGGTGGATGTGATGGCAATGCCCCAGGGGCCTGACCCATTGCAGCTGCGGTTCCAGGTGACGGTCTACCTGAAGGTGGGTTCGGATGACGATAAAACGACCATTGATTTGTTATTGGATGACAAGCGCTACTACAGAGTGATTTAACGTCAGTCAAAGTAGCTTGAAGACACGGATGAGAGTGGGGGTGTAGTCAGGCTTCCAAAAGTGTGCGGAGCCATGGATGGCGGAGCCCAAGCGCCCATGGATGGGCTTGCAGCGTCTTTTGGAAGCCTGACTACACCCCCGCTCGGAGTCAGAGGGGAACGGCGATACCTTTTCTTCTGGGAAAAAGAACTCGCTTCGCTCAGACACCTTTTTCCCTGCAGAAAAGGCATCCCCATCCCCCTCGATCGAACTTTGGTGTAGTGGTTCTATGAAGTTGAATCGGTTTTACAGGGACGAGCTTAGCTTTCTGCGACTGCAGGGGCGGGAATTTGCGGATGCACATCCGCAGCTGACCCGCTTCCTGTCGGAGCAGAGCACCGACCCAGACGTCGAACGGCTGCTGGAAGGCTTTGCCTTTTTGACTGGGAAGCTCCGTGAGAAGGTCGAGGACGAGTTTCCCGAGTTGACGCATTCGCTGCTGAACATGCTGTGGCCGAACTATCTCCGGCCGGTGCCCAGTTGCACCATTATGCGGTTTGATCCGCAACTGCATGCGATCAGTGAGCGCCAGCGGGTTGATCGGCATACCGAAATCAAGAGCCGGCCACTCGGCGATGCCACGCGCCAGACCCAGTGTCGGTTCCGGACCTGTCGGGCGGTAGATGTTTTTCCGGTGAGTGTGGCGGACGCCCATGCTGAACATTCACGGGAAGTGTCGTCGGTGACCGTGGACCTGGCGTTGCACACCGACCAGCCACTGTCGTCCCTGGGTCTCGATAACCTGCGTTTTTACCTGGGTGGAGAGAACCATATTTCCGAAACCCTGTACCTGTGGCTGAACCATTATCTGCAGCGTATGGAACTGGTGGTAGGCGATTCGGTGTTTTCGATCCCCTCAAGTCAGTTAAAGCCGGTCGGGTTTGCCAACGATGAGGCATTGCTGCCATATCCCAAGAACGCGTATCCGGGGTATCGGATTCTGCAGGAGTTCCTGAGTTTCCCTGAAGCGTTCCGCTTTGTGGATATCCAGGGGCTGAAGTCGCGTTTGCCGGCGGTGCAGGCGGATGAGATCAGCCTGCGGTTCCATTTCAGCCGCATTCTGCCGCCGGATGCGAAGATTCGCGCGGAGAATTTCCAGCTTTACTGCACGCCGGCCATCAATCTGTTCACCCATGAGGCCGATCCTGTGGACCTGAACGGTCGCCAGACGGAGTACCGAATTGCGCCGTCCAGCCGTTCGCCGGAGCACTACGAAGTATTCAGCATCGAACAGGTGGAAGGTTGGCTGGAAGGCCGGTCCGGGCGTGGGGAGCCGCGGCTGTACACGGCATTTGAGAGTTTTCAGCATGAAGTGGAGCGGGATCGTGGCCGTACCGCCCTGTACTACCGGGTGAAGGCCCGGGAAAGCGTTCGCGGGGACGGCTTTGACCACTACATTTCCTTCGTGCGTGGCGACGAGTCCGAATGCCTGAACCGGCAGGAAGCGGTGTCGCTGACACTGACGTGCACCAACCGGCAGCTGCCACATCAGTTGGCCGTCGGCGAGATCTGCATGGCGACGGAGACCACGCCGGCGTTTGCGTCGTTCAGCAATATTACCCGGCCTACGCACACCCTGCGGCCGACGCTGGATGGCAGCCTGTTGTGGACATTGATTTCCAATCTGTCGCTGAACTATCTGTCGTTGCTGGATGTGGACGCATTGCGCACGGTGCTGCGGGTGTATGACTTCCGCGCCCTCGTGGATCGCCAGGCGGAGCGGGTGTCCCAGAAGCGCCTGGCAGGCATCCTTGATATTGAAACCACGCCGGTTGACCGGATGGTGCGGGGCCTGCCGGTGAGGGGAATTCGCTCAGTGATGCGGCTGGACCAGCAGTCGTTCGCCTCGGAAGGCGACCTTTACCTGTTCGGCACGGTACTCAGCCAGTTTTTTGCACTTTACGCCAGCATTAACGCCTTTCACCAATTGGAAGTGGTGAATACAGACAATCAGGAACGGTACACATGGACGTTACAGCAAGGGCAGCAGCCTCTGATGTAGCCGAGCTGCAACCCGTTCTGGGCAATGCACGGCGCTACAGTTTTTTCCAACTGGTGGACCTGATCCATCGTCACCACGGTGATGATCTGGAACGATCCCAGGACGAGCAGCCACAGCGGGAGCGTATCCGCTTCTCGGCGTCGGCCGGGCTGGGCTTCCCCGGTAGTGATGTGGTGTCGGCAGCATCGCCGGAACACGAGCACGCGCCCTATCAGCTGGAAGTGAGTTTTCTGGGCTTGCACGGTTCCCAGTCGCCGCTACCGGGCTATTACCTGGAAGACCTGGCCTGGGAAGCAGGGCAGAACCTGGGCATTCGCCGTCACTTCCTGGATTTTTTCAATCATCGGCTGGTGACCCTGTTTCACCGGGCGTGGCGCAAGTATCGCTATTACGTGCGATTTCAGCCGGAGGCATCAGACGGTTTCTCCGAGCATATATTCTCGCTGGTGGGTCTGGGAGATCCGCAAGTCAGGGCGGCAACACCGGTCAACTGGTCCAAGATGCTGGCCTACGCCGGAATGATGGCGGGTCGCAGTCGTTCACCGGAAGTGGTCAGCGGCATCATCGGCCACTGCTTTGATCTGGACGATGTAGGTATTGAGCAATGGGTGTTGCGTCGGGTGGAAATACCCAAAGACCAGCAAACACGCCTGGGGCAGGCCAACGCCGCGCTTGGTGAGGATACGCTGGTGGGCGCGGGCATTCGCGACCGCAGTGGCAAGTTCATCCTGCGCATTCGCAACCTGGACCGACAGCGGTTTGCGGACTTCCTGCCCAATGGGGAAGACCATGACCGACTGGTGAAGCTGGTGGAGTTTGTCACCCGGGAACAGTTGGCTTACGACCTGGAGCTGCAAATGCGACCCAGGGATGTGAAGCCGATGCAATTGGGTGCGGACGTAAGGCTGGGCTGGAACTCGTTTGTGACGCCGGAAAAAGCCAGGACGCTGCCAGCGGTGCGTCTGCAGATCCGCCGCTGATCTCTATTGCTTGAGTGAATGGATTGCGTAAAAGGAAACCGGATATGGAACATCAACAAAGCCACAGTCTGAAGCTGGTGGTCAGTAATCCTACTCAGGTTGCCAGTGGAATGAGCCGGGAGCATGTGTTTGGTGCCAGGGGCGGCTCCATTGGCAGTGCCGGCAGCGACACCTGGCAGTTGTCCTCACACCGCACCGGTGCTGTCGGCGGCCACGCGGAAGTTCGGTTTATGGACGGCGTGTTCTGCCTAATCGACCGCAGCGGCCGCACCTACATCAATAGTGGTACCCAGCCGGTCGGCCGTGGTCGCCGTGCGCGCCTGAAGAGTGGCGATACCATCACCATCGGTCGCTATCAGCTCAAGGCAGAGGTACTTAATGGGCAGCGCCAGGACGGCACCCTTCAGGAAGAGGCGGAAGATGCCACCCTGGTCAATGTTGAGGAAGGTGAACTGATGCGTGCGGAAGAGCGCGAACTGGAGACCGTTGGCGATGAGCCGTTGCATGGTTTGCAGCCGGCGCCCGGTGAGATATTCAGTGACGACCCGCTTCAGGCCTGGGCAGATACCAGTAAAGACAGACAGGGCGATGACGAGGCTATCAGCCATGAACAGGATTCCCTGCTGGCCGATAAGTCGGAGTGGTACGCCAACGATGGTGCCGTCACCGACGAGTACCGTGAAAATCGCGACGTAGCCATGGGGCTGCCCATGCGACAAGGAGAGCGTGACAGGATGTCCGAAACCACCAAACCGGCACGCCGCCGGGAGACCAATGACCAGAGCCGTCAGCACATCAGTGGTGCGCCGTTATTGCGTGGCATGGAAACCGACCTGGGCTTTGCCGACAGCGATGAGATGCGTCTGTTCCTGGAAGAGGCCGGTCAGACCCTGAAAGCGACAGTGGAAGGCCTGCTGACTCTGCACCAGGGGGAGGATAGCCGTCACCAGGCCTTGCGCACTCGCCTGCAACCCATTGAAGACAACCCGTTGCGCCTGGGCGAAGACTACAACGAGACCGTCCAAACCCTTTTTGCCAGCCAGCGCAGCCCGGTTCACCTGTCCGCCCCGGCGGCGGTCAGCGAAAGCCTGCAGAGCCTCCACCATCATCAGGTGGCCACGCAGACCGCCATCCGCGAAGGGCTGGACGCGATTCTTCACGCTTTCTCACCGGAAGCGTTGCTGCGCCGATTCCACGGTTATCGCCGCGGGCTGAAAACCGACGAAGACGAAAGCAACTGGGCATGGGAGATGTATCAACACTATTACCGGGAACTGAGTTCCAGTCGTCAGCAGGGTTTTGAGCGCCTTTTTCAGGAGGTGTTTGAACAGGCTTACGATCAACAACTGCGTCAATTACAGAGGGAGAACCTGTCGTGAAGTACTGCAAATGGAGTTTGCTGGTCGCCATTCTCGTTTTGGTGGGGTGCAGCACCCCCTACAACGCCGTTACCAAAACCGCCAAGGTGATGTGGGATCCGGATATCCCCGTGGGTTATCCGGAAGACCTGCCCAGCCGGGTGGACCTGACCATGCTGGCGGAGCCGGACGTGAACCCCAACGAATCCCTGGCGCCGACACCCATCGCGTTCCAGATCATCCAGATGCGGGACAGTTCGCGGCTGATGGCGGCGGATTTTGACCAATTGCTGGGCGAACTGGAGCCGTCCCTGGGCCGCAACTACGTGGACCACAGCGATTACACCCTGGTGCCCGGGCAGTTCAAGTTCATCGAGCCGTTCGAAATTGCCGAAGACACCCGTTTTATCGGCGTGATCGCCTTCTACGCTTACCCCAATCTGTCCCAGTGGAAGAAGGTGGTGAAGGTTGACCCTATCGGTGGTCGTTATCACCTGCTGGTCAACCTGCGCGAGCGTGAAGTCAAACTCAGAAGGTCGGATGAGTCCTGATGTCTGCAACGAATCGAGTCGTCTGGAGTGACGGGCTGTTTATCAAACCCCAGCACTTCCAGCAGCAACAACGTTACCTGGAACACCAGATCAACGAGCGGGCTCTGGCCATTTCTGATTACCTGTACGGTTTCAGTGATCTGGAGCTCAACGCGGAATACCTGAGCTTTGGCCGGGTGGGCCTGGTGAGAGCCAGCGGCCTGTTCCCGGATGGCACCCGTTTCTGCCTGCCCCAGGACGACGTGATGCCGGAGCCACTGGAAATTACCGATGCCTCCGTGGCCAATCAGGTGGTGTACCTGGCCCTGCCGCTGGGCAGCGAGAGCCTGGCGGAAGTGGAATGGCCGGAAGCCGCCATCGCCGGCCGTTTCCGGGCCCAGAGCGAGGAAGTCCGGGACCTGCATTCCATCGACGGGGATTCCCACACCATCGACGTGGCCAGAGTGGCCCCGAAGCTGATGCTGGAACGGGACGATCGCAGTGCCTACGCGGCCCTGGCCATTGGCCGGATCCTGGAAAAGCGCCCCGATGGCAGCCTAGTGATGGACCCCAACTTCATCCCCACCATGCTCAGCGTACGGGCAGCACCCCGGCTGCAGCGTTTCGTCGGGGAAATGGCCGGGCTGATGCGCGAGCGGGCCAAGAACATCGCCGAGCGCGTGGGTGCGCCGGGGCAGGGTGGTGTCGCAGATGTGGCGGATTTCATGCTGTTGCAGATGCTTAATCGCGCTCATCCCCGTTTCCTGCATCTGGCGCGTTTGCGTCAGCTACACCCGGAGCGGCTCTACGAGGCGTTGCTGGAGTTGTGCGGCGAACTGGTGACCTTCACCGATGAAAACCGCCTGCCCCAGGAGTACACCGCCTACGATCACGACCTGCCGGAGGATTCCTTCACGCCACTGATGCAGGTGCTGAGGCAATCACTGAGCACGGTGCTGGAGCCGCGCGCGCTGGCTATCCAGTTGCAGCAGCGCCAGTACGGCCTTACGGTGGCGCCGGTCCAGGATGCCCAGCTGATCGGCCAGGCCGAGTTCATCCTGGCGGTGAAAGCGGATATGCCGCTGGACGACTTGCGCAAGCAGTTCACCCAGCAGTGCAAGGTGGCGTCGGTGGAGAAAATTCGCGATCTCATCAGTCTGCAATTGCCGGGGATTCCGCTGTCGGCACTGCCGGTGGCGCCCCGCCAGTTGCCGTATCACGCCGGGTTCGTGTACTTCCGGTTGGACGACCAGAGCCAGGCCTGGCAGATGCTCGACAACGCCAGCGGCTTTGCGTTCCACGTGGCCGGCAGTTTCCCGGGAATGGAAATGCAGTTCTGGGCAATCAGGAGCTAGACCATGGCAGATGCACCGGTGATGGATTCACCCAATGGCAACACGGAAGCAGGTGGCAGTGCGTTTGATGACCTGATGTTTGCGGATGGTAACCGCGATGGTCGCGTGGGCGACCAGGGCTTCGGCAACGACCAGTTCCAGCTGCGGGGCCTGGAGGATAACCGGCTGATTGATGCCGCCACGCCCCTGCTGGGGCTGGTTATTCGGGTGCGCAGGCTGGCGGATTTCCACGGAGTGGAAAACCTGTACCAGCAGGTGGTGGACGAAGTGGCAGCCATCGACCGGGAACTGGTGGAGCAGGGTTACGAGCGGCCGACCGTGGTGGCCTATCGCTACGTACTCTGTGCCTTTATCGACGAGGCCGTACTGGGAACCGACTGGGGCGCCCATAGCGTGTGGTCCCAACATTCGCTGCTGTCCCGCTTCCACAACGAAACCTGGGGTGGTGAGAAGGTGTTCGCCATCACCGCCCGCATGGAGCAGGAACCCGAGCGTTACCGCGACATGCTGGAATTCATCTACTTGTCTCTGTGCCTGGGATTTGAGGGCCGATACAAGGTGATGGCCAACGGCCGTGATGAATACGAGCAGATTGTTCGCGGGCTGTACGAACAGATTCGCGGGCTGCGCCGCGACGAGGAACCGCAGCCGTTATCCAGCGCGCTGGATAACGTAACCCCGGCTCGCAACCGGCTGCGGACAGGCCTACCCCTTTGGGGGATTGGTGGCCTGTTTGTGGCCGCTATGGCCGGGGTATACACGCTTTACAACATAGCGCTGAACGAACGCATCAGGGATGTGCTCAGCGTACTGGAACAACTCCCGAAATAAGGAGATCACTGTGATTCGGGTAGAACTGCCGGCGCTGATTGGGCGCCTCAACGAGATTTGTCGTCAGGGTCTGGAAGGCTCGGCGGCGTTGTGTATCAGCCGCCAGGGAGCGGAAATCACTCCGGCCCACCTGCTGTTCAAGCTGCTGGAAACACCGTTTACCGATGTGCGCCAGATTCTGGAGAGCACCGGCATTGATCATCTCAACCTGCAACCGGTTGTCGGCGACAGCCTTAACGGCGAGCGTCAGTCGGCGGAGCCGTATCCGTCGTTCTCGCCTCTACTGATAGAATTGCTGCAGGATGCTTGGCTGTTTGCGTCCACAGAGCTGGGCCATACCGAACTGCGTTCAGGTGCCATTATGCTGGCGCTGCTGATGAATGCGGATCGTTATCTAATGCCTCAGGTCAGCCAACGGCTGCAGGACATTAACCGGGAACAACTTCGGCGCCAGTTCAATTCCATGACACGGGGCTCAATAGAGCAACCCCGCGCGGAGGATGGCCCCTCTGCAGCCGACAAAGCTCAGGTGGACATGGACCCGCTCAAGCGCTACGCCACCGACTTCACCAAACTGGCCCGGGATAAAAAGCTGGATCCGGTGGTCTGTCGTGACGCGGAAATCGACCAGATGATCGACATCCTCTGCCGTCGTCGCAAAAACAACCCCATCGTGGTGGGCGATGCCGGCGTTGGCAAAAGCGCCGTTGTCGAGGGCCTGGCCCTGCGTATTGTTAACGGCGATGTGCCCGAACGCCTGGGCAACGTAGAGCTTTGGACCCTGGACATGGGCGCGTTGCAGGCCGGTGCTTCGGTTAAGGGCGAGTTCGAGAAGCGTCTAAAAGGCGTGATCGAAGCGGTTAAAAGCTCCGCCACGCCTATCATCCTGTTCATCGATGAAGCCCATACTCTGATCGGCGCCGGCAACAGCGAAGGCGGCTCCGACGCTGCCAACCTGCTCAAGCCGGCCCTGGCCCGTGGCGAACTGCGTACCATTGCCGCGACCACCTGGCGTGAGTACAAAAAGTATTTCGAGAAAGACCCGGCCCTGAGCCGTCGTTTCCAGCCGGTGGCTCTGGACGAACCCACCCCGGCCGAGGCGGTTCATATTCTCCGTGGCCTGCGCACGGTTTATGAAAAAGCCCATCAGGTGCTCGTCGCGGACAGCGCCCTGAAAGCCGCCGCCGACATGTCTGCCCGTTACCTGGCAGGGCGCCAGCTGCCGGACAAGGCCATCGACGTGCTTGATACAGCCTGTGCCCGCGTCAGCCTCAACCTCAGCACATCACCACGCCGCCTCAGCCACGTTCGCAGCGAACTGCATCAGCTGGGAATGGAACAGGAAATGATGACCCGCGAGCAGACCCTAGGGCAGGCCATCGACCACCAGCGTGAAAAAGAACTGGTGGAGCGCCTGGAAACCCTGCGCGAGGAAGCAGAAGAACTGGAACAGCGCTGGAACGACCAGCGGGAACTGGTGGCGCGTCTCGTCGACATTCGCGAGCAACTGTTGAGCGAGGACACTGCCGAGACTGACGCGGACGTATCAGCGGAAGACGCCACGCCGGAAACCAACGAAGAACGTCCGGACCTGAAAAGCGAGGCTGCGGCCATCGAACAGGAATTGGCGGAACTGCAGGCCGACGAGCCTCTGGTGCATGCGAGAGTCGACGCCCGCCAGGTGGCCGAAGTCATCGCCGACTGGACCGGTATTCCGGTCAACCGCATGACCGCCGACGAGCTGGAAAAGATCACCCGCCTGCCGGAGTATCTGCAATCGCACATCAAAGGCCAGGACACCGCCATCGGCGCGCTGCACCAGCACCTTTTGACCGCACGTGCCGACCTACGTCGCCCCGGCCGCCCCATGGGCGCCTTCCTGCTGGCCGGCCCCAGCGGTGTGGGTAAAACCGAAACCGTGGTGCAACTGGCCGAACTGCTCTACGGCGGCCGCCAGTTCCTCACCACCATCAACATGTCCGAATACCAGGAGAAACACACCGTCTCCCGCCTGATCGGTTCACCGCCGGGCTACGTGGGCTTCGGCGAAGGCGGCATCCTCACCGAGGCCATCCGCCAGAAGCCCTATTCGGTCGTGCTGCTCGACGAAGTCGAAAAAGCCCACCCGGAAGTGCTCAACCTGTTCTACCAGGCCTTCGATAAAGGCGAATTGGCCGACGGCGAAGGCCGCCTGATCGACTGCAAGAACGTGGTGTTCTTCCTCACCTCAAACCTGGGCTACCAGACCATCGTCAAACACGCGGACGAGCCTGAAAAAATCGAGGAAGCGCTGTACCCGGAACTGGCGGACTTCTTCAAACCGGCATTGCTGGCACGTATGGAAGTCGTGCCCTACCTGCCGCTGGGCGAAGAAACCCTCAACCGCATCGTTGGCGACAAACTCGACCGCCTGGCCACCCAGATCGGCGACCGTTACCACACCAACGTGGAACTGGAAGACGGCCTGGTGGAAGCCATCCGCAGCCGTGCGACACGAAGTGAAAATGGCGCGAGGATGCTGGAGTCGATTATTGAAGGTGAACTATTGCCGCCGGTATCGCTGGCGTTGCTGGAGAAGCTGGCAGCGAGAGAGCCAGTCACAAAGGTGACACTCGGCGTCGAAGACAACAAGTTCACAGGTACCGTTGCCTAAGCCAACTGCAAAGTAGCGGGCCGTGCGGATTCACTTTCCGAAACCGTGCGGAGCCATGGATGGCGGAGCCGAGCGTACAGGGATGTATTCACAGCGTGTTTCGGAAAGTGAATTCGCACGGTTCGCGGTCCTTAGGGGACAAGGAAAAGGGATAAAAAGAATGGGACGGATGCAGACGGAGTTGCACACCGGCATAGATCTGGCGGTTGAACTGCTCCGGCAGGACAACCTGCCAACCCTGCTAAAAGTCGCCTCACGGCAACTCGAAAACACCTTCGGCCTCACCCGCTGCTGGTCATTGGAACTCGACCTCAGCGGCCGCACCCTACATTGCGCGGCACTGGGCGAGCAGGGCGAATTCGACTGCGGCGACTTCAGCCACCCCTTTGCCCACCTGCTGCAACAGGGCAAACCCAGGGAACTGTCACGGGCCGCCAGCTACCGCCTTGATCATCCGGGCTTTCAGGCCCTGGTCGACGCCAGCAACCGCCCCCGCTCATTCTGGCTGGAACCCATCAAAGGCGAAGACGGCCGCACCCTCGGCATCCTGGTACTTTGCAATGAAGAACCCGAGTGGGAAGGCATCACCGCCCAGCCACTGTACCGTGGCCTGCTGACCCTGCTGTCCCACCAATGGGTCAGCCAGCTCAAAACCAGTGACCAGGTATGGCAAAGGCGCATGCTCAAACGCTCACTCGACCATCTTCACGACGCCGAAGCCGTGCGCCAGCGCTGTGAAGAATTGGCGAACACTCTGGTTGGCAATTCCAAGACCATGACCGACCTGCGTGCCCAGATTGTGCGGGCCGCCGGTAGCCAGCTGTCAGTATTGGTGCAGGGTGAAACCGGCTGCGGCAAGGACCTTGTGGCCCAGGGCATCCATCGTTTTTCAGATCGCGCCGAAGGCCCCTTGGTGGTGGTCAATTGCGCGGCCATCCCGGACTCATTGCTGGAAAGCGAACTCTTTGGTCATACCAAGGGCGCTTTCTCAGGAGCTGATCGGGCAAAGGAGGGCCTGCTTGCCCAGGCAGATGGTGGCACGCTGTTCCTGGACGAAATTGGCGATATGCCCATGGCGCTGCAGTCCAAATTGTTACGGGTGCTGGAGGGCCGTCGCTTCCGCCCACTCGGTGCTCAGCAGGAACAACACTCCGATTTCCGCCTCGTGGCGGCCACCCATCAACCTTTGAGCGACTGTATCGAAGAGGGCCGGTTTCGCCGTGACCTGTTCTACCGGCTCAGCCAGTTCCCGTTACGGGTCAAGCCGTTGCGGGAACGCCCGGAAGACCTGGAGCCCCTGTGCCGGCATTTTATCCGCGAATATACCGCCCGAGAGGGGGCCGGCCCGCTGGGTATCAGCAGTCATGCCCTGGGTATGCTGGCGGGATATAACTTTCCCGGTAATGCCCGGGAACTGAAGAACATTGTCGAGTTTGCCTGCCTGCAAACCCCGGTGGGTGACGATATTCAGCCGGAAGTGCTGCGCCTGGACGATCTGTTTCCAAACCAGGAAACCTGTATTGCCAGCGACTTTCAGGCTACTGCCGTCCCCGGGCTGCCACAGGCGGATGAAGTGGACGACCTCCGGGCCGCGGCCCAGGCGTTCGAGGCAGCCATCATCCGTGAGCGTTTGCGCCAATACGGTGGCAACCGCGCCCAGGCGGCAGAAAGCCTGGGGCTGCCCAAACGCACCCTGGCCCATAAATGTCTGAAGTATCAGGTGACAGAAGCGTGAACCCAAGTATTCGAAGTAATAGCCTCCTTGCCACTGTGCTCTGCGCCCTTGGTATTACGATGTCCCAGGCCGCCAATTCACAGGGCAATCCCCAGGTGGCCGAGGCCATGGCGTGTACCGAAGAGAGCCAGCGCCTTGAACGGTTGGCGTGTTTTGACGAAGTGTTCGGCACCCCGTTTTCAGTGGCGGTTGAGGACGCCATCGTCGGTAACCAGCCAGAACGCTGGCGTCAGGCCTTCGCACAGGAACAGCGCCGTCGCCCGGGTGACGGTCCGTTATACCGCAACACCTCGGAGCTTGCGGGGCATCTGCTGACGCTCAGTGCCCTTGGGGTCAAACCGCCGCGGCCTCTGCTGGCGGTGCAGTGTCACAACAACATCACCGAACTGACGTTGATGATGCCGAAGGCAGTGAAAGAGGAACGGGTCACCGTCGATTTTGGCCAGGGCCGTCAGATCTGGCGGGTCCGGGACGACGGTTTCGTGATCAGTGGTGGTCGGGGCCTGCCCGCGATTCGAACCGTGCGGAGCATGGCCGCCGCACCTGGCGTGACCGTGGCCTCGTCCAGCGGCGTCGTCGACGGATTGATGTTCGACCTGACCGGGTTTCGGGACACCCTTGAGCCACTGCGGGAAGCGTGTGGCTGGTAGTGATCTTTATCAAGAATTTGTAGTGCCATTTGCAAAGACAGGGATTGGACATGCAGGCAGTAGAACAGCATCCATACGTTGAACAGGTGTTGAATAGGCTTTCCGGTGAGAGCGCCACGGGTGAGACCCTGATGGACGACCCCACCATGGAATACCTCGAAAACGAGATTATGAAAGTGGGCTCGCTGGCCCACACCGGTGTTGAATGGGGCAAGGTGGAAAGCGAGTCGCTTCGTCTGCTGTCGGACACCAGCAAGGACCTCAAGGTGCTGGGGTTTCTTATGCTGTGCCTGCAGCGTGGTGGCAACGGTGAACGGTTTGCCCTGTCGCTGTACCTGTTGCACCGGGTACTGGACACCTGGTGGCACGATGCCTGGCCTTATCCTGGCGACAAGGGCAAACGCGCCCGCAAGATGCTGATGTCCCAGATTCTGCAACGGGCTCTCAAGGAAGTGTCGGCACTGAGCTTCGACGGCGGCGTAGGTGATGGCCGGGAATTCTGCCTGACCACGCTCGGCAGGCTGCTGGAACAGGCGAGCGCTCTGGAGTTGCCGGATGACGGCCTGGTCGACTTGCGTCGGGCCGTGGAAAAACTGCCATCGCCTTCCGATGCGCCCAGGCCGTCGGAAGCCACCGACAATACCGAAAGCGCGGGTACGTCATCGGCTGGCTCATCCCTGTCACAAGCCAGCAGCACTTCTTCCGCTTCTCTGGGCAGTCTGACCCTGGACCCCGCCAACGAGCGCGCTACCCGTCAGAGTCTGCTTAAAGTGGCGGATATGCTGACTGAAACCACCCCCGCCGACGCGTTGGGCTATCAACTCCGTCGCTACGCTATCTGGCAGAGCATCACCTCGGTTCCACCAGCACGCGACGGTATTAAGAGCGACCTCGCTGCGGTGAGTGCCGATCGCGTGGCCGACTACCGCGAAAGCCTGTCCAAGTCCCCGGACGGGGCCCTGTGGCAGCGCATTGAACAAAGCCTGTCGGTCAGCCCGTTCTGGCTGGAAGGCCACTGGCTGAGTGCGCAGGTGGCGTCTGCATTGGGGCATGAGACCTGTGCCGAAGCTATCCGCACGGCGGTCAAAGCCTTCGTTGAACGGTTGCCAGAATTGGCGGACATGACCTTTAACGACGGCACTCCTTTTTTACCCAAAGCGGTAGCTGACTGGATGCTCAGTGGCCCGGCGAAGGGTGGCTCCGCTGGCGGCGCAAGTTCCTGGGAGCAGGCTTACGACGATGCCCGCGGAATTATGGATAAGAAAGGCCTGGCTCCGGCCATGAAGCTCCTGGAAGAAGGCCTGGACTCCGCCCGCGAGCCCCGTGATCGATTCTACTGGCGGCTGATGAGCAGCCAGTTGATGAAAGACAGCGGCATGAAAAGCCTGGCGAAACAACAGCTGCAGGATCTGCGTGAGCAGACCCGCGGGATGAATCTTGAAGACTGGGAGCCAGGCCTGGTGGCCCGGCTGGACAGACTTGCCTAACAACTGACGGATCAAATTGACAGGAATGGACACCATGTGGAGACAAGCCCTACTCATTGGACGACGGATACTGCCCTATGTGCGAAGTGCGGCGCCGATTACCCTGGCGCTGGGTGTGGTGGTACTGCTGGCCGCAACCTGGTGGTTGGGGCCGCGCCTGGAAATCGGCGGTGAATACCCGTTGGCGGCCTGGCAGATGCGTGCCCTGGTGACCCTGGTGGTGGTACTGCTGGTGGCCATGGTCTGGGGCATGATGCTGGCGCGCAAGCTGCGCAAAGTGAACGTCGCCAAGGCGGAAGAACAGAAGGAAGAGGAAGACCCCATCCTGCCGTTGGAACGACGCCAACAGCGCCTACTTGATCGCCGCCTGACGGAACTCAAGAGCAACCTGTCGGGCCGAAAGGGTGTCTATCGTTTACCCTGGTACCTGGTGATGGGCCTGGAAGATGCCGGTAAAACCAGTCTCATCCAGCGCTCGGGGCAGACCTACACCCTCACCAACGTTACCCGCAATCCCCGCACCGAGCGTAACCCGTTCGGTTTTGAATGGTGGGTGGGCGATAACGGCGTACTGATTGATCCGGATGGCGAACTGCTGAGCCAGAACGACGGCGAGGGCGCCACCAGCGATATCCAGCAGCGGCTGTGGACTCATTTTATCACCTGGCTGGAAAAGAACCGGCCCCAGCGCCCCTTGAACGGTGTTGTGCTGGCGGTTGACCTTGCCCGCCTGAGTACCGGCAATGAAAAGCAGCGCCAGGCCCAAGCCATACTGTTGCGCACCCGGCTGAGGGAGTTGATGGAACAGCTAGGTTCCCAACTGCCGGTGTACATCAGCTTTACCAAAATGGATCTGCTCTACGGCTTTGCTCCGTTTGCCCGTACCCTCTCCAAAGCCGAGCGTGAACAACCGTTGGGATTTACCTTTCAGTTGGACGGCCAACTGGACGCCGACGACTGGCTGGGCGAGTTTGATCAAAGCTTCAGCAAACTTGCGGAACAACTCGGTGAGCGTCTTCCAGACGTGTTGTCTGCAACGCGGGACGCCGAAGAGCGTGCAGCTGCATACTCCTTTACCCGCCAGTTGGCCGGCCTGAAGCCGGTGCTTGAACAGTTTCTGGCTGATCTGCTTTCTGCGGATGCTTTTTCAACCCCGGCCCTGGTACGAGGCACCTACTTTACTTCCGTGGTTCAGGAAGGTGTACCGGAAGATGCGTTTGTCTCCGCGGCTGCCGCGAACTATGGGCTGGCTGGCCCGATACAGCCGGCGCAGCGTGGTGGGCAGTCTTCAAGCCTGTTCACTGAAAAACTCTTTCCCAACATCATCTATCGCGAAGCGGGCTTGGCTGGTGACAACCAGAAAGTGGTCGGCAGCCGGCGTCGCCGCATTGCGGTCGCGGCTGTAGTAGCCGTTGCCGCTGGCCTGGGTATGACCGCCGGGTGGCAACACTACTTCATTGAGAACGCCCAGGCTGCCGCCGCAGTCGAGGAGCGGGTGCGCAGCTTTATCGATAACTGGCGCCCTATTGGTTACGAGCCCGACACTACCGGCCGCAACCTGCTGGAACCGCTGGACCAGTTGCAGGAGGCCACGCTGGCGTTCGGAGATTACCGAGCGGAGCCTGCCGTTGTCTCAGACATGGGCCTGTACAAGGGGCACAAGGTTGGCCCGGAAGTGGAAGAATCCTACCTGGACATGCTGGCCTACCAGTTTTTGCCGGCACTGATGTTGGGCGTGATGGAAGAAATGAGCGATGCCCCGGACACCAGTTCCGAGCGCCTCGATCACTTGCGCGTGTTGCGGATGCTTTACGATGCCAGCGGTCGCCGCCGGGACATTGTCCACAGCTACATGAGCGATTATTGGCAACGGGCTTACCCGGCGCAGCGGGACCTGCAACACCGGCTGCTCAGTCACCTGGACTACGCCATGCTACACACGGACCTGAACCAGCGGGTGGACGCGGGTGACAAGACCGCCGACATGGCCCTGGCGCCATTTCGCAGCAGTGTCCAATGGGCCCAGCATGAACTCGGACGCATTGCGACTCCGGACCGGGTTTATCGGGATCTGGAGAAAGAAGCAGAGCAGAACTTCCGCTCACCGCTGGATCTGGCCCGGGAGTCCGGACCGGCTTTCAGCACCGTGTTCATGCGTCTGGATGAATTCGGTGAGCCTTTTGACGAGGAGAGCATCGAACAGGAAGATCCCATCGTGATTCCATCCTTGCTCACTCGTGAGGGTCTGGATTCTTGGTTCCTGCGCAAGTCCGGGTCGGTCACGGAACTGGCACTGGTGGACGCCTGGGTACTGGGCCGCCGCGATGATGTGAATTTCAGCAAGGCGGATGAGGCGAGGCTGCAGGCACAACTGCAATCCCTGTACGCGGAAAACTATGTGGCGAGTTGGCGTCGAGCCCTGAGCCGGCTGGATATCCAGAGCTTCAGCGACCTTAACCATGGTGTACGTGTTCTGGAGAGCCTGACCAGCGGCCACGAACCGCTGAACCAGTTGCTGGCACAGGTAACCGCTAATACCCGCCTGATTCCCGGTGGCAGCGAAGAAGCCGAGGCGGCTCGCAAAGTAATGGAGCAGTCCGCCCACTTCCAGATGGTTCAGGAGATCGAGCGGCAGTTTATCGACCTGAACGCATTGATGGACAAGCAGGGTGATGACTCCAGCGATATGGAACAAGTGATGGAGGTCGTTCAAAACCTGCACACCTATCTGCGCGGCATTCAGGAAGCCCCGGATCGCGGCAAGGCGGCACTTTCCGCCGCCCGTGCCCGGATGGGGTTGCAAGGCGCAGACCCGATTTTCACCCTGCAACGGGTAGCCTCGAATCAGCCGGCACCGCTGGACCGCATGCTTGAGAAGCTGGCTTCGGAAAGCTGGCGCGTGGTTCTGGATCAGGCCGTGGCGCAGCTTGAACGCCAGTGGTACCAGGAAGTCTATCAACCGTTCCAGCAGAGCCTGGCCAGGCACTACCCGTTCAACCCGGGAGCGGGCCGCGACGCTGCGCTGCAGGATTTTGAGCGCTTCTTCGCCCCGGACGGTGTGTTGGATCAGTTCTACAAAGAGAACCTGAAACTGTTCCTGGAAGACCACCCGGAACATATTGCCGGCTCCAAACGCGCCAGCCTGGTTCGCCGCGATGTGCTGGCCTCGCTGGAGAAAGCCGAGAATATCCGCCGCGCCTTCTTCACCCGCAGCGGCTCACTGGATGTTGAGTTTGCCCTGGAGCCGTTGCACCTGTCGTCCAACAAACGCCGCAGCGTGATGAACGTGGACGGACAATTGGTTGAATTCAGCCATGGCCCAAGCCAGAGCATTCCGCTGGTCTGGCCCAATACGCTGAGGGATTCGGTTGAGAGCAGGGTGACCCTGGTGCCCACGGAAGTGAACCGGTCACCGCGCAGTGTTTCTGAAAATGGCCCCTGGGCGCTGTTCCGCCTGCTGGACGAGGCAGATATCACCGGAGTGAGCAGCAGCGCCGTGGATGTGCGGTTTGCGCTGGACGACGGCGAAATGCGGTATCGCCTGCATGCGGGCAGCAATACCAACCCGTTCACACAGGAATTGTTGGCGGGGTACCAGATACCACGCAGTCTGTATTAGACTATGCACCAGAGCCAATACGGAAACAGGATGTTTTCCGTATTGGCGGTTCAGGATTTTCTGCTTCAAGGATCGAAGACATGCCCCAGGCAACCGGACTGCAGTTCACGGCCACCCTTGGCCAACTCCCCAAAGACCTGTTCGTGGTCGCCCGCTTTGAACTGACCGAGTACCTTTCCAGGCTCTGCTACTGCAAGCTG